>CAZGHZ010000011.1:0-60099 GCA_964525655.1 uncultured Occallatibacter sp.
GATGATTCCATATTGGGGGCTGTCTGGCTGTACGAGGCGAAGCAAAATGTTCGTGTCTACCAAGTAGGACAATCCGGGCATTAGGCGGGCTCACCGTAAATCATTTCGCGCGAGAAGGTCTCAGACCGCAGCTGGGGTACATTAGGCGCTTTGCTCGCCAGAGCGTTCAAAAAAGCGCGAAATTCTTCCTGGCTGGCGCGAGAGCGCCCTTTGCTCTTCGAAGCCATCGCTTCCTGGAGCAGCCGCTGCGCATACAGCTCCAGCGCGATGCCCCGCGCCAATGCCTCGGCAACAAGCTGTCTCTCCATCTCCGGGTTGAGTTCGACACGGATCGTCATGGAAACCTCACATCTTTTCCCATTATCTGATGGCTGCGCGCAAAGTCGATCCAAGTTTGATACGTGGCGAGCTGTGCAGTCAACTCCCGAAGTTTCCCGGCTCGATCCGAACGAGCACGCGGCTGCCCTGCCCTGACCTTTTGCAGCCGACAGCAAAAGAGCGCCCAAAGGCCCAGAAGTCTGCTCTTGGAAGGAGCGGAGGACTTTATTGAATCAGTTCATAACGCTTCATCTGCCCAACTAGTTCCGCCAGGTCAATGGGTTTCATGAGGTACGCGTCGCAGAGTTCCTGGAAACAAAGGAGCACTTCTTTGACCTCTTCCACTGTCGTAGTCATGATGACCTTCACGCCAGAGGTCGACATGATTCCGCTAGCCTCCTCTATCGCACGAATACGCCGGACCGCTTCGCGCCCGTCCATTTCGGGCATCATGATATCCATGCATATCAAGTCGTATGGTTGTTCCTGCTCCATCGAAATGCGAAACGCCTTTACAGCCTCATTTCCGTTCACTGCGATGTGACACTCTCCGTACCTGGATAGAAACGTTTGCAACAACAGCCGGCAGGCAAAGTCATCTTCCGCCAGGAGGATTCGCAGGGACTTGTCTGCTTTGCTAAGCTGTCTAGGCGCAATCTCCTGAACCGAATCAGTGGATGGTTGGCAGTCGAGCCGCCTTCCATCTAGATCGTCCATGGTTGCCTGAATGCTGGACTGGTTGCTCACTGCTGGGTTTCGAATCAACTCGTTCAATTTGTCCGTGGCGGAGATCAAGGTGCGCACTTGCTTGGGCGTAATCACGGCGTTCGGCGAGCGGAGAAGATTCAAGCTCTGCTCCATCTTGTAAGAAAGCTCACGAATCCTCATAAGGTCGAAGAACGCGGCGCCACCCCAGATGAAATGCACTCCTCTATAAACGCGACTTAGCCGGTCTTCATCAGCTGGTGCTCCGCCCATCGCCAGGGCAAGTAGATCCGCTTCGATCGCCGCAAGGTGCTCGCGGCAATCAGCCAAATAATCCTGAGCCAGTTCATCATCGAGATCAATCATCGCCTGTCATCCTCAAAACCACGGATTGTGCTTGAAGCTTCAACCAACCTATCTTTTGCACGATGGCCTTAAATCGTTCAAATTCCTCCGCCGCGCGGGGTAGCAGTTCAGTGCAAAGAATCAAGTCTCCTGCGCTCCCGGCCTGTTCAATGGCTGATGCGGCTGAGCGCAAACATTCCGCACCAACGGTTGCCGCGGCTCCCTTGAGCGAGTGTGCATACAGCCTGGCTGCCGGCAGGTCTCCTTCAGAGAGCAAACGTCGCAATCTACTCAATTGGTGCGGAAAATCATCGAGAAAGCCTCTGATCACCGAGCTGGCAAGTTGGCGGTCTCCCATCAACCGTCGCAGCAGGGGCTCCTCATCGAATGTGCATTCTATGACTTCTCTTTTAGGCTGCGGGAGAGGCTCTGGAAGTGCGTGGGCTTGGGCTACCGGCATCCACCTGTCGAGCATCTTTGTCAATTGCAGCAGCTCCAACGGTTTTGAAAGATATCCATTCATACCTGTGCTGAGGCACCGTTCCCTGGCGGAGGATGTCACATCGGCTGTAAGCGAGACGATTGGGATCGCCGATTGAAGCGACGTCCGAATCTGGCGAGTCGCCTCATAGCCGTCCATCACGGGCATTTCGCAGTCCATCAGCACTAGGTCATAGCCACCGCGCTTGACTGCTTCGACGGCCTCTGCGCCGTTCGTGACTGCATCAGCTTTGTAGCCGAGTCTTTCAAGTTGCGCAAGAACGACAAGCTGGTTGGTCGAATTGTCCTCTGCTACGAGGATTCTCTCTCCATGCCCGATTCTCGTTTCAAGACGCGGCTTGATGATAAGATTCTCAGGTTCTCCCGTTGATGCTCGCTCGTCAGCAGTTATATCCTCGAAGACCGCAGTGAACCAGAACGTGGAACCTTGACCCTCCCGGCTATTCACGCCGATCTTCCCGCCCATCAGTTCTACAAGCTGCTTTGAAATCGTCAATCCAAGCCCGGTGCCGCCGTACTTGCGCGTCGTCGAGGTGTCGGCTTGGACGAATGCTGAGAAAAGCGAGTTCACTTGATCCGGTCGCATGCCAATACCCGTATCGCTGACCGCAAAACGGACCGTAGACATGCCATTGCTTTCGCATGCAAGCTCTGCATTGAGCGTCACCTCACCGCGTTCCGTGAACTTGACTGCATTCGCCATGAGATTGGTCAGGATCTGGCGCAAGCGGTGCGCATCCCCTTTCAGCAGCCGCGGAAGATCGGGAGAAATGAATGAACTAACTTGAAGGCTCTTGGCAATCGACTGCGGTTGGACGAGCAAAAGGACATCCGTGATCGTCTGCCGCAAATCGAAGCTTTGGTTTTCCAGAGTAATCTTGCCTGACTCAATCTTTGACAGGTCCAGAATGTTGTCGATGAGGGCAAGCAGTGTGCGTCCGCTGGTCTGGGCAACCTGAACGTACTTTCTTTGCTCGGGGGTCAGTTCCGTTTCCAGCAGCAGTTGATTCATGCCAATTACGCCATTCATCGGCGTGCGAATCTCGTGGCTCATGTTGGCCAGAAAGCGGCTCTTGGCGCGATTCGCTGCTTCAGCCCCTTCCTGGGCGCGAATCAGTTCCTGCTCATACCGCTTTCGTTCAGTGATGTCCTCCGCGATTCCGACGACCCGAATCAACTTTCCATCGCTGTCGCATATGGGAAATGCTCGCCCCCGTATCCACTTCTCCACTCCGTCTGGCGTGTGTATTCTATACTCCGTTTCAATATCTTCCCCTTGCATTTGTCTTGCAAACATTAACCGGGACTTTTCGTAGTCATCCGGGTGAATTGCCTCCAGCCGAGAGGCAGGATTCTCATAAACACTGGCACAGCTTCTTCCCCACACTCGTTCGTACGCTGGGCTGACATAGAGAAACTTGTCTGATCCCGGAGCCACCATCCAGAACACTTCATGAACGTTTTCAGCCAACTGGCGGAACTTCTCTTCGCTGTTTTGCAGTGCCTGCACGGCGCACTTGCGTTCGCTAATATCTCGAAAGAACCAGGCACGCGCAAGGTACTTGCCGTTTTCATTTTTAACGCTTGTCGAATAACGTTCGAGCGTCCGGCCATCTTTCAGTTCCACTTCACACTCATCGTTTGCTGCTGGATCGGCATAAAGCTCGCGCGCCCGCTTCAGGTAGGACTCGGGATCTTTGACGCGCTCAAGGCATGCCGACAGAAGTGGCGGAATTGGAGCGCCAAGGGTGGCTGCGCGCAAGGGCCTGGGGATCTGCGCGGAAGGAATCTGCCAGACCTCGAAGAGCCGTTCGTTGTGCGAGAGAACATTGCCTTCGTTGTCCACAACCAGAACTCCGTCGAGCGCCACCTCTTGTATTGTGCGAATGAGTGAATGGTGAAATTCACGCGCTTGCTCGTTCAACCTTCGATCTGTGATGTCTGCGCCAAGGCCTATATGCCCCATGTACTCGCCGGTCGGCGACAGCCGAGGCTGCCCGCTGATGCCCAGAAGCCGCCACTCACCGTCGGCATTCTGATAGCGGCCGTCGGCTCGGAATGGAGCGCGCTCCTTCATGGCGTGCTCGAAGGCCGCAACGAATTCAACTGCATCGTCTCGATGAATCAGGCTCCGCCACTCACCGGCCGTCATCTGGCTGGATGACTTTCCCAGGAATTGCCGGTATTCTCTGTTGATGAATTCTAAGTTTCCCGCTTCATCGGACACCCATAAGATCGAAGGACAGCTGTCCGCCATATTGCGGAAACGAGCTTCGCTTTCCCGCAGCGCCTCGGCGGCCTTCCTGCGTTCGGTGATATCCGTCACATGAACCACATGGCATAGCCGGCTGCCATCGTTGCCTCGTATCAACGCGATCCTTGCATGGGTCCAGACAGCGGATCCATCCTTGCGAAGGTAGCGTCTTTCGCCGTCCACGCTCGTGCATTTTCCTTCCCTAAGAGTCCTCTTCCTATGTAAGGCGGCTTCCAGATCGTCGGGGTGGCACAACTCCTGCCAGCACTTTCCAAGCAATTCCTGCTCTGAATAACCGAGCAGAGCACAGAACTTCGCATTAACCTGGATGATCCGATCATCAAGCCCAACTTCAGAAATGCCGGCCGGCGCATGCTCAAAGACAGCACGGAATCGCTCTTCGCTCTCTCGCAGCGCCCGCTCAGCCTCATGACGTTCCGTGACGTCGCGAAGAATGAGGGAGATGGCCGTGGCCTCGCCTGCGAGATTCCTGACCGGAGAACCAGTGACCGACACTTGTATCCTTCGTCCATCCTTGTGAAGGCACACACTGTCATATTGCGGAACGCCGCTCAGACAGACATTCGCCGTGAAGTCCGGTAGAAGCCGCACTCGTTCGGGCGCTAGGATCAGGGTCAGTGAGCGCCCGATTGCCTCAGTTGCAGAGTGGCCGAGTAGAACCTCGGCTCCGCGGTTCCAGGTAAGGATGATGCCCGCCAATGAATAGGCGATAATGGCGTCTTCCGAGCCCTCCACAATGGCGGCAAGGAGCGATTTGGCTTCTTCCGCTGCCCGCCGATCGGACACATCGTGCTTGATCGCGATGAAATTGATGATTTCGCCGGTTGAGGAACGTACAGGCGCGATTCGCATCTCTTCGTGATAAAGACTTCCATCCTTGCGCTGGTTGATCATGTCGCCGTGCCAGATCTGCCCGGACTTGATGGTCTTCCAGAGAGCCTCGTAAAAAGCCTGGGGGTGATGTCCGGATTTGAGTACGCGCGGATTCTTCCCGATAGCTTCTTCGCTGCTGTAGCCGGTCATATTTGTAAACGCAGGATTGACATACTGAATGTTGCCTTCGGTATTCGTAACCACGATGCCGTCTGCGGCCTGCTCAACGGCTGTAATCAGACCCGCCTGTTCGAAGGTTTTGTTTTCTGGAATCACGTTTCACTCCAATGAAGTGGTTCTTATGCTTAATCCCTGATCGCCTGCAATTACAACTGCCCACCTCGCCGTGAATGGCCCGTTCTCACAGTGGCCACTAGCCTATTTGACAAGTTTCTGAACCACGGCAACCAACTGATCCGCATTGAACGGCTTCACAATCCATCCGGTCGCGCCCGCCTTCCGTCCGGCGTCCTTTTTCTCCGCCTGAGACTCCGTGGAAAGCATCAGGATCGGAACAAAAGTATATCCCGGCAGCTTGCGAACGGCCGTGATCAATTGAATGCCATCCACATTGGGCATGTTCAGATCGGTAATGATCAGATCAAATTTCCCACTGCCAACTTTGGCAATCCCATCCTTGCCATCGACGGCCTCCGCAACTTCATAGCCGGCCTTTTGCAGGGTGAAGCAGACCATCTGTCTGACGCTGGCTGAATCGTCTACTGTCAAAATCCGTTTCATCGCTGTTGTCTATCTCCTTCGTCTGAGATCTCGGCATTTGCCGCGAGCAATTCTCGAAATCAAAACAATTCAACACCGTTTCCCACTGAAGCCTGCTGCACTCCGGAAAACACCGTTCCGTTCAGCGCTGCATGCAGCACTTCGCGCTCTGTCTGTGTTGTGTACGATGCTGAGAACAACCGCTCGATCTCTGGTTCGTCGTACCTTTGCCTTACGCCCGGGTAATCGGCTTCCAAATCGAACTTCACGCTCTCCAGGACTTTCACGACTGTGTCGATGCGGTCAAAACAGGTATTCAGCAACTGCCTGGTTCTTTCGATCTCTCTGATCCTGGTCCACATCGCTTCGGTCACGGTCTCAATCCTCTTCCCTTGCATGACTGCAAACGAAGCGGCGCTCCGCAAGCTTTTGAGACCCGTCGAGGTTTTGTCCTGAGCTTTCCGGAGGCTTTCGTCACTCGCTTGCGAAAACGTCGCTATCACTCCGTTAATTCGATCTGAGAGACTCAAGATCTCCTGCAAAGCAGCCCCTGAATGCTCGGAGATCTTGCCCCACTCAACCGAGACTTCCGCAATTCCATCGGCGATCACGCAAATCGCGTCGGCCTTTGCGCCCAGGTGAGACGCCTCAACGACCGAGTTGAATGTGAGGAGCCGAAGGCGATTTCGGGCGGACTCCGATTTCTGTATGTGTTCTTTAACCAGTTCCGACAGGTTCGAGATTCCATCCAGAGTCGATCGGAGTTTTTCGCCGTAGGATTTGCATTCGCGCTCGAGCGAGTCGATATGACATAGCTGAGCCGACATCGACTCCTCTTGTTCAAGCACCAGCGGCCCAACTCCGACCAATTCCGATGCGCTGATCCTGAAGATACTGCTCATGCACGCCTGTATCTGCGATGCCCATTCAGAGATAGTTTCCCTGATCGCTTTTAGCTGACAAATCTGGATCGAGAGACCCGCATGGCCGTATGCGGCTTCAGAAGCGAATGCGATCGCCGAGGTGTCCATTGACTCCAGTTTGCACGAGATGACCTCGAACGCCTGTTCAACGTGTTCGAGTTGCTGCCGAGTGATGTCGTGACCTTGGACGGCCACCACCACGCCAGCAATCTGTGCGGCAATCTCCTCCGCGGACCTCTTGAATTGCGCGGGTGCTTGCGAGAGCCGCGTCAGCCCGGAATCCAGTACTTCCAAGGCGCCCATCAGGCTGAATTCAACGGCTCCCAATTGTTCGCGCAAGTGCGGAAGCTCAACAGACAGCACAGATTGTGTCTTTTCATTCGCGGATCTATGTTGATTGGTGTGGCTTGTGAGTTCAACGGTGCTGAGTGTCAGGGCCCGGGAGAAGTCGGCAAGTTCGTGAGCGAGATAATCGAATCCGGCGCCGACGGTCCCAAGGTGCGCCACTTCAATCTTGGTGTGAACATTGAGAATCTTTATCTTGAGGGCTATGCTGGCCTGGTTCTCGGTGACCTGGGATAGCTGACTCAGCAATTCCGTCTCCGCCGTTACCGTGCCGAGTATCCCCGAGGTCGCCTGCAGCCGCTCGCCCACAAATTGCTTTGCGGCAGCTCCCAGGGCCTGCACGCTGGGCAGAACCGAACTGATGCTCTCGTCTTCGACGCAATCCACAATGTTGGATGCCAGGCTTAAGATCGAGTCGGTATCCTTGGTGAGCTCGCCAAAAGAAGTCACAAGTGCAACGATCGCCTCCTCGGTGGTCCGGAGAAGCCACTGAAGGTCGCTTCGGGCCTTCTGCAGACCGCCAGATGCTATCGTGCTGGTGCTGCTGCTCATTAGTTTGTCACCTGACTCCCAACCTCATTGGCGCGTCATCTCGCGCAATTAAGAATCGCTCCTGCGACTCCCTGCAGCGGCAGTACTTTGTTGACCGCGCCGCACTTTATAGCTTCCTTTGGCATCCCGAAAACAATACAACTGGCTTCATCCTGCGCGATGGTCATGGCACCAGCCATCTTCATCTCAAGCAATCCCCGGGCCCCATCGTCCCCCATTCCTGTCAAGATCACCCCTACCGCATTCTGGCCCGCATATCGGGCCGCAGAGCGAAACAAGACATCGACCGAAGGACGGTGCCGGCACACAAGAGGCCCGTCCTTTATATCGACGTAATAGCGCGCGCCGCTTCTCTTGATCAATGTGTGATGGTTGGCCGCCGGCACTCGAATGCTGGATGCGTTGTCTGGCCTGTCGGTGTCACGGCGCCCAAGATTCCTTCGCGGTTCTTCCAGTGAGTTCGCCGGAAGTTCTTGCACCGAAGCAGCCTGCGAAGCAACGGACTGGATGGTGAGCTCACAACAATCCTCGACAAACATGAAGACATCGCGGATTGCCTCACGGCCGCCATTGGTGGTCAACAGAATCTCCCAACTCACATAGCAGCGCTCCGGATCCAACTCGCTCAAGGGGGGAATCGCCACCATGTTCGCTGTCACTCGCGCGTTCCCTAACTGCTTCAGTTCACGCAACAACAGCAAAGGATTGGTGCCATTCCGCATTAGGTCCGGCCCAGGAGCAAACCGAATCAACCAGTCCTGGTTTGCGCCTTCTTTCGCCGAATGATCTGAAGGCGGCGCAGGGGACGGCGCATCGGATTGCTTTGTGTCGGCAATCCCTGTCAGTTCTCTTAGTCTTGCCAGGATGCCGGCCGCAAGCGCATTGTCTGCGCCACTCTTGCCCGAAGCGTCATCCAACATCTTCTTGATCAGGTCAGCCGCTTCCAGGGAGAGGTCAACTAGCTTGGAAGTGACGATGAGCCGTCCTTCGCGAACTTCATCAAAGGCTGTTTCGAGATGGTGTGTGAAAGAGGCCACCTCATCGAAGCCGAACATGGCTCCCGAGCCCTTGATGGTGTGCATCGAGCGGAAGACCCGTCCGACAAGTTCGCCGTCGTTTGGCCTTTCGTTTAGCTCAAGCAGCGAAGATTCCAGTTCGACGAGAACCTCGCGAGCCTCTTCCTGATAGGCCTGTCTGTGCTTATCGATGATGTTTGCGTTGGACAAGGCGGTTCTTCGGCCTTTCGTTGCCTACTTATTGTTGGAATTGAAACTTCGCGAATCCCGCGTCCGCCATTGCGGCGGCGATCTCGCCGGGAACGGAGCCCTCAAGCCTGAGTCGAACGTCTAATCTCGCGACCTCCTGCTCTGTTGCATAGAGCAGTTGCAAAGCGGTTACGTCCAACTCGGTCGCGCCCTCCAGCGTCAACCTGATCTCTTTCTTAGATGCCAGCGCATTGAGAAGAACGCTCTTCATCTCAGTGGCTGATGCAATGTCGATGGCGCCCTCCAGGCGAACAAGGGACGTATTCTCCCTTTCCTCGGCCGTTGCTGGCATGATCAACTCCTCTTAAGAACACACAGGTATTACTGACTTCACTGGACAGTTCTGAGGGGCAATTAGTCTGATGGGCTTTCAAATAGCGGCTACAGATGGCCGGGACAATCACTTGCTCCTGCGAGAGATTCTGATACAAGGCCCCCGCAGTTCAGGCAACCGTCCCAAAACTAGATTTGGCGAGGTTACTCTTGAGCCCTTACTATCGGCATGTTCAGCTTGCCGTTCAATGATTTCTCATCAATTTCAAATCAAAGCGGAGCTAAACTCTCCACTTCTTAAGTCAGCACGCCGAGCGCCATTCGTGATCGCGCTTTGAGCACACTTTGTGGGTCGTTTGTGTCCTAATTGGCTAGCTATAGGAAACCAGAAAGGTCGTATCCCGTTATCTCAACAGACGTTGGTATCGTGTACTTCCCCATTTTGATCTGAGTGATATGACAAATGTCCACCCATTTCTAGTTGGATCCTTCGGATGTCTATGATGAAATTCCCGGAATAGTCGAAAATTAAGCCGAGGCTCTGAGGCAGGTGTCAAGGCTCATTGACCGCGAAGCGGCGCGCGACGCGCGGCCTTGACACCGGCCGGGACTCGACTACACTCTGTCTATCCGGGGAATGTGTGCCCGCCCCTACAGAGAAGAAAACCAGAGATGACTATACGATACGCTGTGACGTGGATTGAGAACAGATGCAAGCCAGCAAAGCAATTTGAGCCAAGCTCCTCTGGGCAAATTTGTTCCCCGTCACCGGTATGCTCCTTCCATCGGGCAATTCCGGCTAGAGTTTCGGAGACCGGTGACTAAGACTTCCTCTGAATTCGTCCAAGTTAACGGCTACACTAGTGCGGTTCTGATGAGCATCCGCCGGCTGGGCCTTGATTCGATTCTTGCTGCCAAGCGCTGCCTGCAACGGGACCTGGTCGTGGCCATGATCTCCCAACGATTGGTGAGCCCGTGTTCGAAGCTAGCGACCATCCGCGACTGGCACACCACGACTCTGTCGGAGGAGTTGTCGCTTGAGGACGCCACTGAGGATGAACTCTATCAGGCCATGGACTGGCTGCTGGAGCGCAAGCCCCGCATCGGCAAGAAACTGGCTGAGCGTCATCTGGAAGAGGGCAGCCTGGTGCTGTATGACGTCAGCAGCAGTTTTTGCGAGGGACATCACTGCCCACACGCCCGGTACGGGCGTGACCGCGATGGCAAGAAGGGGTTTCCAAATCTAAGTGGGTTGGGTTGAAGCCGAGGAACCTGAAACCCGAATGGATATTGGGTCTAACCCATATTTCAACCCATTGAGAAGATTCCTTTGCGTTCCTTTTAGGGTTTCTCGGGGCGTCCTAGTTCGCGTAAGTTATTGATAATAAACGACAGAATCAGATTAGGAAACTGCTGTTCTATCCACCTGAGCTACGGGGCCACATCTCTTAAAAACCCGTTTCCAATAGTCTATTTCATCGACCAAGATTCTTCGACTCAGAGCAACTCCCGTCGCCGGACCGGACAACGCCTATGTTGTATTGACGCACTTTTCTCGCATTTTACGCCGTCTTGAGTGAACCCGCATGATGGTTGGGAAGAAGGGCCAGGATTCAAGGATCGGTTCTAGGTTTCCTCATTAAAGCGTTACCTGCCGCGCCGGGCGCGAGATTCAAGAAGAAGGAGATTCCTATGTTGGCAAAGTTCCTAGCGAGGTTGAAAGCGCTGCCCCTGGCGGCAAAGATCGTGCTCGGCGTCCTTTTCCTGTTGTTCTGCTACGGCGCGTCGCAGCATCATCCCCCTTACAGCGGCGGTGGATCGTACGGCGGAGGCGGCAACTCTTACGGGGGAGGCGGAGGCTCTTACGGCGGCGACGACAACAGCGCGCGGATCACGCAGCTCAAGGCTCAGGAAAATCAACTGATCCAGCTAGCGCAGCAATGCGAGGTGCAGATGAACCAGAACACCGCGCAGTGGGCGCGGGACGCCGCGAATGGCGTGATGCCCACCTCGCAGGCGCCGTGCGAAGCGCAGATGCCGATGTGGATTGCTCAGGCAAAGGGCATCGAATCGCAGCTCCAGCGCCTCCAGGGCAGCGGAGGCGGTGGAGGGAGCGGCTCATACAGCAGTGGATCGCAGGGCGGTTATGCTTACAGCGGAGGCTCCCAGCCGAATTATTACCATCCCACCGACCCGAATGCCCCCAGCTACAACAACCCCGATACCAGTACCGACGCGGTCGACAAGTGGGACCGCAACTACATTCGCGGCAACAGCAACTACACCGACGAAAACGGCCAAACGCAGGAATTAGAGACGCAGCCCTACTACTCGCAGGATAATCAAACCGGCCAATATGTCGGCTCGACCGACAACACCGTGCCCAACGACACGCACACCTATACGCCTCTGACCAATGACGACGCGCAGTAGGCTCACGCCCAGAGTGCGCCTGTTGAACCACTTCAGTACGCTTGCGGCTCAGCAGGCGCAATGCGCTCGCCGAGCGGATTCGGAAAACCAGGTGCAGCGAAGGAGCTGCTCTCAGCAAGGAGAAGAGCACTATGTGGGCAAGATTCAAATCACTGCAATTGTCTCTCAGGGTCATAGTGGGTTTCTTCGTATTCATGACTGCGTACGGACTCGTGTTATTGATATTCCACATCGGACCCGATCCGCTGCCGCCAGACAACCACGATCGGCAGACTGTCAATCCGATTCCGGGCGGCGGTGGACCGCAAGGCGAAGTGAATCCTCCCAACCCAAACGACGTCGGCGGGAGCGGCAATGAGAACGGCGGACAGGCGAGACAGCTCACGCAGTACGAATCGCAGCTAGCTAAATTAAATGCGAGCGTCGAGGCATGCGAATTGCAGCTACAGCAGTTCCAGCAGCAGCAGCGGCAAGCGTTGATGAACAGCGATGGTCTTAGTAATGGAAATGCAATGGAACCGGCGTGTTTTCAGAACATGTATCAACAGGCTATTCAGGTTGGGATTCTTGTAACACGCATTTCCCGTTTGAAGACGGGCAATATGAACCTTACGTTCTGCCAGGCGAATAACAACCCCAGGGGCTGCGAGTCCGTGCAGATCCTTCCCGGCAGCGGGAGTTCCTCCGGCTCATCGGGCGGAAGCGGTGACGATCCCTACGCAACGGTGGAGCAATCGACCCGGCAGGGAATCCGGGGCAACACTATGTATACCGATGGCCAGGGCCAGCAGCATGAACTGCCTACCGCGCCTTATTACTTTAGGGATACGCAGACCGGGGAGTTTGTTTCCAGCGATTCACCCAATCCGCCAAATAACACCCACACCTACGAGCTAATGACAGCGGAGAACTGACTGATGTTCGGAAAGCTAAGGCAAGTACCGGCGAGGGCCAGGATCGTTATCGGTTGCCTGGGAGTCCTGCTCGTCTGCGCGTCGGTTTATTTCCTGCATCGGATAGAGAACAAAAAGCGGCAAGACGAGTTGATAAACTGCTGCGCGCCCCCGCCGGCGTATCTGGAGAGGCTGGAGAAGCTGGATAAGCTGAAAAAGGGCCAGGCAGAGTATGCTCAACTGCGCACCGAAGTGAGCCAGTGCCAAATTCAAATGGAAGAGGCCCTCAGCAAACAGGCAGAGCGTAAGTACGTTCAACCCGGTTGCGTGGCGACGATGCGGCAATGGTTGACTCGGGGCGCGCAATTGGAGGCCGAGATACAGAGGTTACAGTCAAGCCTTGAAACGGGCGGCCAGCAAAGTAGCCAACCGGCGAACGAAATAAACGCCGAAACATATCCGCGGTAGCAGCCAGAAATCAAAGTGCTAGTTAGAGCAAATCCAGGGATTGCGTAGCTTGAGTTGTACCGCAGCAGTTCGCCGCTCTCTCCACCCCAGCGACGAAGAGGGCCACCAGTCTGCCGGCGTGTCGACCTGAGTGTACACGCTCGGGATACGTCATCCCTGGTTCTGCTATGGCGGCCGATGTGAGATGGCCAAGCTCAATTACCGGTCGCCTCCCAGCACGTTTTCGACCGCAGCGATCGTGCCAAAGAGGCCATGCTGCTCACCGTCCGGGCCAGCAGTGAAGTAGAGCGCGTTGGCTGCGCCGGAACCCGTTCCGCTGCCAAAAGCCAGTCCCCACAGGCCATCGATCGCAATCGGCGAACCGGAAGCGTTGAGCAAGTTGCCCTTGTAGCGGCCTGTGACCGGATCGAATGCAAGAATCTGCCCGCTGCCGAATTGACCGACCAGGATGTCGTGGCTGTAAGCGCCAAAGTCACCGGAGGCCTGAGCGATACCCCACGGAGCATTGAACCACTGGCCCCATTCAAGGCTATGCAACAGACGGCCCTCAGGTGAGAAGACATCTACGTATCCAAGACCCTGACCGTCGACCTCATCGTGCTTAGCGCTGTCCTGCTGTGCGTAGGCAACGTAGAGATTTCCGCCGATGTCCTGGACGTTGAAGGGAGCAAAGCCTCTGGGGATTCGCTCGTCGCCAAACGCATCGTCATCGAGCGAAACGCGATGAAAGTTGGTGTCGTAGACCTCCACGCGCCCTTTGCGAAAGTCGGCAACGTAAAGATAGTCGGTCGGTCCCAGCACCGGATCGACGACCGGGGCCACGGCGACGCCTTTGAATACCGACTCGCTCATTGTATTCACCATGATCACCGCCGAACCAGCATTCACGCCTGAATTCCAGCCCGAGATGGTGCCGTCCTCGGTGACAAAGATGAAGTGTGCCGGGAATCCAGCGGCGAGTTGAAAGCCGGTGGTGCCGTTATAGATCTGCCCCGTCGGCGTTCCAGTTTGGCCGCTGCTGCTGTCAGCTGGTGGAATCTTAACGACAAGGGAAGCGGGCGTCCCGGTTGCTCCGTAGAGCGTGGTGAGGCCGGGACCGTTGTCGGAGACCCACCAAGGACTGCCCGAACTGCGCGACAGACCCCATGGGTTCACAAGATTGGGATCCGTGATACTCGCCATGCCGGGGGTATCGGAGACGAGATTGGTTTGTGTGTAGTGCTGAACTTGCTGTGCGGCGAGAGCGGTTGGAAGTGAGAGCAGGGCGGCCGAGGCAATGTTCATGCCTCGCGCCAGGAGGCGATTTCCAATGTTGACCATGTGACTCCTTCACCTTTGTTGGAATTTGGTCTTGACCCGTCCGGTCCGCCGGAACGAAAGACTCGCCGTTCCTGCGCCTCGACAAACATAGAAGGAGTGCGTTTGGTCGTTTGTCATTGAACTGTCTCTAACGTGTCATTTGATTGCGCTGTACGATTCCAGTTGACGGAGGGAGGCGTGGGCATTCGACAGAAGAAGAATGATCGGCTTACAAACCCGTGCAGAAAGGCTTTCGATCGCATTACACCAACCTGACAATCTCCTCCGCGCCTTTTCTTACTCTCAATGCTGTACCGGAATCAAACCCAACCGGTATGGCTTTTGCAGCGCTCGGATCTGTGAGAGCAAGAGAGAAGGCGGATAATGGAACAATTCAGACTGTCGGTGATCGGAATTCACAGGTGTGCTTGTCTGGCCCTGCTTCTTGCGGCCGGATCGCTGGCGAGCGCTCAACAGGCCACCACCTACAAACAGACCAACATCATCTCGGATGGAGCGGTACCTGCCCTGGTAACAGATCCGAAATTCGTCGATCCCTGGGGCATTTCGATCGGCCAGGCTTTCTGGATCAACACCAATGTCACCGGCCTCGACTATGTCAACGACGCATCGGGAAATATCGCATTCAAAGTTACGATTCCAGCTGCATCGGGCACAGGAACTGGGTCGCCGACGGGTACCGTTGCGACGACCACTGCACCGTCTGGGAGCTTTGTGCTCTCTGACGACTGGGCGGCGGCATTCCTCTTTTGCTCTCTCGATGGAACCATCTCCGGCTGGGATTCCACTCTGTCAGGCTCCGGCAACGTCGCGCTGATAGCAGTGAACAACTCCTCAAAGAACGCCGTATACACCGACATAGCCCTGGACACGAACTCGACCGGAACCTATCTTCTGGCCGCTAACTTCGGCGCTGGAGCCAGCGTCGAAGTCTACAACACGAGCTTCAAGGCCGCCAATCTTCCAGGCTCCTTCACCGATCCGAATCTTCCCGTCGGTTATGCGCCCTACGCCATTCACACCATCGGTTCCACAGTGTACGTCACCTATATGCTGCGGAATACCACAACCTACCAGGAGACGCTGGGAGCCGGAACGGGAATCGTGGACGAATATGACACAAATGGCAATCTGGTCACGCGTGCCATAACTGGTGGCAAACTGAATGCACCTTGGGGTATAGCGCTTGCACCGGCCGGCTTTGGCATGTATGGCGGCGACCTGCTGGTTGGTAACTTCGGCGACGGAGTTATTAACGTCTACAATCCTTCGACTTATGCATTTATTGGTCAGTTGACGGATGCCAATAACAACGTGATCGTCAATCCAGGGTTGTGGGAGCTTGTCTTCGGCCAGGCGAGCCCTGCAGTGGGCGACCCGAATACGTTGTACTTCGCTGCGGGATTGAACGATGAGAAAGATGGCCTCTTCGGCTCCATCTCGGCCGTGTCGGCTGCGACGGCACCTCCCACTTTCGTCCTGAGTTCATCGGCAAGCACTTTGACGGTATCTTCCGGACACAACGTCACGGCAACAATAAACCTGGCGCCAAGCAACGGCTTTGCGGGCGTAGTCAGCCTGTCCTGTTCGGGGCTGCCATCAGGGGCCGCATGCTCCTTCTCGCCGTCGTCGGTCAACGTAACCGCGGGCGCGAGCGCGCAGACCACTCTGACCATCTCGACAGGCTCAACGACAACCTCACCGTACAGCAACATGGCAAAGCAGGCAACCCAAGCCAAGCACTACGAGGCTGGTATTACCGCCGCAACCTTTACGCCCCTTGTAGCGTTTGCATTGATCGGAATATTTAAGAAACGGCGCATGCTTCTAGCGCTGCTTCCCATCGTGCTGTTGTCATTCGCGGTGGCGTTGGGTGTGGCAGGGTGTGGCGGCTCAAGCACCAGTACCTCCTCGTCGCCGACCACAACCCCGACTGGAACATCCGTGGTTACGGTCATGGCCACTTCGGGCGCGATCACTGAGACCACCGCGATTACCCTCACGGTGCAGTGATCCGCGGTGCGTGAGCGAATGGAAAGCGCCGTTTCACGCCGCGCGGCAGTTGCCGGCAAGATAGGGAATCGCAACAGAATTCCCTATCTTGCTGCCGGCCTCAGTAACTCTGGTTAGGCTCGGGAGGATAGTCTTCCCCAAATTTGTTCTTGTGCGTCGATGCATTTATTGTTCGTGCATTCACGTGCAGAGAGAATGCCTCCGGCTTGCCGGCCTTGACCTCGATCTTGCGTTCCGCTGCGCGCAAACTCTCTTCCGCGGCGTCTTCGCTCCATGTCTTCAGAATGTACTCGCCGTAGGGCACATTGTGTATCACGGCGCTTCGATCCGGTCCAAGCATCGAGTAATACGGCGTGCGCAGCGAGATGATGACCGCTCCCATCTCAGGATGAATGTTGCAGAAGATATAGGAAATACCCTCGCGATCGAAACGAACCGTGCGGCGCGAACCGGCCTCATAGAGTCCGAGATCGAATCGCTTACCCTCAAAAAGAGAGAAGACATTGTGAAAAAACGGATCTGCGTTGGGGAAATCGATGTTACTGCCGACCGGAACGATCAGAAAATGAGGCTGAAACTCCTTGCCCTTTTGCAGGATCTGATAACTTTGCGCCTGCTTGGAGGGAGTTAGGATATCTTGGCGCTCCAGACTCGATCCCTGCGGGACCAGCCAGACGGCTCCCTGGGCCGCTGGCGCATGACGAGGAGCAGCATCGATGTCCAGATGCACCGACACGTCAGAACCCTGTGCCAGAGCAAAAGACGCATTCACGCACAGCGCCAGACCCCAGACCAGCAGCCATACGAAGCGATCGCCGCGCAAGAGGCGGTTAGAAACTGTAACCCGCCGAGAGAGTGAATACGTTCGCCGCATAGGATTCACCTGAAATCTGTCCGCTTAGGATTCGCCGGTACTCTGGCGACAGAATGAGATAAGTCTTGGGACGTAAAATGATGTTCCCCGTGATCATCTGATTGTGCGCCAGCGTGCTGACTGGGTTGTTAGCCGCGACGAACGTCAGGCTTCTGAAGTCGCGCCCGTAACCGCTATCTTCGCCAATCGCTGCGTTGAACTCAACGGCCGGCGACCAAATGAGCTTCAATTGAGTCCAACCGCCAATGGCATTCAGTCCGATGCTGCGATCATCCCCGGTCAATGGATCGGTTCCGGTGAGAAAATCCTTATGGCTTCCGCCGCCAAGCCCTGCCAGCGCCGCGCCGCGATAGAACTCACCCGTTAACGATAGCTTTGGGTGCAACCGCAGCGCAATATCTGAGTTGAAGGCCCACGAAGGGATGGTTGTTCCGTAGTTCGTCTTCAAGGCTCCGCGGTATCCGCCCAATCCGATGCGAAACGGCGATTGCGCACCTGCCGTCCAAGAAACACGCGACTCGATAGCCGGCCATTTCTCGCTCTCGTCGTACGAGGGGAGGGCCTGATAGGCGTGCAGATTCGTTCCACCATAGACTGCGTCCCAAAGGCCCGCTTCAATCCCCAGGCGGTTGGCTTCATTCAACTGAAACCGGTGCTCGAATCTCAGCTGCGGAGCCCATGCCGAGAGGTTGCCGGCCCAAGCCAAGGGAGGCTCAGCAACGCTTGCGTATGATGTCGGGGAGAGAGGCGAGATAAGCGGTTCGGTGAACCCCAACTCGATCCGGTCGCGTGACCACTCTAACGCGAAATGAGCGGTATGTATTCGCGCGCCGCCGGAGGCTGCTGGGTAGTCTGATTCATCTCCATCGGAGAAGAAGTCAAGGTTCAAGTCTGCGGTCGATCGCGCACCGAGAATATGCGGCCCATTGGCATTCAAGCCCAGGATGGTTTGCCGCACGCTCGCCCCGACGGCGTTGTTTTCCGTTTGATTGTAGAAAGGCAACGCGATATTGGGGACGTCAGGCGCATCGACAGTGCCCTGATTGGCATAAGCATTGAAGAGGATGAGCCCATTGATCCAGAGGCGGTAGCGCGAGAGTGTCTCGACTTTATCCTGCTCGTGCACTTTGATCTGCTCTTGAATGGCGTCCTGGTCCTCCCTGATCCGCGCAACGTCTTCGGCCAGCTTCGACGCGTCCTTTTCTGTCGACGCTTCGGTGGGTTCGCCGGTTCTCGCCCTTTCGAGTTCGACCCGCAGACGGTGGACCTCTTCGACAGCAACGGCCAGCTCGCCGCGCGTTTGTTCCAACTCTGTGGTAAGGGTGCTCAGGCGCTCATCAATATGACGGTATCGCTCGTCGTTCTGCGGGCTCGCTGCGTTGAGCTCGGCCGCGGCTTGGCCAAGAAGCAGTTGTGCAAACTGAGCCAGTAGGAATAAGGCGATCCAATGTCTTTTGCGCTTCATGATTCACTCCTGGTTTGAAGAATGTCCAGTCCTGTGTCCGTTTTCCAGTCGTCTTGCGCAGCGTCTTCCTGTCGGGCCGGCGCAAGTGGAAGAGTGAGATGAAAGACTGTACGACCCGGCTCGGAACTGGCCAAAGCGACACTTCCTCCGTGTTCCTGAGCTATATGCAAGGCGAGAGTCAATCCGAGGCCCGTGCCGTTGACTTTGCCTTCGGTTGAGAAAGGGAGGAACATCTTTTCGCGCATCGCCGCCGAAATGCCGTTACCACTATCTTCGACAGTGATCCTGATGGCCTTACGGTCATCGACTGTGCACCTCTCGGTTGAGATCAGCACGCGGGCATCGGCTTTTCCCTGGCGAGCTGCCTGACATGCATTCAAGAACAGATTGAAAAGAGCACGCGCAAGCCGTTTTGCATCTGCTGTGATCGTTGCCGAAGCTGCGAACTCCGATGCGATCTGGACCCCGCGCGAATCCGGATGCGCACGAATCATCTGCATGGCGTGGTGCACAATGTCGACGACCGACTCGTCCTTGAGCGAGAGCGTATGCCCGGTCTGGCTGAACATGATCAGAGAATCCAGGAGGTCCGTCATGTCCTGAATGGCCATCGTGATCTCGCTCATCAGCTCGATCTTTTCGGTCTCGGAGTTCTGGCCAAGGCTGAGAAACTCGGCATTCGCGTAAATCGCGGACAAGTGATGACGAAGATCGTGCGAGACCGAGCGCGCCATGCTTCCAATCGTCACCAACCGCTCGGATTCGAGCAGCCGCTCCTGCGCCCGGCGCAGCTCGCGCCGCATGGAATCGAAAGTCCTATTCAATTCGCGGATCTCCGCTGCTCCCTGATCGGGAATGAAGAAATCGAAGTCTCCATGCGCAAGAGCCCTCGATCCTGCCGTAAGAATCTCCAGGGGCAGTGTGATCCTGCGTGCGATGGCCACCGCAAGCACTCCGCCAACAAGCATGGAAACCAGGCCCAGCACCGTAATCCAGCGATTGATGCGATCAAGAAAAGCGCTGGCCTGACGATAGGATTTGAGGACCGTGAGATGGACCTTGTGGCTGCCCGCACTGTTTAGATCGACGGAGGTGACGAGATACCGCTCACCGCCCAGCTTTACCGTTTCCTGGTTCAGTGTCTTGTCTAAGAATCTCTGGCCGTCACTGAGTTTCACGTCCAGATTCGAGCTCAAGGTACTGAGCACGATCCCGTTGTCGACTGAAAAGACAACGTCGGCCTCGGCGAACTCGCGTAGCCGGATCAACGATAACTCGTCGATGGCGTTGGCAATCACGACATGACCGAGACATGTGTTCGCGCTTGCCGGTCCGAAAAAGAGCGGCCGCGCCGAGACGGCGTAAATTCGGCCTCCGATGGCCAAAATGCGCGGAGCCTGTTCCAGCTTCGCATAGACTCGCAGTTCGTTCGCAACCGAGTCGCGGTCAAGCCGGTTCCCCTCATTGGAGTAGGTAATCAGCTTTCCATCCTGCCGCAAGAGCGCGAAGAAGCCGCTCCCGCTCAACTTCCAGAAATCGAGACTTCCATCGGCGATGGTCCGGTCATCCTGCGTTGTTAGCAACGCTTTCAAGCTCGGAATGTTCGCCAATAACGAGGCCTCGCGCTCAAGCATCGCCAGTTGCTGGCTCTCCTGCTGTTGAAACGAAATGACGGAGCGTGCCAGGTCGGAGGCCAGCTCCTTTTGAATTTGATTCTGGATATGGATGCGGATAATGAGCAGCCCGAGGGTGCTGAGACCGATCGAGAGCGAAAACAGCGCGATGAGCAGTGTAGTGCGCATTCGCAACTGACGCATTCACGCTCTCCTATGATCTGGCCGGCGCCGGCAGAGGTTCAAACCTATATCCAATTCCGTGCATGGTTTGAAAGTGGACTGGATTTGCCGGATCAGTTTCGAGTTTCTGGCGCAGCTTCATCACCAGATTGTCCACGGTGCGCGTCGTGGGATAGTGATGATAGCCCCACACTTCATTCAGCAGCTTTTCCCGGCTAATCGCATGGCCTGCATGTTCGATAAAGTACTTAAGCAGTTTGAACTCGTGCGCCGTGAGTATCATGTTCGCGCCTTGCTTCACAATGTCCATTCGCGTGAAATTGACTGTGATGTTTCCAAAGGAGTAGGTCTCGTGGGAGGGCAAGGGTCCAGCCGCCGAACGATGGTTGCGCCGGATAGCCGCCTGCACGCGCGCCAGCAATTCCCGTGGACTAAAGGGCTTGGTCACATAGTCGTCGGCGCCCAGTTCCAGTAACAGGACCTTGTCTGCAACCTCTGAAACAGCGCTCAGAATAATGACCGGAGTGTGATTCGATTCGCCTTTGATCTTCTTGCAGATCTCGCGGCCTGAGAGTCCGGGCAGCATCAGGTCAAGCACAACCGCGTGGGGATGAACCTCGGAGACAGCAGCCATTCCCGCATCACCATCCGGCGAGACGTGGACCGAATAACCCTCTGCGGTGAACTGGCGCGCGAGAGCCTTCTGAATGCGCGGATCGTCTTCGATAACGAGAATCGTTTCCATATCGGTCAGTCCCTGTGTTGGAGCGCTGTCGCTGTCAGCGGGATGGAACTCTGAATCGATGACAGGCTAGCGGGCATGTTGATGGCGTGTTCCCTAAGATCGGTTCTTCAATTATCCGCCTGCTTGAGCGATGATTTGGCTCGTTAACAGAGAAGTGACATTGTGACAAAGAAATGACAATTGCTTGAGTCATAACATCGCGGACGGTTTTCGCAAGGTTATAGCTCTCTCAAGAGATAACTCGGCGCATCGGGGAGATTCAATCAATCGAGCAACTTGAAGCGATGGAATTGAGTGCGCAGCGATTTGGCCAACGAATATATATGTTGATTACCTGCTCGTCTTTGCCCTTTTGCAAAGATCTGAAGTTCTGCTATGCGAAAGCGAGAACCATGTCCAACTGTGTAGAAGCTGTCAGATCAGACCCAGGAAGCTGTCCCTGCGCAGTCGCGCGCCGGGGAAGGTGAACTCTAGATTCGTCTCTCCCAGCGATCCGGTGATCGCCTCGGCTAAGACCTGGCGGAAGTCGATTGTTACCGCCAGATCGCGGTTCTCGTTCAACTGCTCCTTGGCCAACCCTGGCCATTTGCCGTAGACCTTGCCGCCCTTGACGCTGCCGCCTAGCACAAACATGACTGTCGCGTGGCCATGATCGGTGCCACCCGTGCCGTTCTGCTCGGCGGTGCGGCCAAACTCGCTCATCGTTACCAGCGTGATCTTCTCAGCCTCATCGCCCATGTCGCGCCAGAAGGCCGAAATGCCCTCGGAGAAGTCCTTGAGGCGGTTAGCAAGATCGCCATTTACGCTGCCCTGATTGTGGTGCGTATCCCAGCCGCCGATGTCGGTGAATGCGGTTTCAACGCCCAGGTTTGCTTTCATCAACTGGGCAATCTGCTTCATGCCATTACCGAAGGGCGTAGCTGGATAAACCGCTCCCGGGGCCGGAGTGTAATGCGCGGGGTCGGTCGAGCGCAACATCTTCACCGCCTCAAAGGTTGACTCGCCCGCCGTGTGAAGCAGCGAATCACTCGACTCATCGTACATCGACTGAAAAGCAATCCCAGCCGGAGCGGGAGCAGGACCGCGCCCGCCGACGTTGAAGTCGAGCACATTACCGATGGCTGCTGCCTCGATCTTGCCTGCCAATGTGCGGGGAAGTTCCGAACCGAGCGCGATGGCGCGAAATGCCGTGTGCTCGATTCGGTGGCGAACATCCGCACACAAGTCCTCCGACTGCAAGGCGCGGTTGAGCCAGCCGTCCACGGTGCCCTTGTTGCCGGGCGTACCTGACTCCATGTAATCCTGCGCGTCAAAATGAGAGCGCGTCATGTCAGGCGACCCTGCCGCCGGAACAATCGCCAGATTGCCCTGGCGATAGAGTGGTTCAAAAGAAGCAAGCGACGGATGCAGCCCAAAGAAACCATCCAAATCGAGCACCTGATCCTGTGAAATTGCAATTGTTGGCCGCATCGCATAGTAGTGTTTCTCGGCGTAGGGCACAATAATATTCAACCCATCTGCCGCGCCGCGCTGAAAGATCACGACCAGCCGCTTTCCCTGCGGATTTGGAGCGACCGGTTCAGCAAAGACGGTTCGCGCCAGAAAGGCCGGAACGACTGAACCTCCGACCATTGCCAATGCGCCGTCGCGCAGAAAGATGCGTCGAGTTGTGCTCATATTGCCCTCGTCTCAATTCCTTTGCCTTCGCCAGTTACTCCGTGATTCGCTAGCAACCTATCTCCGCTGAAACTCCGGAGAGCCCAGCAGCAGTCCTGCCATCAACGCATCCTGCTTCTCACGTGTTGCCGATATTGCCGCTGCATTGGGCGCTCTCGGTTTAGCAGTAAGTTGTGCGGCCGCGTCGACTGGCTGCATGGTTGCGCTTTGAGTTTTCACATTGGTCGCCTGAGGCTGAGATTGATTATCAACCTGCTCCAGTAGCGTCTTGCGCGTCTGCTCGCTTATCTCGGTTTGAATGATCTGACTCTCGAGGTGCGACTCATCGGCAGCCGGATTGATCAGCGTTTGATCCGCGGACACCTCGCGCGCCAGATCGCCGTCGCCGGCATCGGCTGACCAATCAGTTTGAATACCAGGCAGCTTGTTTGCGGCCAGATTGAGCGCGAAGTTCATGCGGTTCACCAACGCGCCTGTATTCACCCAGGCCTTCGCGTCCATTGAGTAGCCGGTCGGGGGCACGCAACCGTACAACGGCATTCCCATGCGATCAAGCGCGTTCGACAACTGCATTAGGCTCTGCGTCTCCGCATTGCTCGCGCGCACAGCCGAGACCACGTATTCGAGGGGCGTCTTGACCTTGGCTCGGTAGACGTCGCGCTGCCAGAACTCTGGCGAGTGAAACATCGTCCGGAGCACCGCAGCGATATCGCCATCACTGGCGAGATAACTCTTTGCCATGCGATTGACCAGGCTCTGCGGCGGATCGTCCGAGACAAAGCGAATTGCCAGCTTGCGGCTGATGAACCGCGCCGTTGCCGGCCGTATCGCCAACTGATGCAGCATCTCCAGGCCTTCTTTTTGACCGTCCTCTTTGACCTTCATCCCGATGGGTTTCTTGGTTCCTGGTTCGTGTTTCTTCTCATCAAAGAGAAAGCCGCCGCCGCGCCCCGGTCGATCCACGGTCCAGCCCGTAAAAACGCGCGCCATCTCAGTGACATCGTGCTGGGTGTAACCGCCATCGACGCCCAGCGTATGCAATTCCATCAGTTCACGAGCATAGTTTTCGTTGAGCCCGGATGGGGGCGCGAGCTTGTTTTGCTTGGCGGCGCGTTCCTTGTCTTTTTCGGCGACAAACGAGTCCGGCCCCATGCTGCTCGCGTTATCCAGATAAAGTTGCATCGCCGGACTCTCCGCGGTAGCCACGAGCAGTTCTTCAAACTTGCCCAAAGCGCGCGGACGGATCACATCCCGCTCGAAGCTCACAAGATAGTACGGCGTCTCTTCGTTCTTATGCAGAAAGACATTGAAATGATTGAGCCAGAAGTCTGTCATCACCTCCTGCAACTGCGCCGGGCTGTAGACATCGCGAGCGAGCCGCTGCTCCTTCATTTCGTTGACGACGGCATTGACGGGGTTCTCAAGATCGGCCACAACCTCGCGCTCTCCCGGGCTCATCTTGTCGATGAGTTGCGCACGTTGCGGCCCCTTCAGGCTTTGCCGAAAGCTCTCAAGCTGTTGCGGAGACATGGCCAAAAGCCGCGTAACACGCTGCTTCGGCGGCAGCGCAAGCACCGCCAACACCTCAGCCTCCTCAGGCGATTGCCGCGCGCTTGCCGCCGCATCGGGCTTCGGTTTGGGCGCATCGGCCGGAGCCATCATCACGCCCGACGCCATGGCCGGTTCAGGCTGAGCTTCCGGGGCCATCCGGCCCACCGTCCCGGCTCCCATCTCCGGGCCAGCGGCTGGTGCCATCGCAGCAGGCATAGAGTCTCTGGCGGATGACGGCGCCGTGACAGCCTCTGCCTTCTGCTCGGCCTTCTTTGCCTCCCGCTCCTTCAAAAAGGCGATTTGATCGTTGTAGACTGTGCGCAGAATTGGCGTAGTCGGCAGGGGAAGCTTTCCGTCCGCCGCCTGCCGAACGATTGCGCCGCTTGGGAAGGCCATCAGTAGTTGTTTTGCCGGCAGCCGCATCGCGGGGAATTGGTTGAGCCGCCGGTCGAGATCGGTGAAGTCCATCGCGGATGGATGCAATTGCAGTTCAAACCATTGATCGAGACCGGTCTCCTGCACCCGGTCGAGATCCCCAGGACGCGGGCCGAAGGTGAACCGGTTCAACGCGTGATGGATACGCTCATCCTCATTGAGGGATTGCGTTGCCGACTGTTGGCTATGATCAGCGCGGGAATAGGATGCTGTTTTCGGCTGGGCCTGCAGTGGCAGAGAGACCAGCGTCAGACAGAGAGTGCATCCCAGGAAGAGAGGCAAGCGTAACATGGACGCTCCCATGAACTGCTGATTGAGGAAATCAACGTGCAGGCGCGTCAAACCGCCTTAGAGGACAATTCTAGTCTCTCTGCTTATTGAAAACCCGGCTCAGACAGAAAGTTGCGGCCTGCATCCTTGAAGACTCTGAACGACCTTCTGTCCTCCCATGAAACCGAATCATCTCAAGCCACGGTGAAGAAAGACCAACAGAGCGGCCATCTGCTCCTCGGTGAATCGTCCGGAAAAGGAGGGCATCATTCCCTTCCCTTTCAAGATGTTCTGCCGCACAGTCTCATCCGTGGCAGGAGCGCCACTGGGCAGGGTCTTGCTCTCAAAAATCTCATGCAAATCTGGCGGAATCTTCTTCAAACCAAGATCATTATCCCTGTGGCAGTGGGCGCAGCGGATCTCGTAGATGTGCTCGCCTTCGATCTCCTGCGGGGTGAGCGCGGGCGTTGAGTGGCATCCGCCAAAACTCGCCGACAACCCCATGCAAATAAGGATGAGACCTGCACTTTTTCGCAATACGATGCACACAGACTCATTATGCCTTTTTAGCAATCTGCACGCTCATGAGGTCCTGGTTCAAAATCTGAAGGAAGGCCTGTTTCGTTATCCTGAATCCATGGACTTGTCTTCTGAGAAGCTCGCCCCTATTGCGCACAAAGCCCAGAGCCGCTGCTTTGGCTGCGGTCCGGCCAACGACCACGGTCTGCACCTTAATTTCTTCCTGGCGGAGGATGGAAGCGTGGTTTGCCCCGTCACGGTCCCGGATCGTTTCGAGGGGCCGGCGGGTTATGTGCATGGCGGCATCATTGCCACTCTGCTCGATGAAACGATGAGCAAGTCGGTACGAGTGCAGGGCCTGACGGCCATGACCCGTCAGATGGAGATCGAATACCTGCGTCCGGTCCATTCTGCGGCGCCGATTCGTTTGGAGGGCCGGCTGCTCCGCAGCGAGGGTCGCAAACATTGGTCCGAAGCCAGAATCCTCTGCGCGAGAGGCCATGTACTGGCCACGGCAAAGGGGCTTTTTATTGAGATCCACAGTGGCCACGGCTTCTGAATTGTTCAAGCCGCCGCACGGCCGGTAGATTGCGGACTTGGTTGCACCAGGGCGGCCCAAAGGCCGCCCCGCTGCGACTTAGTGGATCATGTTGATGGTTTCCTGAGTTACGGTGTCGAAGGTAGTCACCGCCTTCGAGTTGGCTTCAAAGGCGCGCTGGGCGATGATCAGGTTGGAGAACTCTGCTGAGATATTCACGTTTGACGCCTCCAGAGAACTCCCCTCAAGCGTACCGAGCCCACCTGTGCCGGCCACTCCCACCGTGGCGGCGCCCGAGGCCGTGGTGGTCCTGAACTCGGTCGATCCCACGTCTGCAAGCCCCTGCAGGTTGCTCACTGTAGCCAGCCCTATCTGCCCGACGGTCTGATTCTGACCGTTAGAGTAGGTTGCTGTGACGGTAGCCGATCAACTCCGGCAGCCGCTCGGCGTGGGCTGTCTCGGGGCGGATCGTGGGCGGGGCCGCCGCGGGCAGCAGATCACTGCGAAGGCAGGGCTCGGACTGCGCGCTATTTTGCGATGAGGAACCTCGAGCACCCGAATCGGCTGGAGCCACCAGCGGCCAGTGTCTGACGTTCTGCGGCTCGACCGATTGCACAGGCTTGTTGAGCGCGGGAGCAGCGTTCCATACAGCCGTATCGGTGTCCTGCGAGCGGCGCAGAGCGTAGAGAAGTTCCTGGCGATAGGGTCCGCGCGGGCTCTCCTGCGCCACAGTGCCGCTAGCGGTCAGCAGATCCACATCGGGAAAATGGCGGCGAAAGTCCTTCAAGAACTCGGCAAGATCGAGATCGGGAAGCCAGCTATCGACGATGACAGCCTCGGGTCGTGCGCTTTCGGCCTCGGCCCAGGCTTGCGCACCGCCATCAGCCTCGCGAACCTGCCAGCGCAAGCCAGTTAGAGTTTCAGAGAGGCGCTGACGGAAGCTGCGGTCCGCGCTGGCGACGAGTGCCGTGCGGGTGCGCGCGGCGAGCGAAGGAATGGGGACGGGAACAGTGACCATAAGAAATCTCCTCTAGGACGATCGGTTGGGATTGAATGAGAAATTCAAAGCGCCTCATGAGCCGGAGGAGCCAATGAACAAACAGCCACTTCAACCGGAACCGGAGGCAGTGGAAGCACCGGCAAGACGGACGGCGCACACTCGCTCTCCGGCGGCACCATGTAGCCCTGCCCGCGTACTGTGCGGATCAACACTCCAGGCGGCGGGTCCATGAGCTTGCGGCGCAGGTAGTTGATGTAGACATCCACAATATTGGTCGTCTGCGTCGGATCCAGATTCCAGACCGAGTCCAGCAGTTCCACCCGCGAGATGCACTGGCCGCGATTAAGCATAAGGTGTTCGAGCAGGGCGAACTCCTTATTGGTAAGGACAATCGGCTTGCCGGCGCGGCGGACGACGTGGTCCAGCCGGTCCAGTTCAAGATCTCCGGCTCGCACAAGCAGCCGCGCCTCGCGCTTGCGGCGCAGCAGGGCCCGGCAGCGGGCCCGCAGCTCATGCAGGCTGAAAGGTTTGATCATCAGGTCGTCGGCCCCGCGGTCAAGGCAGCGAACGCGCGTGTCGACCTCTTGGCGCGCGGTCAGCACCAGCACCGGCAGATCGAGATCCAGCTCGCGCACCTCTTCGAGCACCTGTTCGCCGTCTTTAACGGGCATATTCAGATCGAGAATGGTCAGGTCGGGCAGATCCTGGCGGAATGCCTCCACCGCGGCGGCTCCATCGTAGGCCAGGCGAACACGGTGCCCGTCAGCCTCCAGGCCCCGGCTCAGAAACAGTCCCAATGCACGATCGTCCTCGGCAATCAATAACCTCATGGCACCCTTTCTCTTTGAGCGGCGTCCGCACCTTCAATACCCCCACTCCGCGTCAAACCCAATCAGCGGCGGGGTCTCAGGCAGGACAGCTTAGGGTTCGCTAACGCGGCTCCCCTCAACTTTCCCGCATGAAGGTTGGGAACTCAAGTGTGAAGATGGAGAAAGTCGATGAAGTGGATTCAGGAGCGGAACGCGAGAGAGGATTGTCCCAAAATGGGTTTCAGGAGTGGCGGAACAAAAACCAGAGGCTGGGCCGAGACGCGGGATTCGCGCTCAGGCCGCAGTCGCGCATGGCATCAAGGCCTACCTATTGTCTTTAAGCAGCCGTTTTGGGGGCGGCCACCCGGGCCTTGAAGGCAGCCTTGTCGCGGTACATGGCAGCGTCGGCGCGCTCAAGCAGCCCTTTAATCGACTCATCCCGCAGATGTTCTGCCAGGCCGATCGAGGCATCAACGTGAAGTTTTGTTGTGCCGCTTCGTCCCTGAACTTTGTAGCTCCCGCAGACCCACTCCCGCAGCCTGTCGATCTTGGCCTTCGCCTTCTCATAGTCGCAATCCAGCACGACGATGAATTCGTCTCCGCCCCATCGCCCGATCAGGTCAGCAGAACGGCAGACCGACTGGAGCTCGCCGGAGAATTGTTTGAGAACTTCGTCCCCGGCCAGATGACCGTACTCATCGTTGATCGGCTTGAAACCATTGATGTCAATGATGGCAACGCAGAGCGGAGAACCGGCCTGGATCCTGCGCTCGATCTGGCCCTCGACCCAAAGACGACTCCCAAGTCCCGTCAGTGCATCGCGCGAAGCGATCAGTTCCGCTTCTTCGAGCTTGGCCTGATAGGTGGAAACCTGACACTTCAGCTCTTCAATAACGGCCTTTCCTTCCGCGGCCATTCTGTTGATCGAGGTCTTCAACTCCGCAGCGCTCTTCTCGATCGAGGAGCGAATCTGCGTCAGGTCTTCCAGTGTGGCGATCTTCTGCAGCCGGGTTGTAACCTCGTTCATCTGTCCTGCGGCCCGCTGGTCCCGCTCGCCCACCGATTCGGCTGTGCGGGTCATCACCAGCAACATCTCCTTCACATCGCTCGTCTGTTTTCGATAGTGACTGGCTGTCTTCTGTCCCCAATCCTGAATCTGCTCGGAGACCTTCTTCTCGGTGGATTCAACCGCTTCACGCCTTACCGGTGGCGTCAGGCTCGCTTCGATTTTTCCCAAGCCCTCTCTCAGACCATTCCCGAGAGCCGGACAGGCATTCATGCTGTAGGTTCCCATCTCTGATAACGCTGCACGATAAGCTGCAAGGGTTGAGGACACAAGCTTCGCCTCTTCCGACTCCTCATAGGCAATGGAGCCGGCACGCGGGTCATCAAGGTATTTCTTCAGGGAGATCATTGGACCTCGGATAGACTGCTTTCGCGTCGGACCGATGCGCGAGAGATTACTTGCGCCTATCGGCAGATCTCGCCTCCTTCTTCACTTTTTCGTGGCCCTCTTGACCTGTTTGGTACATCGTTTTGACTCGAGAAAAAAAGATTTCTTGCGATTCGCTTTTTATTCGCTATAATTTTCGCATGGCTGTCACTCGAAGACAAAAAGAGATTCTCGATTTTCTGGAATCGTTTGTGACGCGCAACGGGTACTCACCGTCGTTTGATGAGATTGCGCGCGGCATGGGGCTCAAGAGCCTGGCAACTGTGCATAAGCACATCACCAATCTCGAGAAAAAGGGGATGCTCGATCGCGTCCATAACCGCAGCCGCTCGATCGATGTGCTGCCGCCGGGAACCCGAACCCGCACCAGCGACCGGATGCCGTTGGCAGGGCGCATTGCCGCCGGATTGCCGGTGGAGGCGATGGAGACCGAGGAAGGCATCTCACTGCACGATGTGGTGGGCAACCGCGATGTCTTCGCTCTCGAAGTACGGGGCGACTCGATGCGCGACGAGCACATCATCAGCGGCGACTATGTGCTGGTCGAGCGCACTCGCACCGCGCGCCAGGGCGAGATCGTCGTGGCGCTCCTGCATGGCTCAGAGACCACGCTCAAGCGCTATTACACCGAAGGGAATCAGGTGCGGCTGCAACCGTCAAACGTAGAGATGGACCCCATCTACGTCAACGCCCAGCATGTGGCCATACAGGGCCGCGTGCTGGGATTACTCCGCAAATACAAATGAGATAGGTACCAGGAATACAGGCACTTAGGGATTAGGCCTGAGAGTCACTGTTCTAGGTGAATGTTACAGGTCACAAGGCGCTCTTGGACTATTCTCTATCCCCAATCCCTGTTCCCTACGCCAGCAGGCGCTGGATCTTCTCTTCAATCACGTTTTGCGGAACATAACCGACCACCTGGTCGGTCACCTTGCCGCCCTTGAAGAATAAAAGAGCCGGAATCCCGCGAATGCCGTAGCGCGAAGGCGTTGCGCCATTCTCGTCGACGTTCACCTTGGCCACCTTTAGCTTGCCGGCGTAGGTTGCAGCCACGCCATCCACGATCGGCCCAAGGGCCTTGCAGGGACCGCACCATACGGCCCAGAAATCCACCAGAACCGGTTGCTCGCTCTTGAGCACCTCCTGGTCGAACGTCGCATCGCTTACTTCCAGAACTCCCAATCCAGCCATGGTTCTCCTTGCGCGGTTACCACTCTCTTCAGTGTATCGACAATTGCGCACTTATGGGATGCGGCAGCCTGTTGGAAAGTCGCAAACGACATCCCGGCAGCCAACAAGCCGAGCACCCAGACCCTAGATGGGTGGCAACCCGCGCAAGACGCTGTAATTAGAAAGCCTTTTGAACTCAGGGCAATCAAAAGCGCCCGGATCCTAAAAGGATCACGGGCGCTAGAGCAGCAGCCCTCCCCCAGAACTAACTGCCCACGGTGCGAATGTAGGTCTTTACCGGGCGAAAAGCAAGCAATCTTGAGTAACAGATTTCAGTAACATTCCGGTATCGAATCTGACGATACAAACGTAACTTTCCAGCGAATTAACCTGCCAAAATGGTCCCTGATAATCCCCAAATGTGCGATTACGGAAGGGCCATGGCCGAGCCAACGGGACCAATCGACTCCATTGGTCATCTGCCCGCTCTCATATTCCAGTGAATAAATCACAGGTTTGAGACGACTCTCTCATTCCAGCATGGAAACCTTCAAAACTTCTGGGATCCCCTGGGAGAATCCTTAGACTTCGCGAACTACCTCAAAGGACTGGCTTGCTCCAAACGGCTCAAGACGGCAAACCTTGAGTTCAGCCTCAACTGAACCATCTAGCGCCTTGCAAATGGCGGCCGTGGCCTTTGGCAGGCATTCTTCGCCACTGACGATGACCAGGACTGAAGGTCCGGCGCCGCTCAGAGCAACGCCCAGAATGCCGTGCTCTCCTGCCAGCGGTAGAAGCGGTGGCAGCAGCGGACAGATGGGCGCGCGATAAGGCTGATGAATGCGATCCTGCATGGCGATGCGCAACAGATCATTGCGCGCCTGCGCAAAGGCGATACCCAAGAGCGCCGCCGACTGAATATTCGCGACAACGTCTTCGCGGGGATAGCACTCGGGCAGCATCGCCCGCGCCTTGCTCGTAGCCAGCGGCTCGGTGGGAAGAACCACAATGGCTCGCCACTCAGCCGGCGGCGCAACTTGCGCGACATGCACTCTCCTGCATTCGCAGGCCGCCATGACAAAGCCGCCTAGCCAGCAGGCCGAGGCGTTGTCCGGATGGCCCTCCAACGCCGTGGCCTCTTCCAAAATCCGCTCCGAATTCCACTCCAGCCCGCCAAAGTGCACCGCGAGCGAGATCGCACCCAGCCGTCCCGCAGCCGATGAGCCGCAGCCCATGCCCAGCGGAATCTCATTCTTCATGCGAATGGCCAGCGGAGTAATCGGCCGACCGTTGCTCTTGAGCAGGTCTTTATAGATCTCCAGGATGAGGTTGTTTTCAAGCCTCGCAACATACTCGCTGTTACGGCCCGTCGCGGCGATCGAAAACTCCCCCGCCGGCTCGGCCTCGATCTCCAGATAGAAATCGAAGGCCACGGCCACGGCATCGAAGCCAGAGCCGAGGTTGGCAGAGGTCGCCGGCAGGCGCAGCCGAAAAACGCCGGAACGCATCTTCCAATCCTCGCTCATCGTTGACTGCCCTTCAGCGCAGCCAGCACAGCGCCCGGCGTGGCCTCAACGGCGATCGCGTTGCGTTGCAGACCGCGGATCTCCGTTTCGAATCCAATGGCCTCATCTTCTTTCAGCAGCGATCCCTTGTGAAAGTCAATCGTATAGTCGGCGTCTTTGAGTGTGTGGCCCGTCAGCACCAGCACCACCGTCTCACCGGAGCCGATCTTGCCGACTTTTCGTAGCTTCTTCAGCCCGGCCAGCGTCACCGCCGAGGCTGGCTCGCAGCCCAGCCCCTCGGCTCCGATCTCCGCCTTGGCGATGGCGATCTCGGCCTCAGTTACGTCGAGGCACCAGCCGCCCGTATCTTGGATCGCTCGCGCAGCCTTGCGCCACGAGGCCGGATTGCCAATGCGAATCGCAGTGGCACGTGTATGCGCCTCGACCGGCTCAAGCTTGGTACCGCCGTTATCAGCAAGGCTCCGCACCAGCGGATTGGCCCCTGCCGCCTGAATCACGCTGATCCGCGGCATCCGCGCTGTGAGCCCAAGCTCATGCAGCTCGCGGAAGCCTTTGCCCAGCGCCGAACTGTTGCCAAGGTTGCCGCCGGGAACAATCAAATGGTCGGGCACATTCCAGTCGAATGCCTCGGCGATCTCAAAAGCCGGCGTCTTCTGCCCTTCCAGCCGGTAGGGATTCACCGAGTTCAGCAGATAGATCGGCGATTGCTTTACGATCTCGGTCAGCAGCGTCAGGCAGCTGTCGAAGTCGGCCTTCAACTGGCAGGTCAGCGCGCCGTAGTCCATCGCCTGCGAGAGCTTGCCCCAGGCGATCTTGCCGTCAGGGATAATCACCAGGCTGCGCAGCCCGGCCCGCGCCGCATAGGCAGCCATCGATGCCGAAGTGTTCCCCGTCGAGGCGCAAGCCACCCACTCGAAGCCCCGCTCCTTGGCCACGCTCATCGCCGCGGTCATTCCCGTGTCTTTGAATGAGCCCGTCGGATTCATTCCCTGGTGCTTGGCATAAAGCTGGTCGATGCCCAGCGCCTTGGCTGCGCGCGTCAAATGATAGAGCGGAGTATTGCCCTCGCGCAGCGTCACCGCATTGCCAAAGCTGTCCAGTATCGGCAGCAGCTCGCGGAAGCGCCATACGCCGGAGTGATCCAGCCCCTCGGACGAACACCGCCGCTCCCGCCACAGCCACTTCAGCGCCCCCGGATTCGGCCGGTCCTGATTGGGCCGAGCCTGGTTGGGCCGATCCTGGCTGGACTGGTCCCGGCTCCCGCGCAGTCCCCAACCGGGGTACTCAACCTCGAACAGGTCGCCGCACTCAACGCAACGGAAATCCGGCTGAGCCTCCGCCCCCGTGATCCGCTCCCCACATCCAAAACAACGCAACTGATGCAAATTGTCGTTCATCGCTGCTGATAGGTTACCAGCCAGCGCCAGTTTTTGCCGTGCCAACCCGCCAACTTGCATCTCCTCGCCGCAGAGCTAACCCGCTTCGACTGCCTCTTTCTTTTCGAGACATTGATGAAGCAGTGCATATCGGTATCTGTCGAATTCATAACCTCCGGCTGCCGGAAGCCTCTGGGCCAGGAGATTCCCTTTCTCCCAAGCCACGGTTGCTTCTTCCCTGCGGCCCTCGATCCAGCAAAGGGCGCTCTGCGCAAGCCAGTAGTCAACGCCGAAGTGAGTTGGCTTCTTCGCCTCCATGCGATCCCACCACAGCCGCGCTTTGGCGGCGTCGCGGCACAGAAAAGCATTGTCGAAGACAAAGTCAGCGTGCAGTTCGGCGGGGATATCCGAGGCCGACTCCTGGTAGATTCGCTCCGCCTCAGCGACTGCATCGCAGGCCTGCGAAATCATCCGACAATCAATAAAGTACGACGTAGCAAACAACCTCAGCAGAAGCGCCTGATTCCCTTGCGTGAACGACAGCTTTGCCCGCTGAATTGCGTCGATGTCGAAATCTCTCGGCCGCAAAGGCGTCACTAAAGTCGATGTAACGATAGAGAATGTGCGGTGCAAATCGGCCCAAGGTCCGCCCCAGAGAAGTTGGTAAATTCTCGCGCCATCGGAATAGGCGGCCTCAGGACGAAATGGAATCAGGTTTACAGCAAAGGTGACCAGGGAGAGCGTGCAGAAGATTGTCAAGACGTGCCAGTACTGCTCGTACGGCTGCCCTCTGGCGACCAGCGCGGCATAACCCGCAATCAGTCCAGTGACGAGATTTACCAGCGCACCGGCAGCGATCATGCAAATCTCGCGCCAGCGTGGCTGCCAGGGATTAGTAGGGACGACGGCGGTCGCCCCTCCCGCCGAAAAGAACTGCGCAAGATTGAATTTGAACGTCCATCTTCCGTCGCGAATTCGCCATTGGAAAGGCCCTACAATAAATGCGCGGACTTTCATGCCCAGCACCAGACCCGTCAACGCGTGCCCAGACTCATGCAGAAATACCGTTAATAGTAATGCGACGACGATCAAGACCAGGGGAAAGGAACCGCGATTCATCGAGATACCGCGCGCGTGGCCCCACTGGACCCACAAGTACCGGCCAGCGATATATCCGCCGAATCCAATGAACCCAGCCACGCCATCCAACAAGCGGCTCGTTCCGTCACCGGCGATGCGAGGAGGCTTGGCTGGATACACGGGCTGGACCATCGAGTCGCGTCGCCCGAATGCCACGAGTCCAGCTATTCCCAGCGCCACTACCAGCCCGTCAAAAATCAAGAACCCAATCGCCATGCGTGGCGAATAAGCCAAGATAAAAAACAATGCCGTCAGAAGAGGGAGGCTCAATATGAGCATCCCAAGACTCGCCGCAATCGCCCAAGCTCTCGCCGAACGTTTCCCGCTCTTAGCAGTCCACCATGCCATCCCGTAGACGGCTCCTAACACTAGCGGCATGCATTGCAGGAGTCTGATGAACACATGCAACACAATCGCCAGCGCCCAAGAGACATGAGTGTTCTGAACACTGCCGGGAAATCCACGTGGTTGGAGCGGGTGCAGCATCCTCGGAACAGATGTTATGGAAACCATGAGGAAAACCACAGCGAGAAACCCGAACCATCCGCACAAAAACTTTCTGAGCTTGAGCATAGTTTGGCCGTACCGATCCGAAAGCAGTTTAGCCGAAGTCTTGATACTGTTTATTGGCTTCCAGACAATATACTCCCGCTCGCCCGCCAAGAGAAATTGCAAATTACTACTCGATGTAGATCTCGTGGTCGACTCTTAAACCCCACCATCACCGGTTCGATCTCCAGCGAGCTAGACTCATCTTCGAGCGCGGCGCCTGAACCCTACTCCCTTACGCTGGTAGCCCTCGGCCTGGCCGGCGGTGGGCTGCGGCGGTGGAAAAGGCGTCGCAAATAGAGCCTCTTTCAGCGCCGTTGCCCCACCCTCGGGACAACGGGCAGTCTCTTCGACTGCCGCCAAGGGCACGGGCTAACCGGCAGCGGAATCACTCGGTATCTCGCTGCCTGTTAGCCCACGCGGATTGTTGCGGCCCAATTGCTAGGGTTGATGCCAGCCGACCAGTACCGAAGCTACCACGGCAGCGAATCGAAGCCCGGAACTGGAAAGGCGGCGCTCAACTCCCTTACACCTCTTGCTAATCGGGTGAGCAGAGAAGCCTCTCCCGGTTGGCGGAGTGCTTGCGCGATCCAGCCTGCGATGCGGAGCATATCCTCTTCGACCATTCCTCGTGTGGTGGAGGCCGGAGTGCCGATGCGGATGCCGCTGGGGCGTAGCGGAGGCCTTGGATCGTCTGGGATCACTTGCTTGTTCGTTGCAATGCCGATCTTCTCCAGAGTCTCCTCCGCCTGCTTGCCATCGATTCCAAAACTCGTTACCGTGTCGGCCACCATCATGTGATTGCCGGTGCCGCCTGTGATGAGAGTTACGCCCGCTTGGGTGAGCGCTTCAGCCAGAGCCGAGGCATTGGCGAGTGTCTGGCGTGCGTAACTCTGAAACTCGGCTGTCTCCGCCTTGTGGAAGGTGATCGCGGCGGCGGCGATCGAATTCATGTGAGGCCCGCCCTGCAAGCCGGGGAAGACGGAGTTATCGATCTGCCGGGCAAATTGCTTGCGGCATAGAATCAGGCCGCCGCGCGGGCCCCGGAGGCTCTTGTGGGTGGTCGTTGTCACGATGTCGAAGCCGGCGTCCAGGGGATTGGGCAAGACATTGGCGGCAATCATGCCCGCAACATGGGAGACGTCGGCCATGGCCAGAGCGCCCACTTCATCGGCAATGGCTCGGAAGGCTGAGTAGTCGTACTCGCGCGGATAGGACGTGTACCCGCAGAGAACGATCTTGGGATGAGTCTCCAGGGCGAGTCTGCGCACCTCGTCGAAGTCGATGGCTCCAGCTCGATCCGGCCGGGTCTTGTAGCGTACGAAGTTGAAGATCTGCCCCATGTGCGAGACCGGGGCGCCATGGGTCAGATGGCCTCCGTGTGAGAGATCCATGCCGAGGATCGTATCGCCTGGCTTCATGAAGGCCAGATAAACCGCTTGATTCATGGGCGAGCCGGAGAGCGGCTGAACGTTGGCGTGTTCGGCGCGGAAGAGCTTGCAGGCGCGATCCCTGGCGGCGTTCTCGATCTGGTCTGCAAAGGTCTGGCCGGCATAATACCGCCGGCCTGGGTAGCCCTCGCAGTACTTATTGGTCAGAACCGAGCCGAGCGCGGCCAGAACCTCAGGGTAGGTGTAATTCTCTGAAGGAATCAAGTTGATTCCTTCCTGTTGGCGAAGCTCTTCAGCGGCGATCGTGCCGAAGATCTCGGGATCGGATTCAAGAAGGAAATCGCGGAAATCGGTAGGGCGAGGGTGCATGAGCAATCCTTTCAACGGTATCGCTGAACGTTGAACCGAGTGCCCAGGCGATCGGCTTGGACTGCCTCGCGCTTCCCGGTGGTTGCCCACCTGAATCGCCAGTTACGCGAGGATACCGGAGGCGCGCCAGCGTTTCTGCGGTCCCGGAGAACTAAGAGTAGCATATTCATTCAACAGAATTGAACCTCAGACGCCTCCCTTTCGACATAAGCAATGAACGCACATGGATAGCCGGGAACGAGCACAGTACGAGTGGCTTGCGCTGCGTTGCCAGTCTGGCGAGGCGGGCGCATTCGAGGATCTGATTGCGGTGATGGAGCGACCATTGCTCTATTACGCGGCCAGCCTGACGGGCAATCCGGATAGTGCGCTCGACGTGCTGCAAGAGGTGTGGATCAGGGTCTTTCGCGGCATTCGGAAGCTGAAGGACCCCGGCTCTCTGCGCTCATGGCTCTACTCGATCACACATGGGATCGCGGTGGATCGCATTCGCAAGAACTACTCGCGGGAGCAAACGGAAAAGGTACAGGTCGAGGATTTTCAGGAGGCGGAGGAGCCATCATTTGCAGCGGAGGATGCCGATGCGATTCACCAGGCATTGAGTGAGATCCGGCTCAAGCATCGCGAGGCCCTGGTGCTGCATTTTCTTGAGGACTTATCGATGGCGGAGATCGCGGAGGTGGTGGGATGCTCGGAAGGCACGGTGAAATCGCGCATCCATTACGCAAAACTGGCAATGAAGGAAGTTCTATGTGGGAGGGGTTATGGAACAGGGAAATAGTAGTGTGCGCGACAGGTTGCTGGCGCGCTTGCCTCAGCCGGGGAATCTTGCGGCTTACCGGGAGGAGACTGAGTCTTTGTTAAAGCAACACGAGAAGGCACTGGCCACAGAGCTTTGGACGAACCGGGCGCTTTCCCTCTGTGCGGTCTTCCTTTTTTTGTTCGTCAACTCAATCTGGGGCCCAAATGCCCATCCAGCCTGGGGCCTAAAACTCACCCAGACTACAATAATCACCTGTGATGTTATGGCGGGCGTCCTGTTTTTTCTTGTCCAGCTCTACGAACTGCAACGATTCATCTACGGGAACCAGGTGAAAATGCTGAAGGAAGTGAAGCAGGTCCAGTTGCAGGTGCTCGAGCTTCAGGATTCGCTTCGCAAGGCTGGCACGGGTAGGATCTGAAAATGGACGAAGGATTCGAAAAGCGCTGCCTGGGCTTGGTCGGCGGCCTGGGAGTCGGGGCAACTGTTCATTATTACCGTGAACTGGTGAGGTTACACGCGGAACGCGGATGCGTTCCCAACCTTTTGATTGTTCACGCCGACGTGAATCTCGTTCTGAAATATGCCGCGACAGGAGAGACACGCCCGTTGGCTGCTTATCTTTCCGCACTGCTTGAGCGGCTGGCTGCGGGAGGCGCCCGGATCGCAGCGATTCCCGCGGTGACGCCGCATATTTGCGTGACCGAACTCCTGGAACTAACTCCAATTCCGCTTGTGAGTCTCCCCGGCGAAATCCTCAGCGAAATTGAAGCCCAAAAAATCAAGAGGGTCGCACTATTTAGTACCCGCTCCACAATGGAGACCGGAATCTTCGGTCTGCTATCGGGCATTGAGGTAGTGAAGCCGAGGCCCGATGAGGTCGATTCAATCCACGAGGCTTATCTTCAGATCGTAAATTCGGGCCATGGCACCGAAGGACACTATCAGAAGCTTCGCAACATCGCACATACGATCTGTGATCGCGATAAAGTGGAAGCCGTCGTTTTAGCCGGTACTGAATTGTCGCTGATCTTCAATGAGGCGAATACGGATTTCCCGCACGTCGACGGCGCCCGCGTTCACCTTCTCGCGATCCTGCGAAGGCTTTTCGCAGAGTCCGAAAGCGATGCTTCGCCGCTCAGAAGATCCTGTAGCTGACGCCGGCGCTGGCGCCGTAGGGCGAGATGGTGGAGTTGCCCCAGGCCGGCCACCACTGGTACTCGCCGTCAAAGGCGCGGATGCTGATTCGTTTGGTCAGCTTGATGTCCATGCCGCCGCCAAAAGCCGTAGCGGTGAAAGTGCCATGGTAGCCAAAACCCAAGTCCATCTTCGAGAATCCGGCGAGGGCCTTTCCGTAGAGCGTCGCCCTCCAGAAATGGTAGACGGGAACTCTGGGGCCTATCAGGTAGTTGTCCTCATGAACATCCTGATACCGGTTGAAGCGCAGCCAGCGGGCTTCACCTTCCAACTGGACCCAGCGCGTGAACTTCACATCGACAAATACGCCGGGGCCGTAGAGCGGCTGGTTGATGGATTCCGCGATTGGGAAGTAGAGGGCGGGCGGACAGGCCGCTCCACCGCACGTCCAGTCCCCCGCGAAATCCGGCTCGTAAACTGAGGCTAGTGCGCCCACGGTAATGGAAGTCTGGTGGGCTTTGGCTGATGGAACGACTTGCGCCGTTGCGGCAACAGCCGCGGCGGCAATCAGGAAGCAGGAAAGACCAACAGAAGTTCGCTTCATAAGCACAATGTCGTCCTCTCCGGGTATTCTTCACTACCGATGAGACTCAAAACCGATTCAGTTTGGAATCCCTTGGCCGGCCGCGCTTCAAACGCGAGAGGCGCCGGGATTCCCGATGAATGCTACTGCTGTTGAGGGTTCGAAGGGGGTTGAGGTGCATTGGTGGGAACGGGGGGTGATGCCTCCGATGCCGCCGGCTGCGAGGCTGGCTCTGCAGTAGGCGGAGCCGCCGCTGGAGCTGCTGGAGGAACAGCGCCCGATGGTGCGGGTTGTGCTGACGGATCGGCCGAAGGCGGAGGCGTAGCCCCAGATGGAGAGGACACGGCAGGTGAAACCGGCGGTGCGATCTTCGAGGCATCGTAGCGCTGCAGCTTGTAGAAAACCGGCGTCAGCTCCAGCGGCATCTTATCCCGCGGATTCATGTAAGCGTAAATCTTCGCGTTGAGTTGGTGCACCTTGTCGTCCCAGGGATCGGTCTTGAGCCAGCTGCCCAGAGGCAAAGCCGGACGCTGGGTTAGGTCGTCCCAGTTGAGCTTGGGGGCCTGCCTCTGCAGATCGGCCATCCAGGGCGTGCCGTCGGCCTGGAGCAGGGAGTCGCCGAGCTTCGGAGTGTTCAAGGCCTTGAGTTCCTTTTCGCGGTCCACCAACTGCGCATAGTACAGTCCCGCAGAGGACAGTTTGTCCTTGTACATGGAGTTCTGCAGATACTCCATAGCCCTCTTGGCGGCCTCGGCGTTGTCGTGGTCGGAGTGATACATGTCGATGCGCTTGAAGGTTGACTCGTCGGGGAAGAGCAGCCGGTCGTTGAAGGCGTAGCGCGTGTCGATGTGGTGGCCCATCGCGATGTGGGCAAGCTCCATGGCCACGACCGAGGCTATCGACTCCTCGTTGGGCAGACTGTCGATAAGTCCTTTGCTGATCAGAATCGTATTGCCGACGGTCGTCGCTTCGACGGTGGTTGAGAGCAGAACGCGGGTGTGCACCTGGTCGGTGAAGGCCAGGTTGTTGGGCACCTGCAAATTGATCACGATCTGGTCGAGCACGGTATTTTCATAGCCGCCCGGGGTCAACGGAGCCACCAGTCCGGCTTCCACCAGACGGTCGATTACGTTGTTTTCGGCCTGCGTAACCCAAGCGCGCGTGGCCTGCAGCGGACCCACATCCTGCGAGTCGTCGCTTTTGTCGACCGCGTCGTCCACCTTCACGCTTACGTTTTCGCTCTCGCGAGAGGGAAGCTTAAGCGAGTAGCCCCAGAAATGCGTCTGGGCCTTCAGGCCGCCCTTCTTGTCGCCTTCGATGCGCTCGGTCTCCTCGACGTAAACCGCCACCGGCAGCCAGATTCCCGGCTGTACGTTCATCCTCCAACTGTCGAAATGGAAGTAGTAACGCGAGTCGTCCTCGGAATTGGGCCCGGTATAGGTGCCATTGAAGCGGACAATATTGCCGTCCTCGTCCTCGATCCAGATGCGGCCGAAGAAGCGGCCCATGCCGGCGGCCTTGGGATGCACGTCGTAGACCCAGGTGCGGACCGAACCGAGAAATTCGCGGCGCACATAGCTGAAGACATAGTGCTGGTTATCGAAGCTTTTGGGGTCCATGAACATCATCTCGGTGAACCCCAGCGGATTATAGGTAAAGTGCTGGTCGAGCCTCAGCGCCCTGCTCAATTCAGTGATCGCCGAAAGGGACCCTTTGAAAAAGCCGTGCCTCGATGACTCTCTGGTTTCGAAAGACCTGTCGAAGAAGCCCTTGCCGAAATCGATGCGGCTCAGCATGTACTCGTCGGAGACCGGAACCTGGTAGAGCTTGATGTCGGGCTTGATGTTTTGTATGTAAGTTTCCACGAGAGGCGTGCGCAACTGAATGTTCTTGATCAGCACCTTTTCGCGGCCGATTGCCCGCTCCACCAGCGCCGCCTGATCCTGTGTGAGCTGGTGCGTCTGGGCGAACCTGGGCTCTTTCTTCTTCGCGTGCGCGCAAGCGACAGTCAGGGAAATAAAAAGGAAGGTGAGGGAGATCTTCCGAAGGGTCATGACAAGCTCCTAAGCTGAGTTCTTTCAAGTTTTCTTTTGGCCGCTTGCGCCATTCGGCATCTCGCGAACGAGCGCGTCCACTTTATCTTGCTTGCTCTCTCGATGTTACGCCAACTGAAAGGTGATTGTGATGTTGGTGGTCATGTCCACTGCCTGGCCGTTGCGTGTTGCGGGACGGAAGCGAATCTGCTGGGCGACTCGGCGCGCCTCCTCGTCCAGGCCATGACCGAGGCCGTGCACAACTCCCTGCACGACCACCTGGCCGCTGGCGGTGAATGTCACCCTCAGGATCACGTCGCCCTGCACTTTGAGCTGCTTGGCTTCGCTGGTATACTCGGGCTGCGGTTTGGAAAGGACCTCCAGGCTGGTTGCGGCAACCCGAGCTTCCTGCCTGGGAACTGCCGCAACCGCTGTTGGCACAGTAGAGATACCTGTGGCCGCCACCTTTCCGACGTTGGCCGACGGGACAGCCGCTGTAGTGCTCGGAACAGCAACCGAGGCCACTCTCGCGCCCGGCCTGCCGTTGTTGTTGCCGAACTTGATTCCATCTCCGATTCCGGTCGAGCCGGGCACCCCATGAGGAGCGATCGCCGGTCCCCTCATGTTGCCATATTCGTTCCCGATCGCCGCGACCGTTGCCGGCCCCTTCGCGTTCGGATTGGGCACGACACCGAAGGTCTGGCCCAAATGCACCGGCGCAGTAGAAGGTTTGACCTTATTGTCCTGGGCAGGCATGGCCGCCGGGGCCAGCGCCACTTTCGGTTGAGGCGCCAGTATTACAGACGGTTTGGTGTCCTTGATGGTTGGCACAGCCAGCTTCACCTCCATCTGGAGGGGCTTCTCCGGCTTGGGCTCGGGCCGAGGAATGTTAATCTTGGGCGCTTCATACTTCACCACGACAGGCTTCGGCGGCTCAATTTTGGGCGGAGGCGGCATCTTCGGCTTGGGCTCCGGCGGCTTTGGCTTGGCTGGGATAATGAGCAGCGTTTCCTCATATCTGTGCTGGTCGATCACGTGCTTAGCCGTCGCGCCGATGTAGAGCATGAAGGCCAGAATCAGCCCGTTGATCACGGCACTTGTGATAAACGATGCGGGACTGCGCTCGGGCTCGGGGAGCAAACCGAAGGTGGCCTGTCCTGGATTTGGCTTCACCGGCATCGTCTCAATCCTCGTTCGCTGGTGTTGGGGGAACGCGACACAGCGTTTTTTGCTTGTGAAACCGCAGAAAAGGTGCGCCGCGGCACAATCAAACGTGAAGAGCTCCGGGCTCCCGCAGAAGCCTTGCTCGACTCTACAAATATATCGGCTGAGAAGCGAGACGCTGCAACTTCGGCTACCTGCCGCGGAGCAGTCGTGATTCCCAATTCCGACCGATTCCCCCAGCAGAATCGCGGCAGTCGAGTTGCGCGCACGCGACGCAGGGTCGCCGACGCAGTTCCAAAATGCCGAAGGGTGATTCCAATATTGGAAGTAGAGGATTCTTTATCGTTCTCTATCGCGGAACCTGTGGTTGGACCGGCACAACCGCGACCGGATCGAGCCTCGCGAAACTCCGTGCAGCACGTACCGCTGGTCACCTGGACCTCGAACATTCGAGCACTCCAATTCAGGTCCAAGGCATCGACCAAAGTTGCAATCCCTCGCTTTTCAGAGGGACATCCACTTCCCGGCCTGCGCAAGCTAGCGCGTCGAACTGTCGTGCTCTGCGCTGGTACGGGCAGCAGAGAAACCTAAACAGGCTTGCCGTCTCTCCGACGGTCTGAGGGGCAGCGCAAAGTCAGCCCACTCGCCCTCTGTATTAGACTTTAGGGTACACCAAAGCGCTCGTGAAGGTATAGGGGGAAGCAGTGAAGATCTTGGTTACCGGAGGTGCAGGATACATCGGTGGAACGGTCGCTGGATTGCTTGCAGATGAGGGCCATCAGGCTGTTGTCTTCGACAATTTGAGCCACGGCCGGCGCGATCTCTTGCCGGCCGGTGTGGAGTTCATCGCGGGTGAGTTGGGCGACCGGCCGCGACTTGAGGAGATTTTCACCGAGGCCAGGAGACATGGGGAGTCTTTTGACGCCGTAATGCACTTTGCCGCGCTGATCGAGGCCGGCGAGTCCATGCTCCATCCCGAACAGTTCTTCCGCAACAACACGGCCTCCGCGCTGGCTCTCTTCGAGGCGATGCTCGCTCATGGCCCGCGCAAGCTGGTTTTCTCTTCTACGGCTGCAGTCTACGGGGAACCAGAGGCGATTCCGATCAAAGAAGATGCGCGGCTGCAACCGACCAACGCCTATGGCGAGTCGAAGCTGCTGGTGGAGCGGATGCTGGAGTGGTTTCACCGGATTCACGGGCTGCGCTCGGCTTCGCTGCGCTACTTCAACGTGGCCGGGGCGGCGGAGGGGCCCAAGGGCGTGTCGCGCGGCGAGGCTCACGAGCCGGAGTCGCATCTGATTCCGCTGGTGCTGGATGTGGCGCTGGGACGGCGTAAGTCGATCAAAATCTTCGGCGACGACTATCCGACCGCGGACGGCACCTGCATCCGCGACTACATCCACGTCTCCGACCTTGCCGAGGCGCATCTGCTGGCCCTCGACGCACTTGAGGGAGCCACCACCCGGCTGGTCTTCAACCTGGGCAACGGGCAAGGCTTCAGCGTGCGTGAGGTGATTGAATCGGCTCGGCGCGTCACGGGGCATCCGATTCCGGTCGAGATCGAAGCGCGACGGGCCGGCGACCCGGCTGTGCTGGTGGCGAGCTCGGAGAAGGCGATGCAAGAGTTGGGTTGGAGACCGCAGTACACGGAACTCGACAAGATCGTTCAGACGGCTTGGATTTGGCACCAGAAGCGGTATCGGGATTAGCCCGTTAGTGATAATTCATTAAATTCTTCCGACATTGACAGATTCGCTTGACATTTGCCATGCGAACGAAGCAACGTAAGTTGCTGAAACATATCTTCCCCGCCGGCGCAGCCAACTTCCCCAGTGCTGAAAGACGCCCGGCTGCACAGTGAGGTCTTTAGTCCTATGGCGTCTAGTATCTCCACGCGCACCGGCGCGGAGGGCGTTACCAGTCTCCCCCGCGTCATTCTCGGTTCCTCGCTGGGAACCATGATCGAGTGGTACGACTTCTACATCTTCGGCTCGTTGACCACGGTTCTGGCGCTGAAGTTCTACCCTCCCGGCAACGATACCTTTGCGCTCATCGCCTATCTGGCCACCTTTGCCGTGGGCTTCCTGGTGCGCCCGTTCGGAGCGTTGTTCTTTGGCCGGCTGGGCGACATGCTGGGACGGCGGATCGCCTTTATCCTGACGCTTTCAATCATGGGAGTCTCGACAGCGTCGATCGGCCTTCTGCCCACCTACCATACGGCCGGCTGGTTCTCGCCGATCATGCTGATCCTGATTCGCGTGCTGCAAGGATTGGCGTTGGGCGGCGAGTACGGCGGTGCGGCCGTCTTTGTTGCCGAACATGTGCCCGACAACCGGCGCGGCTTCTACACGAGCTTCATACAGATCACTGCGACGCTAGGCCTCTTTATCTCGCTGGCGGTGATTGTGGCGACGCAGCAGAGCATGACTCCGGCGACCTTCCAGGCCTGGGGCTGGCGGCTGCCCTTCCTGCTCTCGATCGTGCTGGTGGCCATCTCGCTCTACATCCGGCTGAAGATGAAGGAGTCGCCGATCTTCTCGCAGATCAAGGGCGCGGGCATGAGTTCGGCCAAGCCGCTGACCGAGGCTTTTACAAAGTGGCCCAACCTGAAGCGGGTTTTGATTTCGCTGCTGGGTGCGACCATGGGCCAGGGTGTGGTCTGGTACACGGGACAGTTCTACGCGCTCTTCTACCTCCAGACTGTGCTCAAGGTGAATCCCAAGATGGCCAACATCACTGTAGCGATCGCGCTGCTGCTGTCGATGCCCTTCTTCACGGCCTTTGGCGCCCTCAGTGACAGGATCGGCCGGAAGAAACTCATGATGTCGTCGTTGCTGCTGGCTGTGATTTTCTACATTCCCATCTACCACGGAATGCAGCAAGCGGCGGGCAACAACGTGGTGCGGGTCAGCTCGGTGAAGGACAAAGTGACCGGTGCGATCAAGCTGACGCCGCTGACCATTGACGCGGCGACCGGCAAGGAGGTTCCGGCCAAAGAGGCAGTGAGCGCCAACCGGCCGCTGCTGGTGCTGCTGATCTGGATTCAGGTGATCTTTGTCTGCATGATCTACGGCCCGATTGCGGCGTATCTCGTGGAGGCCTTCCCGGCCAAGGTGCGGTACACGTCGGTCTCGCTGCCCTACCACATCGGCAACGGCGTCTTCGGAGGGCTGCTGCCGTTGATTGGACTGGGGCTTTGCGCATCGACCGGGAACATCTACGCTGGGCTCTACTATCCCATCGGGGTGGCGGCGGTTTGCTTTGTTCTCGGGGTCTCCTTGCTGAAGGAGACACACGGAACGCTGATCTGGGATGAGGTGGGTGCCAAGGACTAAAGGATCTGACGGGCAAATTCCATTCCTGATGCGACCCTAGGGCTGTTTGGTCTGGGTCAAGCATCAGAAGCGTCATTTCGCCGACGATCTTCCATGGGAGGTGTTCTTCGCAGTTTGCCGTTTGTATGCCCATCTCGGTAAAGTGTCATCCACATGGTTCTTTGCGGAAGAGTCTTCCGCGGGATGCCGCGAGCCGTATCGATTCTTCATTCCCTAAAGGACGTACGCATGTCTTCCCTGCCCGACCCCGTAGTTGCCAGAGCCGTCATTGCCGCCAGTCAGGACATCGACTCGACGCTGCGTGAGAATCGCGTTTTTTCGCCGCCGGAGGAGTTCGCTGCCAAGGCGCACATCAAGAATCTCGCCGAGTACGAGACGCTCTACCGGCAGTCCATCGAGAACCCCGAGGCCTTCTGGGCCGGGATCGCCGAGAACCTGCATTGGTTCCGATCGTGGGACAAGGTGCTTGAGTGGAATCTTCCGTCTGCTCAATGGTTTGTTGGCGGAAAGCTCAACCTTTGCTACAACTGTGTCGACCGTCATGCGCTCGGCTCTCGTCGGGATAAGACGGCGCTAATCTGGGAGGGGGAACCGGGTGAAGTGAGACGAATGACCTTCGCAGAGTTGCATGTCGAGGTGCAGAAGTTCGCCAACGCCCTCAAGACGCTGGGCATCAAGAAAGGCGACCGGGTGGCAGTCTACATGGGAATGACCCCGGAATTGGCGATTGCCCTGCTGGCTTGCGCGCGGGTTGGCGCGATTCACTCAGTGATCTTTGGCGGATTTGCCGCCAACGCCATCGCCGACCGGGTCAACGACTCGTCCTGCGTGGCGATCCTAACCCAGGATTCGAGCTACCGCCGGGGCAATGAGATCCAGCTCAAGCGCACCGTCGATGAGGCGATGAACGGTTGCCCAACCGTCAAGCATGTGGTGGTCTTCCGGCGCACGGGCTCGCCAGTGAAGATGGTAGAGGGACGCGACCACTGGTGGCACGAGCTGATGGCGGACGCCTCGCCCGAGTGCCCTGCCGAGAAGCAGGACTCCGAAGATCCGCTCTACATTCTCTATACCTCAGGGACGACGGGAAAGCCGAAGGGGCTGGTCCACACGACAGGCGGCTACTCGGTGCAGACCTACATCACGACCAAATACATCTTCGACATTCGCGACGAGGATATCTACTGGTGCACGGCCGACATCGGCTGGGTTACCGGGCACTCGTATGTGGTGTATGGCCCGCTGCAAAACGGAGCCACGGTGCTGATGTATGAGGGCGCGCCAAACTGGCCGGACTTCTCGCGATTCTGGAAGATCGTTGACGACCACAAGGTCTCGGTCTTTTACACCGCGCCGACGGCGATCCGCGCCTTCATGAAGTGGGGCAACGAACACGTCGAGAAGCACTCGCTGGCATCGCTGCGCTTGCTGGGAACTGTCGGTGAACCGATCAATCCCGAGGCGTGGATGTGGTACCGGGAGAAGATCGGCCACAACCGCTGCCCGATCGTCGATACCTGGTGGCAGACCGAGACCGGGGCGATCATGATTGCACCGGTTCCTGGGGCCGTGCCCGCCAAACCCGGCTCGGCGACGCGACCCTTCTTTGGTATTCAGCCGGAAGTTGTGAACAAGCAAGGCGAGCCGGTGCCCGCCGGAAGCGGTGGCCTGCTGGTGATTCGCAAGCCCTGGCCGTCGATGGCACGGACTGTCTATGGCGATCCGGAGCGGTACAAGAAGACCTACTGGAGCGATGTCGAGGGCTGCTACTTTACCGGCGACGGAGCGCGGCAGGATGCCGATGGCTACTTCTGGCTGATGGGCCGGGTGGACGACGTGATCAACGTCAGCGGCCATCGGCTGGGAACGATGGAGGTCGAGTCGGCGCTGGTGGCGCATCCGAAAGTGGCCGAGGCAGCCGTCGTGGGCCGGCCGGATGAGCTGAAGGGACAGGCCATCTCTGCATTTGTTTCACTTGAAAGCGGTAACCAGCCGAGTGACGCTCTGAAAGACGAGCTGCGGAAGTGGGTCTCGAAGGAGATCGGTTCCCTGGCCCGGCCGGACGATATTCGCTTTACCGAAGCGCTGCCGAAGACGCGCTCGGGCAAGATCATGCGCCGGCTGCTGAGGGAACTGGCCACGCACGGCGAGATCAAGGGCGATACGACGACGCTCGAAGACTTTACCGTGATCGCCAAGCTGCGTGAGGCGGAGGAGGGATAAGCTCCCCCCTTTTCACACTCTCCAGTAGTCGGGGCGCCAGCTCTTGATGCGCTCTTTGATCTGCTTGCGGTTGAGGTTGTGTTCGAGGGTCTGCTTGGCCAGTTCCACCACTTCGTCATCGGCGGCGAAGCGCAAACCGATCATCTGGTCCTCAGTGAGGCGATAGATCTGCGCGTGCCATTGCGCTGGGGCCAGCGCTTGCAGGCGCAGCCGCTCTTCGAGGCGAATGACGCGGTCCTGCACCTTCATTGGGTAGGTGCGAAGCTTGATCACCGGGATGAATACAGCCAGGGACAGAACCAGAAGCCAGCTCGAAGCGAACGGGGCGGCGTGCCAATGGTGCACGAGATGGAAGACGGCGAAGACCAGGTTAGCAAGCAGAACGAGGAGAAGTACGAAGTGATACGGCGGATCCAACCGGCCGTGGCTCTTGAAGTTCTGTTCCGATGAACTACTCATGGGCGACCTTCATTTCTCTTAGGCCGGAGTTGGCGGGGGCGGCTTCGTCTGTTTCAGGGGAACCGCCGACAGCGGCGCTGGAGGCCTGAAAACCTGCGCTTTCGGGATTCTCGGCGGGAGGGGCTGAAGCTGTCAATGCCATAAGGTTATCTGGCGCCAGAAGATGCGGATGTCCGGGGACGACGTGAGAGCGGCCGCGCACCAGGTAGTCCACGAACACGGTTCTCCCGCAGATCTGGATTCGAGGCCAGGCAAGCGGCAAGGCAATCGTTCCCAAAGTACATTCCTTTTGATTGCCGGCCGATTACCAATGACTTGAGTTGGATCACTGCAATTGGGCGCATACTGAGGGTCATAAGAAGACCTGTGCGAGAGAATTCAATGCTCTCGACTGGTAGATTTTGCTGCATTGTTTTCTCTTGTTCGGCCCTAGCTGCTTTGGTTCTCTCCAGCGCGCACTGACCCGCGCTCGCGGTTCTGCCGCTGGAGGAGCCGTAAGGCTTCTACCGGATCTCTTCGCAACTGTGAACAGCGCAACTTGCGCTGGAGTTGTGGTTTTGCCCCACCTTCCGGCGCAACATCACTCGAACGCTGGAATTGCGCCGCCCCACGCGATCACGCATAGTTGAGGTTCCGGCGCCAGGACCTTCGAGTACCATGGTTCGCGGGAGGTTTCACGGTGAAACTGCGTAATCTGCTGCTGCTGGCCTTGCTGCCTGGCGCGGGTCTCTGCGCTCAAATGACTCTACCCAGGGTTCTTTCGGACCACATGGTTGTGCAGCGCGATCTGCCGGTGCATGTCTGGGGGTTGGCAGCTCCAGGAGAAGCGGTGAGCGTAGGTTTTCGTGGCGAGACGCAAACGACGAAAGCCGGGCGGCTGGGCCGGTGGAGCATCTACCTCAAGCCCGGCGCGGCTGGGGGGCCGTTTCAGATGACCGTTGAGGGTAAGGCCGAGGCTGACGGCGGTGCGACCGCTGCAGCCCAGACCATCACGCTCGACGATGTGCTGGTGGGCGATGTGTGGGTGGCTTCGGGGCAGTCGAATATGGAGTTCGAGATGCGCAAGGCGGCAACGGCCGCCGAGGATTTGCCCCATGCGGCCATTCCGCTCATTCGGCTTATCATGGTCAAGCACAACGCCGCTGAGTATGCGCAGGACGACATCGAGACGGCTGGCTGGGCCGCCTCTTCGCCGGAGACGGCCAAGGACTTTTCTGCCGCCGCATGGTACTTTGCGCGCGAGATCGAGCAGCGTGAGAAGGTGCCCGTGGGGGTGATCGACTCGACCTTTGGCGGGACGATGGTTGAATCGTGGACGCGTCTGAGAGCGCTGGGCGAAGACTCGTCGCTCTCGCAGGTCTTCATCTCGCGGGGCCGGATGACCGATCGCGAGGCCGACGCGCTGCTCGAAGACAAGGACCGCCAGAAACAGATTGAAGATGCCAAGGCGGAGGGCAAGCCTATTCCGCAGTTTCCCTGGCATCCGGAGCTAGACATGTGGGCGCCGGGACTGCTGTGGAATGGCATGATCGCGCCGCTTACGCCCTATCCCATTCGAGGCGTGATCTGGTATCAGGGCGAGAGCAACAGCATCGTCGAACGAGCGCCCACGCTCTATCACCAGCTCTTCCGCACGATGATCGAGGACTGGCGCAAGCAGTGGGGCATCGGGGATTTTCCATTCCTGTATGTGCAGATCGCGAACTTCAGATCCGGGCCGTGGGAGGATTGGGCGGCGATTCGCGAAGGGCAGCTTGAGACTCTGGAACTGCGCAATACAGCCATGGCTGTGACCATCGACATCGGCAATTCGGACGATGTGCACCCAACCGACAAGCTGGACGTGGGCCTGAGGCTCGCGCAGGCCGCGCGGGCGATCAGCTACGGAGAGGCAATTGAGTACTCAGGGCCGCTCTTTCGGCAGGCTACGCCCGAAGGCAGCGCAATTCGCATCTGGTTCGATCATGCCAAGGGGTTGATGGCCAAAGGCGGCGAGTTGACGGGCTTCGAGGTTGCGGGAAGAGATGGGCAGTTCTCGCCTGCGACAGCAAGCATCGACGGCGCGACGGTGGTGGTTTCGAGCGCGTCGGTGGCTGAGCCGGTGACGGTGCGGTACGGTTGGGCAAACAGTCCGGCGTGCAATCTATTCAATGGCGAAGGGCTGCCGGCTTCGCCGTTTACATCGGAGAAGTGAACGGTGGCCGGCTGATTACGGATGATCTCTAGCTCTTGGCGGAGACGACCACCGTCGTCTCTTGCATCTCGATCAGGCCGGAGGTCACGCGCTTCTCCAACTCCGGCATGATTGCATCGACCTTCTCGCGGGTTTCAATGAACTCGATCTTGATGGGAAGATGGTCGGAGATTTCGAGGATATTGCCCGAGTGAATGCGGTGAGCCGCGCCAAAGCCGGCAACGCCCTTGTGCACTGTTGCGCCGGCGATTCCACTGTGAAAAAGAAAGTCGAGAATGCTTGAGTAGGTCGGAATCCCATGATGCTTGGCGCCGTCGCTGATGTATATGGCAATCTTGACCGCTTTTCCGGGTTGCAGCATATCAGTCTCCTTCTACAAAATCAGGATTCTACCTCTTAGGAGATCGATTCGGCCAGCAGAGCGCCGCACCAGGTGGCAGCGAGGCCTAGAACCAGGCTGCCGACGGCGTAGAGGGAGGCTAGCAGGAACGCCCCCGAGCGTAGCGTCGAGAGCGTCTCCCACTCGTAGGTGGAGAAGGTGCTGTAGGCGCCGATGAAGCCCACCGCAATGAGGAATCGCCAGGCCGGGTCCATGCCGGTTCGCTTGCCGAGGTAGGTGAGCGCAAAGCCAATGATGATGCAGGCCGTCAAGTTGATGACGAAGGTGCCGAAGGGAAATCGTGTCCCCATGCGCCCGGAGATGGTGGAGCCGACCCAGTAGCGGGCGACGGATCCGAATGCGCCGCCAACGGCTATGAGCAGGTATTTCGGCAATGTCTTCTCCTCTCGATCAGGTCACAACGCTGGAGAGGTGGCAAGGGCATCTCATGCAGATGCAGAAGGACTCTTCGCTTGCCAGAGCTTCGGCGTTGCTCAACTTGTACTTGGGGATCTTGGAGGGAGACGGCTCCGCAACAGGATACCCTGTCAGGAGTCATCATCTGTCCGGCTGATGAAGAGGGACAGCGGTTAAGGGTGAACTCCATCACCACAACCAATAATTCCATTACACGGCGAGATGAGGGTGGGTGTCAAGGCTGAGTGGCATCCGGACGCGGCGTAGATTCCGGGGTGCCACCATGCTTTCGAATCGAAGATTATCCACTGACGCGGAATCAGAGTTGATCTAGAATTAGCCGATGGAGCGACGTAAGAGACTCGCGGTATTGCAAAGAATTCGCGACAGGCTGCAAGAGGTTCTCCGGTCGGCGATCAGCAAGGATGAAATTTCTCCCGAGGATAGGTCGGATCTGCTTTCCCGTCTTGCGGAGATCCAGAGTGAAATTGACACTCTGACGAAACCGGGCGGTTGAATGGCTAACCCGATACTGCAGCATCACCCAGGCATCCCACTCTAGATCACCCAAACGGCGAAGACCTGTCGTTGTCGTTGAGGACCCCAAAACCGCAAAAAAAAAGACGCTGCACCGTGTAGCGAACCTTGGGTTCGTGGTTTCCCACCTTTCCGCAGAAAGAAACGGAAAGGATGGGGCACGGAGGCTGTGGTGATGAAGGAGTCGTTTACCTGTCGGTGCAGGAGTAGCATGGGTCGATGGAGGCCTGGATTAGCGGCGTGTCTGCCAAGCGCTGGCCCACTACCATCCAGCGAATTGCCGGCATGACCGCAAAGGTCGGCGTGCGGACGTGGACGCGGGCTGGGTTTCTCGAACCCTCTTTCCAGGTGACCGAGTACATGACCTCTCCGCGAGGGGCTTCGACGCGGCTGGTGGCTGTTCCGGTCATGAAGGGGAACTTTTCGCCCTCGGTGTGGATCTCTCCGGGAGGCATCTTCTCCAGAGCCTGACGGAGGATCTTGCAGCTTTCCATAATCTCCAGGGCACGGACGAGCAGGCGGGCGCGAACGTCGCCATCGGGTTGAACGGGCACATCGAACTTCATCTCGGAGTAGGCTGCGTAAGGAGCAGCGCGGCGCAGGTCTTGAGGCAACCCGGAGGCGCGCGCAACCGGCCCGACGACGCCGCAGGAGATGGCCTTCTCTTTGGTCAGTACGCCGATGCCCGCGCAGCGAGAGCGCGCGGTGGAGCTGGTGGTGAAGATGGGAATGACGGTGCGAGCCATCTCCGCCTCGAGGGCCTCGACCATCTTTAGGATCTCATTGGGCTCGGTAATGTCGCGATTGACACCGCCAATGCGGTTCATCGAATAGTTGACGCGATTGCCGCTGATGGCCTGCAGAACGTCCATCACCTTTTCGCGCAGCTCGAAGCATGTCATGAACATGGTCTTGAAGCCCATGAGCTTGGCCGCGATGCCGGCCCAGAGCACGTGCGAATGCAGGCGTTCAAGCTCAGCCATGATGGTGCGAATGTAGAGGGCACGCGGAGGCGGAGTGAGACCGGTGAGACCCTCCATCGCCTGACAGAGGGTGAGCGTGTGAATGTTGGAGCAGATGCCGCAGACCCGCTCCATCAGCGCGATGACCTGGATGTAGTTGCGCGTCTCGGCGAGGTGCTCAATGCCGCGGAAGTTAAAGCCGATATGCAGCTTGGCGTCGGTGACGGTTTCGCCTTCGCAGATCAGATCGAGCTTGTAGGGCTCTTCGAGCGCCGGATGGTATGGGCCCATGGGGATCTTGTAGCTCATTTCTTCTCCTTGCTCGCGGCCACGGCGTCGCGCAGGTTCACGCCGAGTGTGTCTCCCCGTCGCAGAAGCAGGGGTTCATAAGCGCGTCCCGAGAAATTGATACCGAAGCCTTCGTGAATCTCACGCTCGATCCAGTCGACGGCCTCGCAGAGGTTATAGATACTTTCAATCGAACTGCCGGCAAGCAGGAAGGGAAAGCCGAGCAACTGGCCGTCGAGGTCCCAGTGATATTCCAATCGAAAGCCCTGCTCGCCGGGTAACTGATAAGCGGTGATGGTGATGAAGCGGGCATGAAGCTCATTCATCGCCTTGGCCAGATCGCGAACTTTCATGCCGCCGGGCGAGAGCCAGTGGACGCCGCCTGTTTCAACCCAGGGCTCCGTGGTCTTCAGCTTCTCCGAGATGGCTTCAAGCGGAGTCATTGTGGTCGTCATTTTGCATCTCCTGCGACAGCGGCGGGCGGTTGCGCGGCGGCGGCTGGCGGGGCCACTGCGGCTGGTTTCACGGGGGCCTTGCGGGCTACGGTGTAGGAGGTCTTTAACTCGCCGATGGTGGTGTAAACGGGCGGGCACTCGGAGTCCTGGCTGATCGCATTCGACTTGCAGCCCTCGATACAGCGGCCGCAGAAGGTGCATTGACCGGGATCGTAGCTCCAGGTAAACTCGCCTTTGCCGGCCTTGAACTCGATGGCCTTGGCTGTGCAACGGAAGCGGCAGATTGCGCAGCCGGTGCAGAGCGCGGGATCAAAGCGGACTTGGCCGCGATAGTGCTGCGTTACCACGGGGCGCTTGGGAAAGAGCACGGTCCGTGGACGACCCCATAGGTTCTTCCACAACATGGCAAGAATGTTCATGCTCTCAACCTCATGAAGAGCGCGGAGGCGACGGCCAGGACCGCGAAGATCAGCGTGCACTGCCAGTAGAAACGAACTGTCGTATCGATCTGCAGGCGGGCTGTGGCTGCTGCGACTACCGAGAGCAGCAGGACGATACCGAAGCAGAGCGCGACGAAGATCAGCGCGGCGGCCCACCAAGTTGCAACGATAGGAGCGGCCAGCGTGGCGACGAGGCCGGTGGCTGCGACCCACTCCAACCCATGAGACAGCTCCCACATGGCCAGTTCAGGGCCAGCGTACTCGGTGATCGGGCCGGAGTAGATCTCCTGCTCGGCGTTGGGCAGCGAGAAGGGATTCAAGTGCAGCTTGGCGGGCAGGCAGACGAGAATCGCAATCACTCCCAGCCAGCGCAGCGGCGAGGCCGACTGCTGCGCCAGCGCGCTGAGGCTGAAGGTGTGCTGCGAGGCCGCGATGGAGACGATGGCCAGAAGAAAAACGATGTTGTAGGAGACGCTCAGGACCGCTTCGCGAGCCGAGCCGATCTCGCCAAAGATCGATCCGGATGAAAAGCCCGCGGCGATGATGCAGACCGAGGGCAGCTCCATCAGAGCGAGCAGCAGAATCAGGTCGCCCTGGAAGCCGCCCGAACCAGGCAGTACGGGCAGCAGGCCAACCGCGCCGGCGGCTGCTGAAACGGCAATCAGCGGCCAGCCCCTCATCAGCATTCCGCCGATACCGATGCGCGGCGGTGTGGACTTGCCCAGGAGCTTGATGAAGTCGAAGAAAGGCTGCATGAACGGTGGTCCAATGCGCCCCTGCATCCGCGCGACGGCCTTGCGTTCGACCCAAAGGATGAACCACGCGGCGGGCACGGCGAAGAGCAGGCCGGGAAAGATGAGCAGGCGCGCTAAGGCAGTGATCAGATTCATTGCGTCACCTCTTCTCGCTGTGCTCCGGCTGAGCTTCCACAGGCGCAGGCGCCATTGCATCCCGGCCCGACCAGAGGCATCACAACGGGCGCAACAGGCAGCTTCTTCGCGGCTCTCTCTGCCAGAATCTCGGCCGCTTTTGCAATACCGAGAATGATGGCGTCGGGGCGGGGCGGGCAGCCTGGAACAAAGACATCAACCGGGATGTGCTTATTGAGAGGCCCTTCGAGAGTACGGCTGTCAATGAAGACATTGGTTGTGGCCGGGCAGGAACCGATGGCGACCACGGCCTTGGGTCCGCAGACTTGCTCATAGACTGTCTTGATAGCGTTCGTAGCGTTGTGGGTAATGGGCCCGGTGATACAGAGGATGTCGGCGTGGCGCGGGCTGCCTTCAAGACGCACGCCCAACTGTTCGGCGTCGTAGCGCGGAGTGAGGCTGGCGATCAACTCGATATCGCAGCCGTTGCAACTGCCCCCGTTCATGTGGAAGAGCCAGGGGCTATTGCGGCGGGAGTAGCACATCAATCTGTTCCAGAGGTTCATGGCCTTCCCCCCAGCAGCAGTTGCAACACATTCGGCCAGATGCCGGCTGCCAACAGCAGTACGGTCAGCTCGATGATCGCGGCCTGTAGCAGAATTGGTTCCTCTATTGGATGTTCTGATGCCGCTCGCGGATTCGCGCCGGGAGGTGGACCCCACCAGCTCCGAGTCAGAGCCAGCACATAGGCGATGAGTGCAAGGATCGAGGAGAGGATGAATATCGCGGCCAGCCATGGGTTGATCTGTAAGGCCGTCTCATAGAGTCTCCAGCGGCCGACGAAGCCCATCGTCGGCGGAACACCGAGCATCGCCAGCATTCCAAAAAGGAATCCAAAGGCAGCGACGGGGTAGCGCACGGCGAGGGCGACCGGTTCGTTTTTGAGTTCACTATCGGTCTCGGGGCCACAAAGGCAAATGAAGAGGAGAGCTTTGGCGAGCGCGTGCGTGGAGGCGGCAATCATCGCGCCGTCGAGTCCGAGCTGGCTCAGAGAGAAAACTCCAAGCAGCAGGAAGCCGGCATCTTCAACCGTGGAGAGAACCAGCAAGCGCTTGAGGCTGCGCTGCGTGAGCATCAGCAGAGCCGCAAGGAACGATGTTGCGGCAGCCGCGCCCAGCAGAAGAACCTTGTGAGAGAGGAGGCCGGAGATCGACTGGACAGAGAGCAGAAACTCGCCAAAGGCGGCCATATCGACAACCGAGATAATCAGACCCAGCACGAGGGAGGGCAGTTCGTCGGCCAGGCTCAGCAGCCAGAAAAAGAGCGGAACCGCAGCCAGCTTTACGAAAATGCTGGTCAGCAGCAATGCGTGTGCCCAATCTGCTTTTCCGTGCACCAGGAGCAGTTCGCTCGAAACCAGCGACAGTGCCGAGATGAGAACAACAACGAGGTAAGTCAGCTTTGCAGAGAGCTTCCGGGCACTCTGCCAAACAAGCGCCACGGTAAGCAGCGCGCCAACTTCGAGAAGCCCAAGACGAAGCTTGGGAGCAGCCACTACAACCCCAGCAATGGTAGCGGCGGCGACTGGAACCATCAGCGGCAAAAGACGCGCGTTGCTTCTATGGGCGAGGGCGGCAATGATCAATGCGAGTGAAGCCACGGCGCAGCACGCGACCATAAGAGCCGGATTGCTGAGCAACGAAGGAGTTTGAGCGCTCGCTCCTACTGGGGCTAGCCAGCGAGCGCACGCCAGCACTGCCGCCGACAGGACCACCACGGAAGCGATAGCGTATCGCTCCAACCACGAGACCACAACGCCGAGGCCGCGCGATGCAGCCTGCAAGCCGCGCCAGACGCCTAGATAAACAGCGTCCACATTGGACCAGCGAAAGAACTCATGCCAGTTGCCGAGGAAGATCGCTGAGAAGTCGCCGGCGGTGAGTCTTCCCTGATCCGACAGCGGCTCGCCCCCCGTGAAGATTCCCCCGCCTCCACCAGCCAGTGCCGCTCCGCCAGCCGTGGCCGGACGCGCTACGTAGGCGATGGCGTAGATCACTCCGCCGACCACCAGTGAGACTACGGCCAATACAAGACCGCCCATGGTCGAGAAGCTGCCCGCATCGACGGAGAGCCCAAACCAGGTGACCTGAACTGTAGCCATTTGCAGCGCACCGAGGATTGGATTGATGAGATAATTGACGGCCAACTGCGGCGCAATGCCGAGAATGACGCTGCCAGCGGCCATGAATCCCATACCCCAGACCATCGAGTTCGGAGATTCGTGGGCGTCTTTGGTAGCGGGAGTGAGTGGACCGAGAAAGACTGCGCTGGTTGCCTTGGCTCCGAGGAAGACCGTACCCAGGCTGACGGCCCAGGCGACCACGGCGGGAACGGCCCATCCGGATTGCAGAGCCGCCGCATAGAGCATCCACTTACTGGCGAAGCCGCTCATCAGAGGAATGCCCATCATGCTACCGACGCCGATCAACCAGGACAGAGTGGTTCGCGGCATCTTTGTCGATAGGCCGCCCAGTTGGTTCATATCGCGCGTGCCTGCGGCGTGCTGGACCGAGCCGGCAGTGAGAAACAGCCCGCCCTTAAAGAATCCGTGATTGAGGCAATGCAGCAAACCGGCGGCAATGGCCAGCGGCGTGCCGATGCCGATCCCCATCATCATGTAGCCGATCTGGCTGACGGTGGAGAAGGCCAGCATGCGCTTGAGGTCGGTCTGCACCATGGCGTACATCACACCGACGGCCATTGTCACGGTGCCGATCCAGACCAGAGTCGCGCTGCCCCAGGCGAATCCTCCAGACTGCGGCCATGCACCAAAGCTGTGCATGCGGCAGGCGAGGTAAACGCCAGCCTTCACATAGCAGGCCGCGTGGAGCAGAGCGCTGACCGGCGTTGGTGCGGCCATGGCCTCGGGAATCCAGGTGTGCAGCGGGAATTGGACGGATTTGGCGACCAGGCTCACGAGCATCAGCACAAAGACGCCGCCCGTGAAGGCATGTGCGACGGCGGGATCGGTCCAGAGAGCGCTGCCGGTGCGGTAGTAAATCACCAGGATGGCTGCCAGCAGACCATACCCGGCAATATGCGTCATCAGCAGGACCTTGCGAGCTCCGGCGACTGCCTCCCGATTGGTGTACCAGAAGCCGACCAGGCTGAAAGAGCAGAGGCCGACCAACTCCCAGCAGAGATAGAAGAAGAAGAGGTTGGCGCTGAGGACCAATCCGACAAAACCGGCGATGAAGACCAGCATCGAGGCGTAGAAGCGTGTGGCGGCCTTGTCGTGGGCCATGTAGCCGATCGAATAGAGCAGAACGAATGCGCCGAGGCCGGTGCCCATCAAAGCAAAGAGAACGCTGAGCGCATCGACATGGAAGACAAGGGCCAACGGGCCGTCCCAATGGAAGAGGTTCAGATCGGATGCCTGTCCTGCCTGGACCAGGCGCGCCGTCAGAGCCACAGCAACGACAGCCGGAAGACAGGCTGCAAAGGCCAGAATCCCCTTGGTCCGGGCGGAAAAAAGCCGCGCTGCCAGAATCTGGAGCGCGGCGCCCAGAAGAAGCGAACAGGGCGCTATCAGGATTAAGGTCACTGCGTTCATACACTAATAGTAGGAGGCGAAGGTATGGCGAGATGTGATGGACCTCACATGCAGACCGATTGTGCTGCAATGCGGGACGGGGAGATGGCAAAAGTCGGTCGAAGACCTGGATTGAGAAATCCGGCTCGTTCAAGCCCTTGATAAACCCCAAACAAACCACCGGCCGACGGGCGAGGTCAATCCGGTGTGAGGGCCGGTCCCACAATACGGATCCCGTTCTGCTCGGCAAACTTCTGCCTGAACGCCGCCGACTGATCGGGAAAGGTGCTTGCGGTGCGGAAGTACTCCTCCATGGTTCCGGCGGGTTGGTGCATCACGATCAGTCGCGCCGTGCCTTCGCTGGTCTTTACAAAGGCGTGAGGCGTGTTGCGCGGGACGTAGAGTGAGTCGCCGGTCTTGATGCGCACAATTTCGTCTCCTGCCTTGACCTTGAACTCGCCCTCGCGCACGAAGAACCACTCATCGACGTCGATGTGGTAGTGGAGAGGCGGGCCGATCTTCTCGGGGCGCAGAGTATCAAAGATCACGCAGCGGCCTTCATTGTCCTTGCCAGAGACCTTGACTTGGAAGATCGCGTCGATGAATTTGAAAGGTTGGTTGTCTCGGTCGTCTCCTGCCCTCACGAGGACCTTTTGGCGATGAGGTGCAACGATCTGAGCCAGGGCTGAGCGGATGGCGGAAGGTGTGGATGCCAAGGCGGCGCCAACGAGGGGAAGTCGAAGGAAGACCCGGCGTTTCATAGTGTTAACGATTGTTGCATGAAATTGGACTCGATGCAACCAAATTGAGGCTGGTCTTCGCCGCGGCCCTACGGGACGCTGGATTCTGCAAGCACCCGCGGTGGGACGGAGGGACTCTCGTGCGACCTCACATCCCCGGTCCCCAAGTGCTAGGGACCGAGGCCACCCTCTGCGTGGTTGGGAATACCATCAGGATCGGTACCACCCGCAACACGGTAGCGCCGGTCTCCAGACCGGCTGTCGTGCGGGCGTCCTCGCCCGCGCCCATCCCTCAGGCGTAGAATTCGCAGTTATGGCCAAGCCAATCGCTGGTCTCTGGCCTGCAACCGCTGACATCGTTCAGGGGGCGGTAGAACCTCGCTTCGGTGAAGTCCGCATTCGGCAGCGCGGACACCTGCCACATTGGGAGAAGGACGGAGGTCTCTATTTCCTTACCTTTCATTCGGCGGACTCGCTGCCGCTGCCGGTCCTCAAAAAAATAGCGGAGCGCCATCGCATTCTGATCGCTGCAAAGCGCGTGGGCGCTTATCTGTCACCGTCCCAGGAAGTGTTGGTCGCCGAATTCAGCCCTGCAAAATTGGAAGAGTATTTTGATCGCGGCTCGGGTGCATGTTTCCTGCGCGATCCACGCAT
>CAZGHZ010000012.1:0-58459 GCA_964525655.1 uncultured Occallatibacter sp.
CGGCTACCATGGTTGCGCCACCTTATGCGGCTTCAAACTCCTCCGCTGCCGGCTCTCCAACTTTCTCCCGACATGCCTTTTCCACCTCGAAGAAGTCAGGGCGGGAGTGCTCGGGAATTGCCCTGCGGCCCATCTCAACCGCCAGAATCGGCGAGGTGCCTTTGATGAAGGCGAGCATCATCACTCGTAGCACATGGTAGTAGCTCTGTTCCTCGTCCACCGTTTTCGACATGTTGGAGGCCAGCGGCCCCACCAGTCCATAGCATAGGAGAATTCCCAGAAAGGTGCCGACCAGCGCCGCGGCTACCTTGCGCCCGATCTCCTCCGGAGGGCCGCCCAGCGCCTGCATCGTTACCACCACGCCCAAAACAGCGGCCACGATTCCCAGGCCTGGCAGAGCATCGGCCATGGTGGTCAAGGACTGGCTAGGCTGGCTTGCTGTCATGTGATGGACATCCATGTCCAGCTCCATCATCTGGTCTACGTCGAACGCGCTCACGCCGCCGGTAATCGCCATGCGCATCGTATCGCAGACAAAGTCTCGGGCATGATGGTCGTTGAGGAATACCGGGTACCGTGAGAAGAGCGGGCTGTTATTGGGCTCTTCTATATCCCCTTCTATTGCGATGGCTCCCTCTTTGCGGGATTTGGCGAGAAGGTCGAACATCATCTTCAGCGTATCCAGATATCGTTGCTTAGAAAACGGCGATCCTTTCACGATATTCTTGAGTTCCGCGACGATCTTCTTCAGAATATGCATCGGGTTGGCGGTCAGCAGCGTGCCGATCGCGGCGCCTCCGATGATGATCAGCTCGGCCGGTTGCAGTAGAACGGCTATCTGGCCCTTTTCCATCAGGTAGCCAGCGACGACGCAGCCGAAGACGATCAGGATTCCACCGATCTGAAACATGCTCTATTCCATCCCGTCCGCAAAGCGTTTTCAAACGACCCAAGTGTGACCGCAAATCCGCTGATGCGGCTGCATAGACCTACAGCCGCTTTTCAACCATCGGCAAGACCGACCCTCGATTTCAACGGCATGACGGGCGATTGCCGCGATTTATGGGACGGAGAACGTAGCGCGTGGCTCTGGAAAACAGGGAGTTTAGGTCGAATTGTCCTGCCTCGAATGGCCCCGCGGGAGAGGGCGGGATTCTGCGGCCAGTGTGAACTACTGAACCGGCCTCGGAGGAGGCTTGATCGAAGAATCAAGAAGCTGGCGAACCTTCTTCAACAGTTCGTCCTGGGTGAATGGCTTCTTGAGAAAGCCGGAATTGTGTCCGGGCGCAGACGACGGAGCGATCGAGTCGTCATTGTACCCCGAGACATAGAGAACCTTGGTCTCCGGCCTTTCCGCGGTCACTCTTGCTGCAAGTTCGGAGCCGTTAAAGCCAGGCAAGACCACATCGGTGATCAGCAGCGGGATCGGCCCAGGATGCCCTTCGGCGATGCGGAGCGCCACGGCGGGATCGCCCGAATCGAGCACCGTGTATCCGGCTTCCTCCAGGAGCCGCCGTATCAGGCCGCGCAGCGACCCGGCATCGTCCACCAGAAGAATCGTCTCCGCCTGCCCTTGAGCCGGCTCCGATTTAGCGGGCTTCACAATCTCCAGCGCTCTTTCAGGGCGGGGGAAGAAGATCTTGAATGTCGCCCCTGCGCCAGGCTGGCTGTGAACCGAGATCGCGCCTCCGCTCTGCTCCACGATGCTGAAGACCGTGGACAGGCCGAGGCCCGTGCCCTGACCGAAGGGTTTTGTGGTGAAGAAAGGATCGAAGATGCGAGATTGGATCTCCGGGGCCATTCCGGTTCCCGTATCGCTGACGCTCAACATCACGTAGCGGCCCGGCCGCATCGAGGGATACTGCCCGGCGTTGCCCTCGTCGATGTCGACGTTCGCTGTCTCGATGATCACCTTGCCGCCTCTCGGCATTGCATCGCGTGCGTTGGCTGCCAGGTTCATCAGGATTTGTTCAAGCTGGCTCGGGTCGGCGTTCACGCTTCCGAGATTGCGGCCTGGCAGGGTTACCAATTCAATGCCGTCACTGACCAAGCGGCGCAACATACTCTCCATTCGGCTCACGGATTCATTCAGATTCACGGCCACGCGCTGCACCACTTGCCCGCGGCTGAAGGCGAGCAAGCGATCTGTCAGATTCTGGGCGGATCTCCCAGCATCGTGTATCTCCTGGATCAACCTCTGGCTTGCTTCGGGCAAGGCTGGCTGTCCATCCAGGATCTCGCAGCACTTGAGAATGATATCCAGCAGGTTGTTGAGGTCGTGGGCAAGGCCGCCTGCGATTTGGCCGACTGCCTCCAGCTCCTGTGCATGACGAATGCGCCGTTCGGGGAGGATAGCGTCCTCTGGCTCGCCAACGCGGCAAATGTTGCATTGGACCAGCTTTTCTCCCCGCCTCTCATAGACCTTGCCCGTGACCTCAACTCGGACCTGCTCTCCGCCTTTGGCCACAAGCGGCAGGTTGTCAAAGTGCACGGAATTGTTCTCAATGAGCTCCTGGAAAGCTCGTTTGGACGCATCCACATCCTCGGGAAGACCGATCTCCCAGAGAGTCATGCCGAGCAGTTCCACCGGGGAGTAATCCAGCATCCTGGCCAGGAAGGGATTCATGTCCAGAATCGCGCCCGTCTGCGAGTCGAGAATCAGGATCCCATCCTGCGCAGCCTCATCGAATTGCCGGTATCTGCCGTCCGAGCCCATGGATTTCTCTTCTCTGGAGCAGAGATTTATTCGGGGTTTCCCTCCGTACTATAGGCCACTCTTAGGCGCGGAGGCAAAAGGGCCAATTCACACGCACAGCAAAAAGCGGCGCTGCCTTAGCAAGCAGCGCCGCCCGTTTCTCTTACTCAGGTGCCCGTATTCAGGACCTGGCTTGGCAGTTCGCCCTAAAAGAGATTCCAGAGGGACTGGTTGTAGACCTCATGATGGAACTGCACTTCGGCACCCTTGACGATGGTGCCCAGTTCGCGCGGGCAACGGTTGGCGGCGGCCTCTTTCAGTTCCGCATAGCGGCCCTGTACGTCCTCGCCCAGGATCGACTTGATCCAGGCCGAGCCCCGGAAGTCCGCGATGGCCTTCTGGATGTTGTCGGGCAGATAGCGGCCGCCGGCGCGCAGCCCCGCATCCTTTGAGATCTCGCCGTCCAGGCCGGTCTTGAAGATGCCGTAGAGCGAGAGGTAGGGATTGGCATCCGGAGCGACAGCGCGCACTTCGGTTCTCATCGAACGATGGTTGCCGATGGGCACTCTAACCATGGCGCCACGATCCACGGCAGAAGCGCGAATCTGGTTGGGAGCCTCAAAGTGCGGGTCCAGCCGGCGATAAGCATTGACGCTGGAATTAAAGATCAGGCACAGGTCCAGCGCGCTGGTCAGGATGCGATCCAGGAAGTTCCAGCCGAAGGTATCCAACTGCTCTTCGCCTTTCTCGTTCCAGAAGAGGTTGGTCTTGCCCTTGGAGACCGAGACGTTGGTGTGCATGCCGCTGCCGTTGATGCCGACCACCGGCTTGGGCAGGTAGCTGGCCGTAAAGCCCATATTGTTGGCGATCTGGCGCGTGAGCAGCTTGTAGAGCTGGATCTGGTCGGCCGCACCCACAGCTTCGGAATAACTGTAGTTGATCTCATACTGGCTGGGCGCGACTTCGGGGTGATCCTTTTCGTTCTGGAAGCCCATCGCGCGCTGCACTTCGGCTGAGGTGTCGATGAACTGGCGCAGCGGGTCCAGCGGCAGTGCGTGATAGTATCCGCCATCGCTGATGAATTCAAACTTGCCGGTCTTGTGATAGGTGCGCTCGGCGTCCCTGCCGGCGAAGACAAAGCCTTCGATCTCGCTAGCCGCGTTGAGCGTGTAGCCGTTGGTCTTGTGCTGTTCGTCGGCGTAGGCCTTGAGCACGCCGCGCAGATCGCCGGAGTAGGCGGTTCCGTCCTTGTCGATGACGTTGCCAAAGACCAGCACCTTGCCGGTGCCGAAAACATCGGCGGGAACCCAGTAGAAGGCGCTCCAGTCGATGCCCAGCCGCAGATCGCTCTCCTTCTGCGCCGTAAAGCCGCGGATCGAGGAGCCGTCGAAGGTCAGGTTCTCGTGGGCGCCGAGAATAAACTTCTTGTCGTAGTCGAGCAGGTGAAGGCGGCCCTCGAGGTCCGAGAACAGCACGGTCACGGCCTTGATCCGCTTCTCGTCGGTCAAGTACTTCAGTCGCTTCTCGCGAATCTCATGGGCTGCGACGCGATTGCCGCGATCGGCCTTTGCTTCCAGATTGAGTTCTTCCAGCTCCGCATACGACAAAGCCAGAAAATTGCGGAATTCAGTGGACATGATTCTCCTTTTTAGACACAACGATTAAGGGTGTGAGGCTTTCCAAAGAATTATAGAGTCTAGGTACTGTCTCGGTATAAGGAATCCATGAAGATTTTCGACCCAGCCGGTGGAAAAACAGACGCAAGTCAATGAAGGGCCGTGGGATCGGCGCCGCGACGGGTTTCCCTGCCGATTCTGTCGATTCGGCGCGAAGCTCTCCCCGACCGCCGATGAGGAGGCTCGACAGTCAGGTGTGCGCCCGGTGTGCGGGGAGCGAGAAGCAGATTGCGCCTCAAGCTTCCCTCACGCTCCGGACTGCGGCGAAATCATGGCTTGGTTATGCTGAAACCAGTACGGGTTTCGGCACGCTATTGATGGTCTTGAGAATGCGCGAGACGATCTGGTAGGGATCGCCTTCCGAGTTGGGGCGCCGATCTTCAAGATAGCCTTTGTAACCGTTTTTGATGAAGTTGACGGGCAACCGAACCGAAGCGCCGCGGTCGGAGAGCCCGTAGCTGAACTTATCGATCGCCTGGGTCTCGTGCAGACCCGTCAAGCGCAGATGGTTATCCGGGCCGTAGACGGCGATGTGCTCGGGAATGTACTTCTCGAAGGCCGCCATGAGGGATTCCAGGTACTCCTTGCCTCCCACTTCGCGAATGTACTTGGTCGAGAAGTTGCAATGCATGCCAGATCCGTTCCAGTCGCCCTTGAGTGGCTTGCAATGCAAGACCATATCCACTTCATACTTCTCGCAGAGACGCATCATCAGGTAGCGAGCCATCCAAGTGTCATCGGCGGCTTTGGCGGAGCCTTTGGCGAAGATTTGGAACTCCCACTGTCCCTTGGCGACCTCGGCATTGATCCCTTCGTGATTGATGCCGGCGGCGAGACAAAGATCCCAGTGCTCTTCAACGATTGTGCGGGCCAGGCTGCCCATGTTCTTGTAGCCGACGCCGCAATAGTATGGGCCTTGCGGAGTTAGAGGAAAGCCGTCTTTCGGCCAGCCGAGAGGCACCCCATTCTTATAGAGGAAGTACTCCTGCTCAAGACCGATCCACAAATCAGGATCGTCCTCGATGGTGGCGCGAGCATTAGTGGAATGCGGAGTTCCATCGGGGTGCATGACTTCGCTAAGAACAAGATAGCCGTCCTTTTTGGCTGGATCGGGATAGAGAGCCACAGGCTTGAGCACGCAGTCGGACTTGCTACCCTCGGCCTGCATGGTGGAACTGCCATCAAAACCCCACAAGGGTATATCGGCGAGGGTGGGTGGCTTCTCAAATGCCTTGAGTAGACCCTTGCCGCGCAGGTCGGGAACGGGTTTCTTACCGTCGAGCCAGATGTATTCGAGTTTGTACTTTGTCATGAGCCTCCTTTTTGGGATGGGGTATTGGGATGGGGTGTTAGTAAAGCGCCTTCGTCTGAATTATTGGGGGTGCGACATAAGGAATCTATGAAGAAATCACACGCAAGCAGCGGAGGAGATTGCATCTGTGAGCGATGGGTTGCAAGAACGCCGCAAGAAACCGCTCACGCGAGCGACTGCGCATGGATTGTAGCCTGAGACGAGTCGAAATTGGACTGGGCACGAATTGCTGGAAGCGGGGAATTTGAAGCGGGGTTAGGCGGTGAGCCGCTCCAACTGATCGGGCTTTACAATGGTCAGGCTGGAACCCTTGATGCTGATCCACTGGTCGCGGCGGAATTGATTAAGCAGCCGGGTGACCGTCTCGCGCGAGGTGCCGGCCATATTGGCGATCTCTTCGTGCGTCAGGGCCATAGTGAAGCGGATCTCGGGCTTTCCGTTGGCCGCCGCGCGGCCCCAATCGAGAAGCAGCCGGGCCAGCCGCCCCGCCGCGGAGCCGGAGAGCGCCAGGCGTTTGGCGTCGTGAAAGACCGTCAGGTATTCACCGGAGAGCGACTGCGCGGCGTGCATCGAAGCAATACCGTGACGGCCGAGAAAGTCGACGAACTCCTGCTTGCGAACTGTCTTCACCTGACAGGGCTCGATGGCTTCGGCTGTAACCTCGTGGGGAACGTTGGCCAGAACCGCGCTGAGGCCCATCACATCGCCGGGGCCGGCGATCTTCAGAATCATGGTCTTTCCGTCGCGGGAGGTCGAAGAGATCTTCACTTGTCCGAAACAGATGACAAAGACGTTGCGCGCCGGGTCACCCTCGCAGAATAACTTGGCGCCGCGGGCGTGGCTCATCATGATCCCGATGCCGTCATAATCCGCAAGCGCCTCGGGTGTGAGATTACAGAACATCCGCAAATGGCGGTGCTCACAGTTAATACAATCTTCCGGGGGGTGATGGGGATGAAATCCTGCCATGGGTTCGCCGCTGTGCAAGTTGAAGTATAGCGCACTTCGGCGAGATTGAAGGCAGGGATTTTCTCTCGACCTTCGTCACGGGCTTGGAAAGGCCCGCCGAGAAGACTGGCGAAAACAACGAATTGTCAAACCGCGGCTAAGCCGCGGAGCTTCCCCGCCGGTGAGGTACCACCCGGCTGAGACAACAGTTGCAGTAGGCGCGTGAGACTTCGCGGGCCAGTTCCTCCAGCAACTGCATCCGCAAGGGTGGATAGCACTGAAAGGCCTGGTTGAGCTCCTTGATCGGCAGCATCAGCATCGAACCGGCGCTTTGAGCCGCAAGCGTATAGGTATGACGCCCGTCCCCCAGTGCGGCAGCTAGCTCTACCAGATCCCCGGCGCGGGCAGGCGAGAGCGTCAGATGCGTCTCCAGCCGTGCGGTCTTGCGCTGGAACTGGCCCGAGACAACCAGGTAAAGCCCCTGACAGCTCTCGGACTGACGAAACACAACTTTTCCGGCATCGAAATCGATGCTCTGAGCCGAACCGTTGAGCAGAGGCGCGACGTCCGAGGGGCACTTGAGGAGCTCAGCCACGGGATGTGCTTGAACCGCTTCCAATCGCCTCGATCTTGCCTCACGTTGCATGCCTCTATCTCCCTTGACCTCCGCCCCGGAATGAACCCCGGAATCGGTCCCGCCGCGAATCGTGACTATGACCCGCCCTTCGGCCGGCTGCGGGCCGACCCGCCTGGTGCTGTGAGATTGCGTTGAGCCGAATTGCATATGCGGAGTCTCTCCAAAACCAACAACTCCGGAAAACCGGAGCTAAAATGCTGGACGTCTGGACTTCAGTGGCCTACCGTTCGTTCAGAAATAAGACCCATTCCGCGCCACCGCACCAGCCACTGCCATCACCCGCAGGAGCAGGAACAAGTGTCCGGCTTATCCCGAGCAGGCGCCGCATCCGGGGGCACGCAGAGCACCGGTACCCGCGAGCGAGCCAGCAGAGCGAATGCCGTGCCATGCGGCCCGGGCGTATCGCTGGCGCGCTTGACGCCGGCCACCAGAATGCAGGGATGGTTTTCGGCAATCCCCTCGACGATTGCCTCAACCGGATCGCCGTCCTTGACCATGCAATGCACTGGAACCTTCACGCTCGAAGTGATGCCATACTCGCCCAGATCCGTAGTGGCGCATGGATCGAGAGAGGCCTCGGCCTCGGCCGCGGTGCGGGCGTGAAGCACCAGCAGTGGCCGCTCAAAGATCTGCGCCAGCGAGTAGGCCATGGCAGCAGCGGCAGAGGCCGTTTCGTTGCGCTCGATGGCCAGCAGAACCGGCCCGCCCGGTGTGGGGCGAAATGCGCCAGCGTTCCAATCGGCGGCCACCGCAAGCACAGGACACGGAGCCATCCGGACCAACTGCTCAGCGATCGCACCCACAATAACCGGACCCGCGCCCTCCATGCCCTTCGTTCCGACCACGATCAGCCCAGCCTCGTATTGCCGGGCCACATCCACCAGCATTTGCGCCACCTCGCCCTGACGAACCTCCGAGTGGCTGCGGATACCCTCCCGAAGCAGGTCGGCAGACAAGCTGTCCAGAACCGTGCGCACCTCCTCGGGAAGGTTCTTCAAGAGCTGGCCAGGAATCTCGTCCAAGGCCGCATATTCCACGGGATCAGCGCCATAAGCCAACACAATGCGCGCGCCATAGGCCCCTGCCAGCTTGCGGGCATACTCGAGAGCAGCCTCGGACCGTCCCTTAAGCTCGGTGGCCACGACGATCGTCTTCAAACCGTTTGCGAAGCTCATGGTGCCTCCCGGCGCCCAGACGGCGCCCCCATGCTTTCCTGCCTATCAGGATTCAGAGTCTGCGCCCTCGAATAAGGCACCGGCAGTGACACGATTCACCCGGTCCTGTGACTTTCGTCACAAGTGACCTCTTACGAAGCAGTTGACAGCGTCAGGATTTTCACCGCCATCCTCGCAACTTGGAAAGGCCCGTCGGAGGGCTACGGATTTCATCATGCGGTACGCCGACCCGGCCTGTGACCCCTGACACTTGCACAAGAGCTCTGCTCGGCGAGAATCAAGCTGTGAGGCCTGACAGCCATCCACGGCGCGGGCCAGGAGAAAACCTCAATGAGCGATCTTGCACAGTTGGCTGAATCCGTCAGCGTTGACCCCCTTGTCGGCCATCCCGCCGACTACCACGTTTTTCACCAGTTCTTGGAGCGCTGCAAGGAACTGCCGGCGATTACCACAGCGGTGGTCTGGCCGCTCTCTGACGTGGCCCTCAGGGGCACAGTCGAGGCTGCCGAGGCGGGGCTGATCCAGCCGACTCTGATCGGCGATGAAAGCGAGATGAAGGCGCTGGCCGCGAAGATCGGCGTCGACATCAGTCGTTATCCGATCGCCCAGGCAGAGACGGAGCGTAGGGCAGCCGAGATTGGCGTGGCCATGTGCCGCAGCGGCAACTCACAGGCCATGATGAAGGGCAGCCTGCACACCGATGAGTTGATGAAGGTGGCCATGAAGGCCGACACCGGCCTGCGCACCAACCGCCGCATCAGCCATGTCTTCGTAATGGACACACCGGCCTATGCGCGCACGCTGCTGATCACCGATGCGGCCATCAACATCGAGCCCGAGTTGGAGGACAAGATCCACATCGTGCAGAACGCGATTGATCTGGCCCATGCGCTGGGCATCCCTGAGCCTAAAGTGGCGTTGCTCTCCGCCGTCGAGACAGTGAACACCAAGATCAAGTCCACGCTGGATGCGGCTGCCCTCTGCAAGATGGCCGACCGCGGCCAGATCACCGGCGGCATCCTCGACGGTCCATTGGCCTTCGACACTGCCGTGAGCGCCAAAGCAGCCAAGATCAAGGGACTGGTCTCGCCGGTTACCGGTCAGGCCGACATCCTGGTCGTGCCTGACTTGGAGAGCGGCAACATGCTGGCCAAACAACTCGAGTACCTCGGCGGAGCGCAGTTGGCCGGCATCGTGCTCGGCGCGCGTGTTCCCACCATCCTGACCAGCCGTGCGGATTCGGCAGAGACCCGGCTGACCAGTTGCGCCGTGGCCGTTCTGCTGCACTATGCCAGCCATCCGCTGGGAGGGATCTAAGCCTCGGCTCAACTTGAACTTCTGAAGGGCGCTACCTTCTCCGGGACCTTCTGCGACTGGCCATTGCCGCAAAGCCGGAAGAGTTGGCGCCTTTTCCATTGGGCTCATCTGGCTGGACCGGGTCTGCGTAGTCGTCCAAGAGGAGATTTCTAAGATTCCTTTGACTGTCAAGAAATATTGGCTCTACAAGGTCCAATTTTTAGTGTATAGATTTGAATGGGGATGATTTAGTCGCTAATTTCCCTAAAGAAACTGCCCTAAATGGTCGATAATGCGCACTTTGGAGCTGTGCGAATCGGTCATGTCAGATCGAGTTCTCGCCGGGGCGGGATCGGGTCGAAATGCACATTCAAGCAGAAGCGAACCTATCGGCCTTAATAGAAAGCACCGAAGACCTGATCTGGTCGGTGGACCTCGAAAATCGCCTGGTTACTTACAATAGCGCGCTTCAGCGCCACATAGAGTCCACTTTTGGCGTCCGCCTCATCCCCGGCATGTTCCCGAAAGAGATCGTCCCGCCGGAAAGAGCAACCCTGCTGCCTCCACTTTACGAGCGTGCAAGGACCGAGGGTTCGATTCGAGTCGAGTTTTCCCTCGTAGATGGCAGGACCATGGATCTGGCCCTCAGCCCGATCCTTACAGACGGCGTCTTAAGCGGCGTTTGCGTCTTCGGCAAGGACATCACGGATCGCAAACGGACTGAGCAGGCCCAGCGCGAGGACTTGGACGTCCTGCGAGAGACGCAGATCGTCGGGGCCCTTGGCAGCTATGTCCACGACATTGCCGCGGGCGCATGGACAAGTTCGGAGGTCATGGATGAGATCTTCGGGATCGGCAAGGAATATGTACGCAGCGTGGCCGGCTGGGCTGCCTTGATCCATCCCGAAGACCGGGCGATGATGACCAGCTACTTCGCGGACGAAGTACTGGGCAAGGGAAAGACCTTCGACAAGGAGTATCGAGTCGTCCGGCAATCGGACGGCGCAGAGCGCTGGGTGCACGGAATAGGCAGGCTTGACTTTGACGCCCAGGGGAAACCCGCAAAGATGCGCGGCGTGATCAAGGACATCACCGAACGCAAGCGGGCAGAGATGCAGCTTTGCGATAGCGAAGAGCGCTATCGCAATACCTTCGAGCAGGCCGCTATCGGCATCGTTCATACCTCCTTCGAGGGCAGAATGCTCAGGTGCAACGCCCGATTTGCCGAGATCGTCGGTTACCCTCTGGTGGAGATCCCCGGCATGACTTTCCAGCAAGTCACTGAGCCGCAGGATCTCGCGCCGAGCCTGGCGACCCTGGAACGGCTTCTGAGCGGCCCCGTCGACAACACCCATTTGGAAAAGCGCTTTGTCCGCAAGGACGGCAGCTTGACCTGGGCAAAGTTGACCATCTCGATCCAGCGCGACAGCCAGGGACGGGCTTTGCACTTCATGACCTTCGCCGAGGACATCAATGCCCGCAAGGCGGCGGAAGAGAGGCTGGACAAGGCCTCGGAGGCGCTGGCCGCAAGCGAGCACCGCTTCCGCACCTTCTTCGAGAAAAACGGGTCGGTCATGGTGTTGGTTGAGCCCTCTAGCGGGGAGATTGTGCACGCCAACCGGGCCGCGGCGAAGTTCTACGGTTATAGCCGTGAAGAACTGATCGGCATGCCCGTAAGCCGGATAAATACCATTCCGCCGGAAGAGATTGCCCTTGAACGCCAGCAGGCGCTAAGGGAAGAGCGCGGCTTCTTCAATTTCCGCCATCGCCTCGCTTCCGGGGAGGAGCGCGAGGTCGGAGTGTACTCTTCTCCAGTCGAGATCGAGGGCAAGCTCCTGCTCTTTTCCATCGTGCACGACCTCACCGAGCAGAAGCAAGCCGAGCGGGCGCTGGCGGCAAGCGAGCTTCGCTTCCGCACCTTCTTTGAGGAGAATGGCTCGGTCATGTTCCTGGCCGATCCCGAGACCGGCGAGATTGTGGCCGCCAATCGTGCTGCCTGCGAGTTTTACGGCTATCCGAAGGAACGGCTGGTCGGCATGTTCACATGCCAGATCAACCTTAGTTCGCCCGAGGATTGCCTTCGCGACCGGCAGACGGCTCTGCGCGGGGAGTGCTCCTGTTTCTATTATTCGCATCGCTTGGCCGGCGGCGACGTGCGCGAGGTTGAGCTTCGTTCTTCGCCCTTTGAGATCGATGGCAGGCAACTGCTCTACGCCATCGTCAACGACATTACCGAACGCAAGCGTGCTGAGGTCGAGCGCCGCAATAACGAGGAGCACTATCGCAGCACATTCGAGCAGGCCGCGGTCGGCATCATTCACGCCACATTCGAGGGCATCATCCTCAGGTGCAATGCGCACTTTGCCGAAATGCTCGGTTACGCTCCCGAGGAGCTCAAGGGCCTAGATGTTCAGCAGATCACCGCCCCCGGGGATGGCCCAGCAAGCCGGGAGGCGCTTGAACGTGTCTTGAGCGATGGCGCCCCTGCCAGTGTAGAAAAGCGCTATCTCCGCAAAGACGGCAACCCGACCTGGGCGAGGCTGACCATCTCGTTCCAGCGCGACGGCGAGGGACGCCCGCTTTACTTCACAGGGTTGATCGAAGACATTAATGCTCGCAAGGCAGCCGAAGAGCGCCTCGCAGCGACGGCTGAGGCTCTCCGGTTGGGCGAGGAGCGCTATAGGATCGTCTTCGATACCTGCCCCAACGCTATCGTCGTAAGCCGGCTCAGCGATGGGGTCGTCATCGAGGCCAATCGGACATACCTCGATGCGGCGGGCTACTCGCGCGAGCAGGCCATCGGGCGCACAACCATGGACCTCGGTATCTGGGCGAATGCAGCCGACCGGCAGAGGTTGATCGATTCCCTGCTCCGCAATGGCGAATGCCGGGATATGGACTTCCGGTCCATCCGAAGGACCGGAGGGCCATTCTGGATGCGAGTCTCGGCATCTCTCATTGAAATTGCCGGGGAAGAGTGCATTGTCGCCTTCGCGCAAGACATCTCCGAAGCCAAAGCCTCCGAAGAGCGCTTGGCTGTTGCCGCGAACGCCCTTCGACTGAGCGAAGAGCGCTACAGAACCGCGTTCCAGACCAGCCTTGACTCCATCAATATCAATCGCCTGGACAATGGGGTTTATGTCGATGTCAATCGCGCGTTCGTCGAGATCATGGGATACGATCGCCAGGAAGTTATCGGATATTCATCACTGGAACTCGATATCTGGGCGAACCCTGGCGATCGGGAGAAACTGACAGATTCGCTGCGCCGGAACTTCGTCGTGCAGAATCTGGAAGCTCAGTTTCGAAGAAAGAACGGCACTCTGCTCTGGGGGTTGATGTCGGCATCGGTGATCGAGCTTGATGGCGTTCCCTGCATCCTTTCCATCACGCGGGATATCACCGACGCCAAAGCCTCTAGAGACCGGCTGGCTGCGGCTACCGATGCGCTGCGGCTCAGCGAAGAACGCTACCGGTCGGTCTTCCAGACCTGCCCCGATGTCGTAACGATCACCCGGGTGCGCGATGGGAGGATCCTCGATGTCAACCAGGCATTCCTTGATTCCTCGGGATTCGAGCGCAACGAGGTCATTGGGCGGACAAACGAGGAACTTGGCCTCTGGGTTAATGCTCGCGAGCGGCAAGATTTCGTCGACGCCGTGGCCTGTGGCAACTCGGTTCGAGATCTTGAGGCTCGGTCCAGGAGAAAGAACGGAGAGATCTTCTGGATTCGCCTGTCGTCATCCCTGATAGAGATCGAAGGCGAGCAGTGCCGCCTGACCTTCGCAAAAGAGATCACCGAAGTCAGAGCCGCGGAAGAGCGCCTGGCCTCGGCCACCGAAGCGCTGCTGGCGAGCGAGGAACGCTATCGCACCGTCTTCCACACCAGTCTCGATTGCATCACGCTCAGCCATCTGAGCGATGGACGGTACATCGATGTCAACAAGGCGTTCCTGGATCTCATTGGGATAGAACCTGAAGAGATCGTGGGGCGAACCTCGACGGATCTTGGCATCTGGGCTGATCCGGGGGCGCGGGCCGAGGTCGTCGAACTGCTCCGCCGGAACCCAAACGTCCGGGATTTTCAGACCGAGTTTGTCAAGAAGAGCGGGGAGAAGATCTGGGTCCTGATCTCAGCCACCGTCATCGAGATCGGAGGCATTTCCTGCATCGTTTCGGTAGTCAGGGATATCTCCGGGGCCAAGGCCGCGGAGAGCACGATTCACAGCCTCGCCTTATATGACCCTTTGACAGGACTGCCCAACCGCCGCATGATCTTCGAGGGGTTGGGCCAATCGCTGGCCGACGGACACGGGAGGGAGCGCCTGAAGGCGCTGCTGCTGGTCGATGTCGACAACCTGAAGACGCTGAACGATACTCTTGGCCATCATGTAGGCGATCTTCTACTTCAAGAGGTCGCCCGGCGCATCGCTTCCTGCGCCCACGAAGCCGACACAGTGGGCCGGCTGGGAGGGGACGAGTTTGTCGTCATCCTCGACGACCTGAGTGAGATCTCCGGGGAAGCTGCAACCCAGGCCAAGGCCGTTGGCCAGCAGATCCTAAGCGCGATAAGCCAGCCGTATCTGCTGGAGAATCGCGAGTGCCTCACGGCAGCCAGCATGGGCGTGACGATCTTCGGAAACCAGGAAAAATCGGCAGACGAGATCCTTCAGAAGTCCGATATCGCCCTGCATCTGGCCAAGGCAGACGGCCGCAATACCTTGCGCTTCTTCTCTCCATCCTTGCAGGCTGTCGTCAATGCCCAGGCGGTGCTGGAGAGCGATCTGCGCCAGGCGATCAAGAGAAAAGAGTTTATGCTTTACTACCAGCCTCAGGTGGAGCGCGGCAGATTGACCGGCGCCGAGGCCCTTATCCGCTGGATGCACCCCACCCGCGGCATTGTGCTGCCCGATGAGTTCATTCCGATCGCGGAGCAATCGAGGCTCATCCTGCCGATGGGAGATTGGGTGCTTGAGACCGCCTGCGAACGGATCGCTTCATGGGCGGCCCGGCCGGAGACAGCCCATCTCACGTGCGCGGTCAACATCAGCGCACTGCAATTTCGTCAGCCGGAGTTTGTCGAACGTGTCCTGACTGCAATCAAGCACACCGGAGCCAACCCGAAACGCCTGAAGCTGGAACTCACCGAGAGCATGTTGGTCGAGAACATCGAGGACGTCATCGGCAAGATGACGGAACTCAAATCCCACGGCCTGAGCTTCTCGCTCGACGATTTCGGTACTGGCTACTCGTCGCTGGCCTATCTCAAACGGCTGCCCCTGGATCAACTGAAGATCGACCGCAGCTTCGTGCGCGATATGCTGGTTGACCTGACCAGCGGCGCCATCGCGCAGACCATCGTCTCTTTGAGCCGCGCGATGGAGTTGTCGGTGATCGCCGAGGGCGTGGAAACAGAAGAACAGCGGGGCTTCCTGGCTGGCCTCGGATGCCACTGCTTCCAAGGATACCTCTTCAGTCCCGCATTGCCTCCGGATGAGCTTGAGGCGTTTCTCTGAAGCTTCGCAGAGTGCCCGACGGCACGGCAAAGGCAAGCCGGGGTCTTTCTGACCCCTGATCACTGACCCCTGATACGTGTCGTTCTCAATCCATCGACATGCTAAGCTGGTGGCGCACGTCGGCGCCGCGAATCCAGAAGATGACATCGGTGGCGATATTCGAGGCGTGGTCGGCGATCCGTTCCAGATGCTTGGCAACCAGGATTCCGCTGACCGCCTGCTGGGTAAAACGCGGCCTCTCCTGAATGAGCGCGAGCAAGTCGTTGTGAGCCAGGCGATTCATTCGGTCGATCTCGTCGTCCATCGCGCGCACCGAGTCGGCCAGCCGGGCATCACCCTCTAGCAGAGACTGCAGCGCCGAGCGGATCATACGCCCGGCAAACTCGCCCATGGCCGCAAAATCCACGGGAAGATCGACCTCTTCACGTTTCATCGCTTCCTTGGTGCGGCGGGCAATGCCCATCGACTGGTCGCCGATCCGCTCCAGGTCGGCGTTGATCTTGATCACTGCCAGAATGAAACGCAGATCGATGGCCATGGGCTGCTCTTTGGCCAGCAGGTCGTAGGCCATCTCGTCCAGTTCGCGTTGGGCGGTGTCGATGGCCCGCTCGTTCTGCTTGACGTATTTGCAAAGCTCCCTGTCGCGCTGCAAATAGGCGTCGACCGCGGAATCGACCGCCTGCTGCGTGAGGGCTGCCATGGCCAGCAGCTTGTCTTTGAGTTCTGCGAGCTGGAGTTGAAAATGAATGCGCGGCAAAACAGTCTTCTCCTCAGGTTCTGATTGTGCATCATGCAATGTTACTGGCGTGAGAATTTCCCCCCGATTGCACCACAACGGTCACATCTGGTGGCCGGCGAGTGCCAATATGGGTTAGACTCCGCCCGGTTCAAAACGAGCTTCAGGCGATCGACAGGTAAACCATCCTTGCGTGGGTTCATCGCGCAAGGATGAATTACCACGAACCCCACGCCACTGGCGGGGGCGATGTACTAGGCTATCACCATGGACGCCGCAAACATTTCACAAGCTTCGATGCACAGCTTCAAACCCTCCGGGCTCCAACCACATGAGATTTACAAACTGATGACCGGCATCATCGTGCCGCGCCCGATTGCGCTGGTTTCCACAATGAGCGCGGGCGGCCTAGCCAATCTTGCGCCATTCAGCTTTTTTTCCGGCGTGGGCGCGGTACCGCCGACGGTCCTCTTCTGCCCGGCGCTGCGCGACGGGGTTTCGCCGGGAGTAGGCGAAAGAAAAGATACGTTGCGCAACGTCGAAGAGACGAGCGAATTCGTCATCAATGTCGTCAGCGAGGCCATCGCCGAAGCGGCCAACATCTCCGCCGCCGAGGTGGAGTTCGGTGTGGACGAATTCGCGCTCTCCGGCCTGACGCCGATTCCCAGCGAGGCTGTTCGCCCGCCGCGCGTCGCCCAGTCGCCGGCTCAGATGGAGTGCAAGCTGCTCCAGATCATTTACACCGCCCACGCGCCGCGCGGCGGCGTCATTGTGCTTGGCGAGGTCGTGCGCTTTCATGTGCGCGAAGAACTGGTCGAGGAGTTCCGCGTCGATCCCGCGGGCCTGGATGCCGTAGGCCGCATGGCCGGCAACACCTGGGTTCGCACTCGTGACCGCATTGAGCTGATCAGGCCAAAGTGAGAATGCAGGGAACAGGGAATAGGGAACAGCCGGGCACCCACCGGAACTGGGTGCCCCGCTTTTGGCATGTCTCTGTTTTTGTGCCTAAGGTGGGATAGATCCACCTATCTATGGTTTTTAGCGTCTTTTATGAGTTTTTGCTTCCGGGTTTCCATGCGGGAGTGGATCTCACGAATCCCATCAACACAGAAGCAATGGAATGCGGTAGAATTCCCTGAAATCTGGAAGAACGCCAAAAAGAGATCCACAAATGGTCACCACAACAATGAGAGCGGAGTGCGTTGGCAGGAAGGTTCGACCGTTGATTTTGGGCATCTCGGCAGGGCTGTTCCTTGCGCTGGCCCCCATGCCGGGCTGCCGCGCCTCGACCGCGAAGGGCGGAGCCATGAATCTCAGCAGCACCAGCTTTCAGGGCAGCCGGATTCCGGCAAAGATCACTTGCGATGGAACGGGAGTCTCACCGCAACTGGCGTGGTCCGCGGCTCCGGCAGGAGCGGTGAGCTTTGCCCTGATCGTTACCGACCCGGACGCTCTGGTTCGGACCTTTGTGCATTGGGTGCTCTACGATCTGCCTGCCGGAACACGCGGGCTACCTGAGGCGGTGCCGGCGCAGGGCGATCTTGCCGGCGGAGGCCGCCAAGGCAGTAACGATTTCGGCAACATCGGCTATGGAGGCCCCTGTCCGCCGAGCCATTCGCCGCACCACTATGTTTTCACGCTCTATGCGCTGGACACTAAGCTCGATCTGCCCGCAGGTGCAACGCGGGCGCAAGTGGAAGCCGCGATGAAAGGCCACATCCTGGCGCGCGGCGAACTTGTTGGCCTCTATAATCGATAAGCGACGATCCTTTTTCTCACACCGCTGTCATCTCCTGCCCCTTGGCCTCGCGGCCCGCAAGCGCAAGTCCAGCGAGCGTTAATGCCACCACGATCACCGTGACCGCCAGCACCAGGGGATAGTTGCCGGTGCGTTCGGCCGCGAGGGCCTGCGCCTTGCCGTTCCACGAGGTGATGAGGCCGCCCAACTGGTAGGCCAGCCCCGGAGCCGTGGCCCGCACTGGAGCCGGCGAGAGTTCGGTAAGATAGGCCGGGACCACTCCCCAGGCTCCCTGCACCATGAACTGCATCAGCACCGCGCCGATGCCGAGCGTGACAGCCGAGTGGCCGTAGGCATAGAGCGGAATCACCGGAATCGCCATCAGCGCCGCGGTGACGATGGCCCGCTTGCGGCCCCACTTTTCAGACAATGTCCCGAAGACAAATCCTCCGGCGATGGAGCCAAGGCCATAGAGCACGCCGATGAGGCCGATGGTGCCTGGCGAGAGCCGAGCCTGGGTGGCGAGGAAGGTTGGATAGACGTCCTGCGTGCCGTGCGAGAAGCTCATGAAGGCCGTCATCAGCAGCACCAGGAAGAGAAAAGTGGGCAGAAATGCCAACAGGCGCGTGAACTCCCCGGCCTTGGCGCTTCGGTTGTCGATGGCGGAGAGCTCCAGGCGCTTCCTCTTCCCTTCCAGCCAAACCGGCGACTCGTCAACTCGAGCCTGCACATAAAAGACCAGCAATGCCGGCAGAGCGCCCAAGATGAACAACCCCCGCCATCCGATCCAATGGAAGAAGAGTGCGAAGGCGCCCGCGGCCAGAATCGAACCCATCGCGTAGCCCTCCTGCAGAATGCCAGAGAAAACGCCGCGCCCTTCGACGGGCAGGGTCTCAAAAGCCAGTGCCGCGCCCACGCCCCACTCCCCGCCCATGGCCAATCCGAAGAGCCCGCGCAGGACCAGCAACGCCGTCAGCGATGGAGCAAGACCGCAGGCCAACTCGATCGCCGAGAAGCTGAGAATGTTCACCATCAGCACCGGGCGGCGGCCATAGCGGTCAGCCAGCATTCCGAAGACAATCGCGCCCACCGGCCTGAAGGCTTGCGTCAGAAAGATCGCGCCCATCACGGCAGAGGGCACTGTATGGAACTCCGCGGCAATGGCCTTGGCGCAGAAGACCAGCAGAAAAAAGTCGAGCGAATCCATCGTCCAACCCAGGAAAGCGGCCACAAAGGTGTGCCGCTGCGAGCGGTTAAGGCGCCGGAAGTCGTTCAGGAAGGACATAGTCGGGAGGATAGCAGGAGCGAGGGAATAGGGACTAGGGATTAGGGACTAGAGAAGAACTTCGCTTTCCCAGCCGGAAAGCAGAGAATTATTTGTTGCAACGAATAACATGCCCGCGTCATCGTATTGGTATACGAGATTTCGCGTGGACTTTGACTTTGGATACACTTCGCTCCGCGCGCGTCCGGCGAGCGCATCGTAAAAGTGCAGCCGGCAACCCCCAAATGCGGCCCAACGGTCCGGCACCGAAAGGATCTATCGATGAAGCGTTTCATTCTACTCACCGGCATTCTTGCGCTGGCGGCTCCCCTCGCCTTGACGCAAACTTCAACATGGAAGTCCGATCCAGCCCATAGCGAAGTCGACTTCAGCATCAAGCATATGAGTCTTTCCAACGTTCATGGCCGCTTTGGCAATGTAGCAGCGACCATCGTGTTGAATGAAGCGGATATCACCAAGTCGACTGTCACGGCCACCATCGACGTCAGCACCGTTGACACCGGCGTGTCGGGGCGCGATGCCGATCTTAAGTCGGATTCCTTCTTCGACGTAGGCAAATTCCCCAATGCCACCTTCACGAGCACCAGCGTCGTGAAGAACAGCAGCGGGTTGACGGTGAACGGCAACCTGACGCTGCGAGGAGTCACCAAGCCCGTTGTGCTCACAGTTGAGGGCCCCACCGGGCCGATCGAGGGCATGATGGATCACAAGCCACACTCGGGTTTCTCGGCCACCACCACCCTGGACCGCACTGCCTTCGGCATCGGAACGAAATATCCGGCAGCTATTTTAGGCGACGAAATAAAACTCACGATTGAGCTCGATGTCGCGAAGCAGTAACAAACAAGCGCTGCGAATGAATGCATACTGAAGAGTACGGGTTTATCTCCTGTACTCTTCAGCCAATCTATTTTGAGCTGCTGCGCAACCGATTCAAGAAAGACCGCTTATGGCAGGATTGAAGCTGGAAATCGCGCAGGAGCGGCCCTTTGCGAGCCTGGAAGAGGAGGCTCTGCTCAACCTGCTGCGCACCTCCGACTGCCTCAACCGCGCCTTCCACTTGAAGACCCGTGGTTGGGGCGTCACGTCGACGCAGTGCAACGTGTTAAGGATTCTGCGCGGGGCGCATCCCAATGGGCTGACCTGCGCGGCCATTGGCAGCCGGATGATCGCGGCCGAGCCGGATATCACGCGGTTGCTGGCGCGGCTCAAGGCGCTCAAGCTCATCCGCCAGCGGCGCGACGCGCACGACCGGCGCTCGGTGCGGACCGAGATCTCAGAGGCCGGCCTGGCGCTGCTCAAAGAGATGGACCCGGTGATTCTGCGCCTGCCAGGAGAGTTGCTGGACCGGCTGAAGCGCGCGGAACTGGCCGAGCTGATTCGGTTGCTGGAACTGGCCCGCGGGAGCAATGAGGAGACGCGAGCGCAGCTATAGATTCAGGTCAAGGAAGTGATGAGGGCGTGTATCAAGAACCGATTTTGTGTCAGGGCATGACCGTAGTCGTGCCGCGACAGGCCCAAGAACTCAAGAGCTTTAAAGTATATGGGCATGACAGGCCAAACCGATCGGCCCATTTTTGAAAATTACGGTTGAACTGTCCTACCTTAATCGCAAATCCAGGCAAGAACGCTGTGACGCCATCAGACAATGATTTTTCCCGCAGCCTGTGAATCCCTGCGTCATTCTCAGCCCTATACGGAACGACTGAAGTCGTGCCCCTTCAAAACACAGACGACCATCTCTGAGGTGGACATCACCAGAGCCTGACGGGACAGAAACCGGGCGTTCTCCCGATCTCGGACGGTCGTGTGACCTTTTTCAAAAAAAGTGGAAACGATTTCGAGTGAGCCCTCACTATTCCCTGTGAGGATGTTCAGAAGCCGAGCGGTTTCCGCAGTGATGATCATTCGATTCAGCGCGGCCAGGACCTTTCCGAGCCGGCCGGAGCCGGCGCCGTTCATCAATCGTGCATTAGACCTGAGCTGGTTTCGCGATCCAAGAGGATAGTTGATGGTTTCCCCAAAAGACAAGAGCGCGGCGCATGAATGCCTCTGTTCGAGAGAGAAGCCGCCGACGCTCAGCGAGATCTTCCCGTTGGAGTCCTGGCCGCCTAATCCTCCGGAATGGCTCTCTCGGCAGAACCGCGCGCAGAGAGCGCCGGCCAAGATCGTCGGCATCAATGGCATACAGCAGCCCATCCTTCCCGACGGGAGCGACGTCAAGCTTATCGACAAGATCAAGCTGAAGATCAACCCGAGTCGATCGATCCAAATCGCCGCGGCGAAGAGGCTGAGTCCTGCCGAATTGCATCGGCTCTATGCCAGCACATCGGTTCCGAAGCATCGCTACCTGGCTCCTTTTCTGAACGAGGCAGTGAACTGTCCTGAAATCGCGCCGCACCCGGAGAAATGGCTCGCTGACGTCTCCGGGATCGATCTCTCGAAGGTGGTCAATGACTGGTTGAATACTAACCGCAGTACCGAGTATGAACAGTTGTACTGCATCGGGCTGGACCCGGATAACGGCAAGCTAACCGGCGTGTTTACCGTGAAACAGGGCAGCGGCTATTCCGGGGGACCACGCACGGCGGGTAGCAGAGAGTACGTTGCCTTTTGGGTCGACTGGGGTTCGGGGTTCAAGTACGAGGGAACTGCCTCGGTGGCGGTGCACGACTTCGGATGGCTACCTCCAGCCGGTCTCGAGTACAGCGTCTCGCTGTCGATCGACCTTCACTCTCGTGTGCAGCCTCGGAGCGAGGGAAGAAGGACGGTCAAGGTTCGGGCGGTGCTTTCATGGAATACACCACCCTTGACCACAGATCTAAACGCTCCGGTGGTCTGGGGAAACATGATGGAAGGCCGGATCCTCATTCCATCCAGCCAGGATGCTCGAGAGAGCAATCGGGTTCCTTGTTTCACTTCGGCCCGTGCTGAAGAGATCGATGAGGGCGGCGCCGATGGGCAGATCGTCGATGCAGCTATCAAAGCAATAACAGGCATGGCCTTTGGTCCGGATTTGGGACTTACGGTCGTGCCGAACGGAGCCATCACCAACGCTGGCGCGACCGATCGGAGTTTTGCAATCCACACTGGAGACATCGAGGACGGGGGCGCCACATTCGCCCTCTACGTCTGGAACCGTACCAACCTGAACCGTGGCGCAACTTCCAACTTGGATCACACTCCGGCTGGACTATGGACGGAAGAGAAGAGTTAACAGAATCGAGCGGCCTCCCCCCAGAAGCAGACAGAGTCCGCTTTTCGAAGCGGGCTCCGTCTGCAGCCAACCGGAAAGAGAAGGAGATCCCGATGTTTAAGCCTGCGTTTGTTTGGTGTTTATCTCTGTGCGCACTGGCAGCTAGGCGAGCCGGAGAGTTGCTGCAACGGGCTGCGTGGAGGCCAAAGAGAGCTATCCGGATAACTCCAGTTTCAACGTCCTATATCGACAAAGTCATTCGTGGAGTGTGAGAGCTATGCAACACAAGACACTAACATCAGCGGCGAGTATTGAGAGGCTCGATCGGGAGATTGAGCGCGGGGAGTCTCTCGACCCCATGGAAGCGATCGCGTCCTCGACGGAGCCCCGCCGCTCGAGGCTGGACGGACCGTGCCGGTTGGCCTGGCGCGGCGTAGGGTTTTGCAACTCCTTCCTTTCCCGGTGGCTCAACTTATGCGAAGTTGGCGTTGAAGATGTCTTTTATGCGTTTCGAATGCGGAGTTTCTTTGCTGGGGCGGACATGGAACCTGTAACTGCTCCGCAGGAAATCGCAACTTTTCGTTCCCATCGTGTGTTGGAAGAAGACGACTATCCAGAACCGGAAGACAGCTCAACGATGCCTGGAAGTCAGTCGAAGCTCGCGATCTCATGGAGAACGCCCTGGTTGTACCTTATCTTCCTGTTGTTGGTTTGGCTGCTCTTGTTCTGACATGGTTGAGGTCCCACCGGGAACCGGCAACCCATGGGGCTCCGGCTTCACCTCCGGAGAGTTCTCCCAAAGGAGGTACGTCATGCACCTCGGTCGAAGACAAAACGAGTTGAGAGATTGTGGAAGCCCGCAGAATATCGCCTTGAACCTTCAATACACAGGGCAACCGCCGGTGATCGTTCACGGCCCGGTTACTGGAAGCGCATACGAGTTCACTTGCGGGGAATCGGTAAAGCCCGTGGATCTGCGAGATGCGAGATTCCTTCTCGCCAATCCACTCTTCACGCTGTCGAGATGAGGCCCGCCACTCTGCCCGCGGCGCCTCCGCCTCGCGATAACGCACGGCACCCAACTCGGCCCTCTTCCAGAGCGCATGAATCTCATCCGCCCGTCAGATCTGCAATACTGTACACGTCTGCTCTTGTTGGGACGGGACGAGTGTTGCAATTTCATTCATTCGATGCGGGTTACGTTAATAACCTCTGCGCTGGTGACCCCCAGACGCAGGAGCACTTCATTGCGTATTTTACGGGACTGCTTCGACTCAAGCTTCGCTCCCGGCTACAGTCTGCTCACGCCATCGAGGATGTATGCCAGGAAACTTTCGCCCGCGTCTTTGCGGTTTTGCGCAAGGATGGCGGATTGCGCCAGCCGGAGAGCCTGGGCGCCTTTGTCAACACAGTTTGCAACCGTGTGCTTTTTGAGCAATATCGCACTGCCAGCGGCAGCGAGTCTCTGGATGTCGAGGGCCGGCCGGAACTGCCTGACAAGAGCGCAAACGCACTGGAGATTGCGGCTGCCGGACAGATCAAGGATAAAGTCCGCGAGATTCTGCTCAAACTGGCCCCGCGCGACCGTTCCCTGCTAAAGGCCGTCTTCCTCGACGAGCGCGACCGGGATGAGGTCTGTCGGGAATTTGGCGTGGATCGCGATTATCTTCGGGTCTTGCTGCATCGCGCCAAGCAGGAGTTCAAAACCGAGTATGTAAAGCGCATTGGAAACCCGATGACCCTGGGAGCAGGCGCCTAAGGGGCATGTTGGTGCGACTTTTTGTAACGATTGGGTGTTCACGGCCACTATAAGGGGTTGGGTAGTAATTGGGGAACGATTTTATGGATCACAGCGAAGCTTTGCAACAGATGGCCGCGGAGCGTTACCTGCTGAATGAGCTGACGCCGGATGCGCGCGAAGCCTTTGAGGCGCACCTCTTCGATTGTCCCGAGTGCGCCCTCGATCTTCGCGCCGGAGCCGCATTTGTAGAGGAGGCTAAGAGCCAGTTGCCTGATCTGACCCGAGCCTTGCCGACTCCCGCTCCATCCACTTCCCGCGAGCCTAAGGTCAAGCGGCAGTGGTGGCTGGGCTGGCTTCAGCCGGCCTTTGCCGCCCCGGCCTTCGCAGCCTTGTTGCTGCTGATCGGATACCAGAATCTGGTCACCCTTCCGGCGCTTCGGGCTTCGGCCGACCAGCCGCGCCTTCTTCCCTGGGCTCCGCTGCACGGGGCCACCCGAGGAGGCGCTCATCTGACCATCACCGCCGATCGCCGCCACGGAATTGCTCTTCCGGTCGATCTGCCTCCGCAGCCCAGCTTGGGAGCTTACGCATCCTACGCTTTTGACCTCTACGATCCGCAGGGAAAGCTCGCCTGGACTGATAGTACCGCCGCTCCCGGCGATGAAACCGGCGAATCGCAGCGGCTCTCGCTGGTGATTCCCGGCGCTATGCTCAAAGAAGGCGCCTATACCGTCGCTGTTTTTGGCGTAGCGGCTCATGGGGAACGCACCGAACTCGACAGATTCGTCTTCGATCTTCGTATCTCCGATTGACGTATTTCGATTGACACCCTAGAATTCTCTCGACCCAAAGAAAGATTGGTGAAACGCCTATGTCCGAAAGAGTGCACAAATACCATGCCGAAGCCACGGCCATCGCAGGCCACCTGAAACTCCCGCTGGTGCAGGAGATCAAACCCCAGGCTCACGTGAAGCTCCCCTGCGAAGGCGGGTACATCTCCCAGCGCGCGGAGAATTACAGGCTTGAATCGGTCATCTCCTTCCGCTCCGCCTACACCCATGTCGCGGGCAACCCCAGCTCGAAGGGGGCGGAGGGCTTTACCACCTTGACGACCACTGCGATCGAGGGGCTCAATGTGCTGGACGTGCTTACGGCCGACCGGGTCGTCGGGCAGATCATCACCGACCATCCCATCGATGGATTTGTGCCGACGGTCTCCTTCCTGGGTACTCGCTTTGAGAATTTACGCATCGCCGGCCACCTAGTCGAGGTGGACTTCGATCCCAATATTCTTGGACCCAAGCCGGCTAACGACGCGCCGTACACCTCTGATGCGGAGTTCTTAGCACGCGTCGCGCGCCAATACGAACGCATCCGCGAACACAAGCAGCTACCGGAAGCGCTGGCCGAACGGTACAATCGACTTTCCTCTACTCTTGGGAGCCGGGAGGCGGTCGAATGTTCATTGGTCAATCAGGCTGTTGGCTCCTACCCTGGGAGCTCCTACGGCCACATGATCAAGATTCCCCACTTCGGCACCATCACCCTGGGCAAGCTGAGCCTGAGGCACGAAGACTGCCACGAGGGGACCGGAGTCCCCAAGAAGACGACCGTTCACCTGACCATGATCGATCTCGAACTGGGCTGCGCAGTCCACGGCAACGTGCCGATCGGGAACGGCGGATCCAACGGCGGCCCGACATAATCGAGAGAATTGGCCACTGATTTTCACTTGGCAACCTAAGCCGCCAACGATAGAAAGTGAGCTAGGAGGATATTCATGTTCAGCTGGCTCGCTTCATTCCTCGTATTTTTTCTTCACAACAATTCCGCAACGGTGACAAGCACTGTTCAGCAGAATTCCACGGGTGCTGCGATCACCCAAACACTTCACGAGGCACCTGCTGGCAACGTGCCGATCGGGGATGGCAATTCCAACGGGACGCCAGGATAGCTGCTCCAAGGACATTTCCTAGAGCCCGCTGGAGAGAAGACCTTGCGTTGGGACTGGCGGGCATTAGCTCAGTTGAGTTCGGGCCAGCTTCCAGCGCAGGGTTCTTCCCGGAATTTGACAATACCCCGTTTTCATTAGCTCCCCTCCAACGATAAGTACGCTGGCACCGGCAGGAATGCGAATAACCACGCCTTGAAACTCTTTGGGCATATATTTTGAAATGAAGGAACCCGCACACAAGACAGCCCTCGACCTGATACGGCTCTGCGATTATAACGGTGCTAGCCGAGTTGTTGATGCGGAGCTTGACGGCTGCGGCGAAAAGGGTTCCTCGTCTGATTTATGGCATCTGCGCTTTCTGCGGACGGATCTGATCAGGCTGCGTGGACACACCGATGAGGCCTTGGCTTATCTTGCGGCCAAAGAGACAGAGTTCCCCCTGGAAGGCAGCGACACCCCCTCCCTGATCGGACTCAAGAGGACGCGTGGCTATTGCCTCGGTATGTTGGGGAAGTACGGCCCGTCGGATGGCTTACTAAAAGAGGCAGAATACCTCGCGAGGGACGCTGGGTTGCTTGAATTGCTTTGCGAGGTATGGCACTGCCAGGCGTGGTTTTTATATGTCCGAAACGAGTTTGAAACCTCAGACCGGCTTTTTCGAGAGATTCTCCGCGCATCTGAGGAGATCGGGGGATGGTATTTCCGGGCGATTGGGCTATGGGGTATCGGGAAGAACATCATGATGCGAGGACACGCCAACAACGATGCTCTGTTGCTCACGGAAGCTCTCGGATGGTTTGAACAGTCACACGATCTTTTCGCTGCTGCGGGTAGGCGAATGTTTGCGTACGGGGACATGGCAGTCTGTTATCTTGACCTCGGAGATGATCAAAAGTCCTTGGATTTGCTTGAACAATTGTTACCGGTTTATGCGGAAGCCGGCTGGGTGCACACCTATCAGGTTACGATTGCAAATATTGGCAATGTCTATCGAATACGGGGCGATTATTTACGGGCCATCGACTATTACAGCAACGCAATCGAGTATGCCAGGGAGATCAAGGATCCCGTCTCTGTTTGGAAGTGGACCTACAATCTAAAGCTGTCCTATAAGCTCCTTCGAGAGTCCGTGGAGAGGCTGCGCTCAATACCGGCCTCAATGTAAGCTTGGGACATGCCAATTCTTAGGAGTTTACGGCCTGCTGGTCTCCAGTTCGTGTGGGTCGCGGCCATGTTGCTCCTAATTCCGCTGAAGGACACACACCCCGAGACAGCTCAGGATGCGTATAGCAGCGCGTGGAAGCTTTTCGTGAGCGGCAGATTGTCGGAAAGCCAAAAGGAGGCAGAGACAGGAGCCAGACATTTCCAAGTTTCCAATCCAGAGTGGACCGCAAGATTCATAACGCTGGAAGCTCAAGTCATGGTTTCGCGTGGTATGTACAACGATGCCCTGTCTGTCCTTAAAGCCTTCCGGCCTCCTTCCAATGATCCAGACGGAACGATTCGCAGACTCGCAATCGAGGCCGACGCTTTGACGCGACAGCGTCAACTGGCCGTAGCCGACCGAAGTCTCGCAGAGGCGGATGGAATCTGCGGTCTTGCTGATTACCCGTCCTGCGGCTATGTTCTTCGCTCACACGGAACGCTTGCAGTATGGCAAGGACAGATTGCTCGCGCGCGTCAGTGTTATCTCGACGCGCTTGCCTTTGCGAGGAGCCACCACGACCGGTATTTGGAAGCGAGCGCATTGGTGAATCTTGGATTCGATGCTCTGCAAATGGATCATTTTGATGAAGCGGCGGACTGGTCGATGTCCGCACGCCGGAACGCGGCGGAACTTGGCGCCGAAGATCTTGCGCAAGCAGCATCGGGCAATCTCGGTTGGGCTTATCACCAGTTGGGAGACAACGAGAGAGCATTGCAGCAGTTTCTCGAAGCAGAACAGAACGCCTCAAAGCTTGGGAACATAGGCTTTGAACTTAGATGGATCAGTGATGCTGGGGCTGTTTATCACGATGCGGGCGATTCGGAACGCGCCGCGAAATCCTATCGTGAAGCACTCTCTCTTGCAAGGCAGATCGATAACAGAGAAGAAATCTTGGTATTGCTGGGCAATCTAGCGCAAATATCGGTCGAGACCGGCAAACTGGACGAGGCAAGCACATATATCGATCAGGCGGCTTCTATGGAAGGCGCAAACGTCAATCGACTGAGCGCTAATATCATGCTGACGCGGGGAATGCTCGCGGCTGCGCTGCATCAGGATCAAGAGGCGGAATTGATTTTTCGCGCAGTCCAGAAGGACGCTACAAGTCACACAACAACTCGGTTGGATGCCGGCGATGAGTTGGCCAAGCTATTCGAGCGGCAAGGCAAGCCGCAGGAGGCGGAACGAACTTATAAGTCCACGCTAAGCGACTTCGAGTCGGCGCGGGCGCAGCTCAGGAACGAAGATTCGCGGCTACCATTCGCCGCCAACGCCAACGGCATCTACGACAACTACATTCATCTGCTGGTCCAGCAAGGCCGGAGCGATGAAGCTCTGGCTTTGGCCGATCAAAGCCGCGCGCGGACGCTGGCGCAGGGCCTGGGCGTAGCTAGCGCTTCTTTCCGGCCAGCGACTTTGAATCCCCGCCAGATCGCGCAAAAAACCGGCGCAACGCTGCTCTTTTATTGGCTGGGCGACGAGCACTCATACCTATGGGCTATCACGCCGACGAAGATAGCGCTGATCGAGCTTCCCGCGGAAGGAGAGATTGTTGCCCGCGTCGAGCGCTACCGCAAGGCTCTGCTGGATGTTGAAGACCCTCTGCAAACAAAGAACGAGGATGGGCAGGCACTTTATAAGTTGTTAGTCGCTCCTGCCGCGAAGCTCATCCGGCGCGATGCCCCGGTCATGATCCTGGCCGATGGAGAGCTGAGCAAGTTGAACTTTGAAACGCTGCTGGCTCCTGGCCCGAGTACGGAGAATGGCCACGGTCCAGAATCGAGCCGAGAGTTGCATTATCTGCTCGACGATGCGACTCTGCTCTCGGCGCCTTCCCTGGCGATGCTGGCTGCGGCGAAGCCCGCTCGGAATCGAGATCGTAACCTGTTGCTGCTCGGCGACCCGGTGTCGCCCGATTGGGATTATCCCAGCCTTCCCTTCTTCGGCTCCGAGATGGCGGAGATCGAACGACACTTCACCCCACAACGTCTTGGGGTATTCGCGGGGCGGCAGGCCACTCCCGCAGCCTATCTCACCGGCAATCCGGCGCAGTATGCCTATATTCATTTTGTCTCTCATGCGATTGCCAGCCGCACGGACCCGCTGGATTCGGCGATCATCCTTTCAGATGCAACGCTCACCGGCAGCAGGGCAAGCGACGCCTCCTTCAAGCTCTACGCACGCGACATCATGCAGCATCCAATCGACGCCAAGCTTGTTACCATCTCGGCCTGCTATGGCAGCGGCACGCGTTCCTATGCGGGCGAAGGCTTGGTGGGGCTCTCGTGGGCGTTTCTGCGGGCCGGCGCACACAGCGTCATCGGCGCGTTGTGGGAGGTGAGCGACGACTCGACCCCGCGGCTGATGGACGCGCTTTATCAGGGAATTGAGAAGGGCCAGGAGCCGGCCGTCGCGCTTCGCAACGCCAAACTTACTTTGGTGCATTCGCACAGTAAATTCCAAACGCCATTTTATTGGGCCCCATTTCAGATCTACACCCGGCGGTAGAAGCTCTTTCTTTCGTGCTTCCAGATCTCAGTGCGAATAGATCCCGGTTGCCATGAAACAACTGGAGGTGCGCTCCATGTTGTGTCTTTTTGAGTTGAAGTCTATCGAGCCGGGAAAGCCGGATTATTAAGTTCTCAGGAACCCAGGCGCGATTCATCTGCCATTGACCGTCATTTCACAGAGATTTTATCGAGACTCTATAGCCTCGCAGCCATGACGAACTTACGATTCCTCTGCAGAACTGTCTTGGTAGGCCTCTTGATCGCAATCTGTGGCATGGGAGCAAGGGCGCAGTACGAGGATGGCAGCCTCATCGGCTCCATCCATGACGCCACCGGCGCGGCGGTTACTAGCGCGTCCGTCACCGTCACCAATGTGAACTCCGGAGTTTTAATTAAGATCGATGTAAACGGTTCTGGCGATTATGAGGTTCCATCGCTTCGGGCCGGCGTCTATACCATTCAGGCCAGCGCGCCGGGCTTTGCGCCCGCCGAGGCGAAAAACATCACCGTCTCGGTGGCCGGACGCCAGCGCATCGACCTCACCCTCAAGGTGGGTCAGGCCGACGCGACCACCGTTGAAGTCAGCGACGTGGCCTTGCAGATCGAGACCGAAACCAGCGAGCGCGGCCAAACGGTCTCTGAGTATCAGACCGAGTCTCTGCCGCTGGTCAGCCGCAATTACTCCGACCTGCTGGGGCTGGTCACCGGCTCGCGCCAGGCGCCGACCGCAGCGACCACCACCGCCGTCACCAGCCTGGTGCGCGCCGGCGCTTACAACGTCAATGGCCTGCGCAGCATGTTCAACAACTATCTGCTGGACGGCATGGACAACAACGCATACGGCGAGAGTAACCAGGGCTTCGACAACCAGATCATCCAGCCGTCGCCCGACTCCATCTCGATGTTTCAGGTGGTGACCAACAACGAGAGCGCCGAATACGGCCGCTCCGCCGGCGCCACTATCAACGTCGCCTCCAGGAGCGGCGGGAATCAATTTCACTCGACGCTCTACGAGTTCGTCCGCAACACCGATCTGAACGCCTTCGGCTATTACCATGCGGTCAGCGGCACCCACGTCTTTCCCAAGCCGGGCTTCAACCGCAACCAATTCGGGGCGGACTTCGGCGGACCGATCTTGAAGAACAGGCTTTTCTACTTCCTCGATTACGAGGGATTCCGCCAGACGCTCACGCCAACAACTGTGTTCACCGTTCCCACACAGAATGAAATCGGCGTTGGCACCTCCACGGGCACACCTGTACTGGTGACCGATGTGCAGAATCCGATCACCGGCCAGTACTTCAAAGCCGGCACGCCGATTCCCGCCTCGGCCATCAATCCCACCTCGTTGCAGATTCTCAAGTTTTTCGGCAGCTTGCCCTCGCAGTGCCTGATCCCTGCCGGGAGCAACCTCATCTCAACCTCGGGCGGCACGCTCGGCCTGGCTACTAACGATTGCGCCGTCAATGCGCCATTCACCGACAAATCCGACAAGGGCGATCTCCGCATCGATTTCCAGCAAAACGAGAAGAGCGCCTGGTTTTTGAAGATCAGCGACCGGAAAGAGACCGGCATCAACTTCCCCACCGAACCCGAGCCTCTGGATTCTCAGGCCAACGGCAACGGCCGCATCAAGATCCTCGATCGGCAGGTCGCGCTCGGCTACACCCGCCTGATGGGGGCCAACAAGGTTCTCGACGCCCGCCTCGCTCTTTCGGGCACCCAGGCCGGAAAATATTCGCTCGCCATTGGCAATACCGCCATCGCCATTCCTGGTCTGCCCACTGTTGCAGCCGATCCGACCGTGGCCGGCGGCCTGCCCACCATCACCTTCGGCGCCGGATTCTCGAGCGTCGGACGCCAGAATACCAACCCGCAATGGCAGAACCCCTCGCTGCTCGACCCCAAGGTCAACTTCTCCTGGGTCAGGGGCAAGCACTCGCTCAAGTTCGGGTATGAGTACGAGCACATCTGGATGGAAGTGCAGGACTCGAACCCGCTCTATGGCGCCTTCGCCTACTCCGGGGCCTTCAGCGCATGCTCGGCTGGATCGGCTTGCAGCTCGATTTCAGGCAACGACGAGCTCTACTGGGCCGACTTCCTCTTCGGCGCCACCTCCCAATACCAGTTGGCCACCTTCTTCAAGGCCCACCTGCTACAGACCATGGACAGCGTCTATGCCCAGGACGACTGGAAGGTCAACAGCAAGCTGACCCTCAATCTGGGCGTCCGTTGGGAATACGGTTCGCCATACTCGGAGGCCAACAACGACCTCTCCAACTTCGACCCAACCACGCTCACCATGCTTACGCTCACTCCCGGCGCGAAGGCAGGCCCCTTTCTCACCCCCACCAGCGACACCGGCGTCTACGGCAAGACGCTGGTCAACCCCTCGCTCGGCGACTATGCCCCGCGTATCGGCTTCGCCTATGCCCTGACGCCGAGCGTCGCCATCCGCGGCGGCTACGGCACCAGCTTTGTTCACTACACTCGCGCCGGCTCGGGCGACATCCTGCCTATCAACGCGCCCAACGCGCTGTTCATTACAGTGAACCAGTCCAGTCCCAGCCCCGCTACGCATTGCACCGCCGCAACGGGCGCCGCGACCTCCTGCTACGCGACCATGGATCAGGGCTTCCCGCAAGGCTTGGCGACGGCCACAAACTTCAACCCTGGCACCGACAACGTAACCTATATTCCCAAGGACACCAAGGACGGCTACGCCGAGAGCTACTTCCTCAGCGTGCAGAAATCGCTGGCCAAAAACACCCTGTTGGACTTTGCCTATGTCGGCAACCATGGCGTTAAGCTGCAAGGCTTTGTGAACGCCAACCAGCAGAACCCCGCGGCAGGACTTACCACCGTGCCGGGCGCAACGGGCTTCGCTCGCCCTTACCCAACCTGGGGGACGCAGGTCTCATCCACAAGCTTCCTCAACGGGGACATCACCGAGGCCCTCAACGAGTTTTACTCCCACTACAACGCCTTGCAGGTTCGCTACGAGCAGCGTTTTGTTGAGGGGTTGACCCTGCTCAACTCCTTTACCTGGGAGCACTCGCTCGACAACGCCAGCGAAGCGCTTTCGGGCATCACGCCCTCCGCGCAGAACGCCTACAACCTCCGCGGAGACTACGGCCAGTCGGACAACAACCTCCCGGTCGCTAACATCACCAGCCTCGTTTATGAGGTCCCGGTCGGACGTGGGCGTCAGTTCCTCTCGAGCGCTAACCCCGCCACGGACGCCCTTCTTGGCGGTTGGCAGATCAGCGCCATTAACACCGCGCAGGCCGGCTCGCCTTTCACCCTGGATTATGGTCCGAACTCCCACAACCAGGTCTCGCCGCAGATCCTGCCCTCCAGCGCCACCTATCGCGGAGCCATCCTGTACCGGCCAAACTATCTCCCCGGCAACCCGGTCACCGATTGCAACTCAGGCCACTCCTGCCTGAGCCACCAGGCGTCAAGCGGCGCCATCAACTACACCAATTGGGGTGCCTTTGCCCTGCCTGAGACCTATACCACCGGCAGTTCCCTCACCACCGGCGGGACCATATCGAGCCCCTTCGGCAACGCGCCCCGCAATATTGGCCGCACGCCGAAGTACTACGAAGCCGATCTGGCCCTCAACAAGCGCTTCAGCACCCCCTCGGAACGCTTCAAGGTCGAATTCCGTGCCGAGGCGTATAACGTTTTCAACCACACCAACCTCTACCTACCCGGCGGAACCTCCGGCGCGGCCTTGACGGGCACGCTGAATGGAGCCCCGAATGGAACGACTTCGAATGTCACCGGTGGCGGCACCATCACCGGCACCCTCGAGCCGCGCATCCTTCAATTTGGATTGAAGATCCTTTACTAGAGCATTTTCGGGAGTTGTGTAAACCGGAAGTTTGTGGGTATCCCTTCCATTCCGCAGAAAAATGCGGAATAGAAGGGGCACGGAAGTCTACAGTAAATCCGAAAATGCGGTAGTGTCTCAGTTTGAATTTTGGCTTTGGGTAGAGAGCAGGCATTCCCCTTTTCGGGGAAGAGTGAGAAAAACAGAGATGGTTGGCAGTCATCGCATCCTGATTTTGGGAAACAGTGGGTCAGGTAAAAGTTGGCTGGGCAATAAGCTGGCACAGCGGCTTAAAGCCCCTTTCACCGAACTCGACGGTTTGCACTGGGTACCAGGGGGATTTAATCAGAGACGCCCCGCTGATGAAGCCAAAGATGCCGTCCGAAACGCCGCAGCGCTTGACGCGTGGATTATTGAGGGCGTCTTCGGTTGGCTGGCCAGAGAAGCATTATCTCGAACGACAATCCTCGTGTGGCTCGTTATTCCTGAAGACGAATGCGTTGGGAATTTGAAAAGCCGACCTATAAAAAGTGGAGAAGATCAGGAGTCACGCTCAGCTCTGCTTCAGTGGTGTTCGGAATATAAAACGCGAAAGAATGCCAATTCGTATTTGGGGCATCTGGATATTTACGAGGGTTTCGTCGGAGAAAAGCATCTCCTGAGCACGAGGGACGAAATCGAAGGCTTTCTGTCGGCTTTCGATCACGGCTGAAACTGCCTGTTGTGCCGCCTTCGGGTCGAAAACTGGATTTCAAACTGAGGCCCCACCGAAGATGCGCTAGAAGATGCCTTGCCAAATGCAGTCGGCCCGCGCTTTTCACGCGGGCCGGCTCTTTTGTGGCTATGCATGGCTGACCGCAGGCTGGGTTCCGAGGCAAAACAGAGGCTTACGGTAGCCGTCCCAGCGCACGGTTGCGCAGCCACTTGGTCAAGCCGAGCAGCAACAGCAAGCCACCAAAAGGAATGCACATCAGGGCGACGATCAGGGCGAACCAGCCGGTGTTGGTGCTTGCGCCGGTGGGCGAGAAGCCACCCAGCACGGCCTCCAGAAGCACCGCGGCCAACAGGCCGGCGCCGAGCATCGACGCGCCCCATTGCAGCAGTTGGCGCGTGCCGTCACCGGTAGAAGCGGGACTCGAGTTGGGGCTGGTTGAAGCCATCGTCGTTCCTTGCAACGCTGTTTGAGTCTCTTGGTCTCCCACCCGTTTCACAAAGAACGTGAAAAGGATGGAGCACCCAAAGTCTTCTGTTCCCTAATCCCAAATCCCTTTTCCCTGCCTTTATCGCGCCAGCCTCAGCATCGCCCAGGTCACGACGCCGGTAATCGAGACGTAGAGCCACAGCGGAAAGGTCCAGCGGGCCACCTTGCGATGCTGCGGAATCCGCCCGCTCAGCGAGAAGAAAAAGGTGACCAGAATCAACGGCAGCGCCACGACGGCCAGAATGATATGACTGGCCAGCAGCGGCAGATAAACCGAGCGCAGAGCCGCGTGGGCCGGATAGCGGACATCACCATGCAGCGCATGGTGCAGAATGTAGCTGACCAGGAAGAGCGTCGAAAATCCAAAGGCCGTGATCATCGCAGTCCGATGCGCTGCAATGCGCCGAGCCTTGATGAAGGTGTAACCGATGAGCAGAGTGACCGCGCTTAGGCCGTTGAGCAGCGCATTGAGTGCGGGCAAGAAGGCAAACTCCGAGTTGGACGCGGCAGCGGGATGGACATAAATCAGCCAGAAGAGAAAGGCCGTAGCTGCCGCGCTGACGGCGAGAATCGCTCCGATTGCGGGCCGTGTGCTTGTCGATGGAGCTGCGATCTTCATGGCATCCTTACTTCTTCCCGATGGCGCAAAGCATCAGCGTGGTGAAGAGCAGCGGCAAATAGAGCACGCTCACTTTGAGCAGATCGCGCGCCAGCTTGCGGCTCTCGACTTCGGGCACGCGCAGAATGCGGGCGAAGCGGATCGTGTAGGCCAGATAGACCAAGCCCAGCGCAACAGCCAGTGCGGCGTAGGCTGCGCTGGCCAGCCCCAGCCACCACGGCGCCAGACTCACCGGGATCATCGCGACGGCAAAAAACAGCGCCTCGGCAACTGTCGAAAATCCGTCCGGCTGGACGACCGGCAACATGCGAATCCCGGCCTTCGCATAGTCGTCCCGGTACAACCACGCGATCGACATGAAGTGAGGAAACTGCCAGACAAAGAGAATGGCGAAAAGAGCCACGGCTGGCCACTCGATGCGTCCGCGTGCCGCTGTCCAGCCGAGCAGAGGGCCCATTGCGCCGGGGAATGCGCCGATGAAGGTGGCCATGGCGGTGATTCGCTTGAGCGGCGTGTAAATCGCGACGTAGGTAAAGACCGTCAGCAGCGCCAGGGACACCGTGGTCAGGTTTGTGTGTAGAAGCAGCCACACCGCGCCGAAGGCCAGCGCGCCGAGGCCTGCCAATACTCCCAGAGCCAACGGGAAGCGGCCTGCGGCCATCGGCCTGTTCTCAGTGCGCTTCATCCGCGCGTCGGTCCTGCGTTCCAGTGCCTCGTTGAGCGCGCCGGCTCCGGCCGAGACCAGGCCGATGCCCAGCAGCGTATCCAGCAACCCGCGCTGCACGCTGGTGATGCCGGACTCGATCGATCCCAGGTAGAATCCGCCCCACCCCGTCACCAGCACCAGGGCGACAACCTTGACCTTGAAGAGTTCGCGCAGGTCGCTGATCAACGTGGCCGTAGCGCCTGCTTCCGGCGCGTGCATCGGGAACTGAGTCACAAGCTCATTGGAAGGGTCGGCCTGGGTTGCGATAGTCATTTGAATGAAGCTGAACCTCTTTGCTGGTCAGACAGCGCAGATTCTTCCAGGGAAGCGCTGAACCAATCGATTCTGCGAAGCCGCATTTCCTCAAGAAGGAATGCCCACATTGAATTTGCGGAACTTAGGGCACGACTGAAGTCGTGCCCTGACCTCTGTTTTTCACTGCTTCCCGAAGCGGTAGACGACCCCGGTAGTGAAGCCCCGGGTGTACTGGATCGTCGATCCAAAGCCGCTGAAAAAGTATTCGGGAGCGACGCGAAGTCCAACCCGCGGGGTCAGGTTGTACTCTACGGGAACGCTGGCGCTGCCGGCGAAGGTGTACCCGTCGGGCCAGAGCCCGAATTGGGTGGAAATTGGCGCGTAAGCGCCTAGATCGCTCGAGAAGTTCCCGTGGTCTACACCGCCCAGAATGCGGCCGGAGACGGAGAACTTGGGCTGCATGTAGAAGCGGTAAGTTGGCCCAATCAGTGCCGTGTACTCGTTGATTGCTGGGTTGGTCAGCGTATTGTCGGACGGGTTATACTCGCCGCCCACGTAGGCGGAGCCGTAATAGCCGCGGGCGTCAAGGGTCACGCCCAGGCGCTCGTTGAAGTTGCGTGTGAAGCCGGCGTCCCATGCGTACTCATGCGCCTGTTCGAGACCCAGAGGCTTTGTCGTCCCAGGAGCGACCGGTCCCGGGCCAGGCTTCCAGCGCAGGTAGCCGAAGCCGAAGTTCATTTCATAGGTGTGATCATAGGCCTCGTGGATCGCCGCGGCGCGGCGAGCTGCGCGGCGGGCCCTGATTCGTGCCTGAACGCTCGTCTGGCCCTGAGACTGCGCGGACGGCTGGGCTTGGGTTTGATCTGTGTTTGGGGTGGCGGGAGCGGGAGCTGCGGGAGAACTCGAGCTTTGAGCCGGCGTTGCGGTCACGGCAGTGAGACCTAGCGCCAGCAAAAGGGCAATACGGCGAAATAAGGACATCGGTTTCGGGTTACCTCCACGGGAGTGCGGAAGCACATCGCCAATCCCTGCAGGCAGTGCTCCCCCCATAAGGTATTAAATCACCTCAGGGGGGAGCCTTGGGTTGCGCCGGCAACGGATTGCGAGGATTGCGAAGGGATTTGGCCGCGGCCCGCTTTACTTGATTGCGCGCAAGTCGGTCTGTAGCTGGGCCTGGTCGAAGCCGGCCGGTGAACCCTTGGCAGTGAGCCAGTCTTGACCCAGCAGGGTGTGGGCCTCGTCGCAGTACTTCTTCCAAAAGGCCAGGGTCATGGTCTTTGGCGCACCCCAGGTGATGCAGGTGAAGCCGTTGGCGTCGTACTTGGGCACGAAAACACAATGGCCGCCCCAACTGCCTTTCTTGGCATTGGCCCCACCTTTGGGAACCACATCCCAAACATCCTGACTCTGAGCTGTCAGCGGCAGGGAGAGTCCGATGTAAACGCCGCCGAAGAGGAGGATGGACTGGCGGATCTGCACCAGATTGGTGTACTTCGGATCGGCAAAGGCCAATAGCTTATGGCCGGCAAAGCCGTTCTTCTGGAAGTCGTTCAAAACGTCGAGTTCGACACCTCCGTTGTCGGTGTTGGGGTCGCCGGGGACGTATCCGTCCCACTGCTCATAGTAGCTTTGGATGGTGGGATCGGGCACGGTGAAGATGCCCGTGGTATTGGTCGTCCACACCTGCACGGCATGGCCTAGGCCGGCGATGGTGCAGTCGCCCAGCGTGTCGTTGAGCATCATGCCCCAGTCCGTGAGGCCCTTGGTCCAGTCGGCCTCCGGGGGCGGCGGCGGCAGAGCAGGGGTGAGGTAGTCGCCGAAGGCAAGAGTGCGGCTGTCGGTCTTGATGGCCTTGCGGCCCAATTTCATCCTTGAGTGATCTGCCATGGGAAAGATTCCTTTCAAGATTTGGTGAAATCCCACGAGCGGGGAGGCCGATTTCCGGCCCGGTACAGGAACTTCAGGTACCGTCGATCCCGGAGCGGTATGGCGAGACTGTGTCAAATCCGGGCGGTTTTGTCCAGTAAATCTTTTGCTTTCATCCGCAGGTCGCCCACCGGTTCCACATGCAAGCACGAAAATGGACTACCATGAAGGGCAGCGGAGGCTGAATAAAGATGGGACGTGTGTTCTTTGGGTTCGTGCTGGGGTTCATGCTGCTGCCGGTCGCCGTGGGCTTATGGGTATGGCGCGGTCACATGCCTGTGGCAGTGGCTGATCCGCCCATTCCGCAAGAGAGGCAGATCGCCGAAATGATGCTGGATGCGCGTATCCAGCGCGAGATGGTGAAAACCTCGCCGATCACCGTTGATGAGGCCAACCTGGTGGCCGGTGCGCACATTTACAGCGAGAACTGCGCCGTCTGCCATGGGCTTCACGGCAAGCCTTCCGTCTTTGGCGAGCATATGTTTCCCGATGCGCCGCCACTGTGGGAGAAGCACCAGCACGGCGGTGGTGAGCCGATCCTCGGGGTTACCGACGACCCGCTCGGCGAGACTTACTGGAAGGTGGCCAACGGTATCCGGCTCACGGGCATGCCGTCTTACAAGGATATGCTGAGCGAAACCGAGATGTGGCAGGTAACCCTGCTACTTGGCAATGCCGACAAGCCGTTGCCGCCGACCGCAGTTGAGATTCTGCGCGGCGAGCCTGCGGGGCTGGAAGCAACGACTCCGGCAACAAGAAAGTAGTTGTGCGGGAAGGGAATCGATCGATGAGCCTACTCGACTGGCTGCGCAAGGGCTTCAATTTCTTTCTGCTGGTCATGGGCGTCTCCGCCCCGGTGAGGAAGCAGCAACCCGCGCCCAGGCCCACCGCGAAACGGGGGGACGGCCAACCATAAATTGGTAGAATCAGGACTATGTCGCTGACCCGCCAACAGGCACTCGATAGCTTCCGTTCCCCCGACCTGATCGGCCTTGGTTTTGAGGCTGATGCCGTGCGCCGCCGTCTGCATCCCGAGGGCGTGGTCACCTACATCATCGATCGCAACATCAACTACACCAACTTCTGCACCGAATACTGCACCTTCTGCGCCTTCTACCGCCCTCTCAATGGTGCGCGTTCCGAAGAGGGTTACATCCTCGACTTCGAGGTGATCTACGACAAGATTGCCGAGACGCTGGAGATGGGCGGCACCGGTGTGCTGATGCAGGGCGGCATTCATCCCGATCTGAAGATCGACTGGTTTGAACGCCTCTTCAGCGGCATCAAGCAGCGCTTTCCGCAGATCTGGCTGCACTGTCTCACCGCCTCTGAAGTGCTGGCCATCGCAAAATACTCCGATCTCTCGGTTCGCGAAACCATCATCCGCCTGCGCGCCGCGGGCCTCGACTCCATCCCTGGCGGCGGGGCGGAGATCCTTGACGACGACGTGCGCCGGCGCATCGCCCGCATCAAGTGCAACACCGAGGACTGGGTCAGCGTCCATCGCACTGCGCATCAGCTTGGCATGAGAACCACGGCCACCATGATGTTCGGCGTCGGCGAGACCTTTGACCAGCGCATCAATCACTTTGAGGTGGTGCGGCGCTTACAGGAAGAAACCGGCGGGTTCACAGCCTTCATCCCCTGGAGCTTCCAGCCAAAGAACACAGCGCTTGGCGGCCACGGCTGGGAGGAAGCGACCAGCGTCGAATATCTGAAGGTGCTAGCTATCTCTCGCCTCTATTTAGATAACATCGAGAATGTGCAGGCAAGCTGGGTAACTCAGGGATTAAAGGTGTTAGAGTTAGGCCTACACTTTGGCGGTAACGATGTAGGTTCTGTGATGTTAGAAGAAAACGTAGTCCGGGCCGCCGGCACGAGTAACTGCACAACGGAAGAAGAGCTAAGAAGAATCATTCGCGACGCCGGATTTAAGCCAGTCCAGCGGGACACCCTCTACAGGACGATGTTCTTGAACTGATGGCTCGAAAAGCTCGTCTGGGCCAATCCCTAAGTCTCCAAAGTAAGAGGGAATACTGTGGTGTTTCTCATAGGATGCGATCATGTCGCAACGCAAACCTATCCAGAAGGCACTGAACTGGATGATCCGCAGAACACTACACAAAGAGAATTCCGAGAGCTACTCGTCAGAGCCATCGAAAAACACGATCCGCTCCTAATCGCCGAAGAATCTCATCCGGAATTCCTGAAAAAGAGAAAGAAGCGCTCAGTTGTCATCGAAGTTGCTTCGGTGGCGGGCGTCTGTCATAGGTTTTGCGACCCGTCGCTGGAGGAAAGGAGGAGGCTGGGAATCTCCGATGGGCCGCCATATGCTCCCCCTGGATGGGATAATCACAAAGAAATGTACAATTACTTCCTCCGGGAATGGCCCGTTCGCGAAGAGTTCTGGATTGGTCAATTGGGTGATGAAATCCAAAAGAGAATTCTCATTGCCTGTGGCGCAGGTCATCGAGAGACACTCAGAAGACGACTCGAACGAAGGGGTATTCTAGTGAAGATAATAGAGAAAAGGTTCGGAGCAACGAGGATATGGGACGGTGATTTTCCTGCATACAAGGCCGCATACAAGGACCTTCGTCGGAAGGGCTTTCCGCCGGTAACTGATTGCTTTCGCATCGGTACACAGGATCGGGACACTGCGGGGTTTCCGGATTTGGCATAGAATCACCTCGTGTACGAATGGGATGAGGCCAAACGCGAAGCGAATCTGCGGAAGCATGGGTTCGACTTCGACGATGCCGATATGGTGTTCGAGGCCCCGAACAAGATCACCTTTCTGATGGAAGGGCGCGGGGAGGAACGCTGGCTGGATATCGCCCTCGTTGAAACCAACGGCATAGTTCTCGCTCTCGTTTACACCGTTCGGGGATATAATATATGTATCATTTCGTTCCGTAAGGCCTCACGAAAGGAGCGCCGCATCTATGACAATCTCCGGCCAGCCCAGCAAAACTGATTGGGAACGCGTCCGCAGAAGCATAGCGACGGACGAACCCATCCCCTATGACGCCAACGACACCGACGACGGCCCCTACGATCCCAACGACGATGAGGCCGTCGATCGATTCCTCACCGAGGCGAATCGCGTACTTCCAGTTGTGCCTGCGAAAGACCGGAAGATCGCCAAGGCCTCATAAACGGCCCGCCTACTTAGCCGTTGCCTCTTCCTTCAGATAACTCTCGCTCAGCGTGTGTTTCTCCTTCGCAATCGGTAACAGCGTCGGATAGAACTGCACAAAAGTCGTATCCACCGCTGCGTGGTCGGCGTGGCAGGAGTAACATCCGGCATCTTTGGGGAAGAAGCTGCCGGTGGTAGGCTTATCGAAGTCGAAGAAGGCCCACTTGCCGGGGAATCTGGCCTCATCCTTCACGTGAACCTCAAGGCCCATGATGTCCGTGCCCTGATAGTGGCCCTGGTGGTTGATCGAGCCCTTCTCCAATCCCATTCGCGACTCCAGCACCAGCACCGTTTTATCCGGCCAAATGCCTGTCTGAAGGAACTTCGCAAAGGCCTCCGGATTCACAAAAACATTGTCGAAGACCGTGTGTCCCATGGCCATCGCCTTGGGGTTGTAACTCATATCGACCCCGGAGCTGAGAAAGACCCACTCGCGATAGTGCTCGGGGAAGAGCAACTTACTATCGTTGGTGTAGGCGGGCACGTAGGGCCCTGCGGCCTTCGCACCGGGCGCGACCGGGGCTGGGGATTGCGAGCGCAGACCGACGGCAAGGGATGCGGCGAGAAGAAGACCGCCAAAGGACAAAAAGATCTTCATGTGGATTCCGACCTCCAGATGAGGTAAGGATACGCAAGAGAAGGCCATGATGTTCCGTCGCTCGTGCGATCGTTCAACCGGTGAGACACAGCTTGCGCTCACGGAGGAGCGCCTTCATTCAAGGGTGCGATTGGCCGCCCGCCGCGACCTCCAACCCGTGATCGAGCAATCTGAGAATGGACGATAAACTGCCCTCGGCGCCGCGCCGGCTGCCCGGCAGGTTGACGATCAACGTGCCCCCCTTGAGGCCGGCAACACTTCGCGAAAGCCACGCGTAGGGATTGTGCTCCGACCCTATCGAGCGCATGGCCTCGGCCAAGCCGGGAGCTTCACGATCGATCACTCTGCGAGTTGCTTCGGGAGTGCGATCGCGCGGTCCCAGGCCGGTGCCGCCCACCGTGAGCACCAGCGACGCGCCCTGGCTGCTCAATTTGTTCAGCGTGGCGACAATCGTCTCTTCGTCGTCGGGAACAAGATTGCTGCGGATTTCGGCCTCCGGCCATTGCTGGCCGAGAAGCGTTGCCACAGCGGGACCCGCAGTGTCGGTCATCAGGCCCTGGGAGCAACGGTCGGAGACGGTAATCACGCCAATCAGCATGAGATCGATTGTAGTAGCTATTGCGCCGGCAGCATCCTGATCGCGCGCGGCCAGGTTCCGGCGCTTTCGATTGCAACTAAGTAGATCACGAGGCAAATCGAGGTCGGGATCAGAGCCGGGCCGGCCATCGGCGGGCCATTCGCAGAATCCGCTGGCCGAGTTCGTGCATCTCCATCTCGTGTCTTCGATTGACCATATTCTCCCATCGCCCCGTGAGAGACTCACTTTGTTGCAGGAATCCGAAGCTGCAACAGAAGGATTCACGCACCTCGCGAATACGCTGGAAGGAAAATATGCTTGGAACGATCCTGATCGTCGTACTGATTCTGATGCTGATTGGCGCTCTGCCAACCTGGCCGCACAGCAGGAACTGGGGATACTATCCATCCGGAGGGATCGGAATGATCGTCCTCATCCTTGTGGTTCTGCTCTTGCTCGGCCAAATTTGAGCTGGGAGTTCCATTCGATGATCAGGAATAGGCTTCTGCGGCTTGCCGGCGCAGCGGCGATTCTTTTCGTGGCGCTCGCGTCAGGTAGAGTTTCGTTCGCCTACTCGGTCCTCACGCACGAGGAGATCATCGACCTTGCATGGATCTCAGAGATTCGGCCCCTCCTTGTCGAGCGCTTTCCGGGTATTACCGAAGACCAGATCAAGGAAGCTCACGCCTACGCCTACGGCGGCTCGGTCATCCAGGATCTGGGCTACTATCCCTTCGGAAGCAAGGACTTCAGCAACCTGGCTCACTACGTCCGCACCGGGGACTTCGTCCGGGAACTACTGGCGGAAAGCCAGAACGCCAACGAGTACGCCTTTGCTCTGGGCGCACTTTCGCATTATGTGGCGGACATTGACGGTCACCCGGCCGTCAACGAAGCGGTCGCGCTCCATTATCCAAAGCTGCGGGCGAAGTATGGCAACTCGGTCCGCTATGCCCAGGACAAATCAGCGCACTTGAAGACGGAGTTTGGATTCGACACCTTGCAGGTAGCGAAGAATCGCTATGCGCCGGAGCAGTACCACGATTTCATAGGATTCCAGGTCTCGGAGCCGCTGTTGGAGCGGGTCTTTCCCGTTGTCTATGGGCTGGAGTTGAAAGACGTGCTGACGCACGAGGACCTTGCGGTTGGCTCTTATCGCTTCTTCATCAGCCGGCTGATTCCGCAGATGACACAAGTGGCGCTTCAGGTTCACGGGAAAGACCTGATGCGCGAGACACCCGACTTTGCCCGGAAGAAGTTTCTCTACCGTCTATCCCGATCGGACTATGAAAGGGAGTGGGGAAAGACCTATGCAAGGACTGGCATGGGCACACGAATCCTATCGACGCTCCTGCGCTTTGTGCCCAAGATCGGCCCGTTCAAGGGACTGGGCTTCAATAACCCAACCCCGAAAACGGAAGACCTGTATATCAAGAGCATTAACACCACCACCGATCATTACCGGACTTTGCTAGATGAGGTGCGCGCGGGCAAGTTGGTGCTGCCTAACTGCGATCTCGATGACGGCGTCGTCACAAAAGCTGGAGAATACTCCCTTGCGGATGAATCTTATGCGAGCCTTTTGGCCAGGCTGTCAGCGGGTCAGTTTGAACGGACATCGGCCCAACTGCGCGATAACATTCTCGATTTCTATTCTGGTTCCTTGCAGCCGGCTGTAACCGGAGCGGACCCTGCGCCCGAACAGGCAGTTCTGGCCAATCTGAACCAGTTGAAGTCGGCCGACTTGAGCAATGCTTCCGCCCCCAAGCAGTGATTTCGTGACCTCGACAAGCGGTTGGCAGGACAGGTCTGGCTCAAGGTCTTGCATTGGGCGGAATCAGCAGGGTCACAGCATCCGGCACGATCTCGATGCGCACCGGCAAATTGCCCAGCAACTCCCCATCGGCCTCGGCATAAACGCGCGTCGATGAACCGTTGCGTGGACGGCACTCGACCGATACGGCATCGAGCAGTTCGATGTCGCCAGAGAATGTCTGACGGCCGAAGACGACACTGATCAAAAAGCGGAAGTAGCGAAAACGGCTGCGCGTCTTGAAGGCCACCAGGCGCAGTCCGTTCTTGTGCAGCGTTGCGCCGGGGACCATGTGGTTGAGCACGCCGCCAAAGTCGCGGATGCGCACCGCGAGCAGTTCGGAGATCTCCTCCACGCGTGGCCGGCTTCCGTCGTGTTCCACAAAGGACGCTTCAAAGAGGGGAAAGGAGTGGGTGGCCCAGACGCGAAAGGCCTCGACCAGGTAGAGAACATAGCCCAGCCGCCGTTTGAGGCTCGGGTTGAGGCGCGAGAGGAACAAAGCGTCGGCCCCCACTCCAGCCGCCACGGTGAAGTAACGCGAATGGTTTTCGTCCGCGTTGTCTGCATAGGAAATCCGCCCCACCGAGAAGCGCACCGGCTCCGCCGTGAGCAGCTTGCGCACGGCCCTCGCAGGCGAGGAGTGCAGGCCCAGATTCGCCGCCAATGCATTGGCGGTACCCAGCGGCACAACGCCCAAGGCCACGTTCGTTCCCACCAGGCTCTGCAAGACCTCATGCACCGTGCCGTCGCCGCCGCAGGCGAGAATCGTGTCGCAACCCCGCTGCACGGCATCCTTGGCCAGCGCACCTGCGCTGCCGGGCGCAATCGTCTCCAGCGCCTCGACCTTGACTCCAGCAGCGCGCAAGACCGCGACCGCCTTGTCGATGGCCGCATGGCGCCCTATCGAGTGCTGGCCCGAAGCCGGGTTGTAGATGAGCGCGACGCGTTGCATCGCGTGTTTCCCCTGAGGGGCAACGCCCTGAGTGGGAACGGTAGCAGAGGTCATTCCTTAATCTTCGCACCCCGCAGCGGTTCGGGAGGTTTGCAACTACGATTCCTCCCAGGGCACGGAGATCGTTCCATACTGACACAGTGTCACTTAAATGCCAATGCCTCCATAGCACCACCACGGATTCGAAGCTTATTTTCGCCCCGCGGCAGCTTCAGCACGGAACCGCTGCCCATATCGCGTTCATAGATCTCGCCGTAGTTCCCGGTGACCGCAATCACCCGCGCCGCCCAATCGTTATCGAGCCCAAGGTCGAGGCCAATCTGATGTGAGCCTCCCAGCAGAAACCGTAGAGTGGGGTCGCTTTCGGCACGCGCACTCATCGCCTGTACGTTGGCCCGCGTCACGCCGCTCTCCTCGGCCTGGACAAGCGCCTCCATCACCCAGGTGACGATCGCCGTCCACTGCGGATCGTCGTCGCGCACAGCCGCCGCCAGCGGGTCTTTAGAGATGGTTTCGGGCAGCAGGCGCACCTGCCTACCGTGCCGGGTTAGCGCCGCGCGGCTCTGCGCCAGGCGTGTCCGGTCGCCGGCCAGCGCGCCGCAGTTGCCGGTGGCAAAGGCAGCCTGCATCTCGCCCTCCTCCTGAAAGGGAAAGGGCACAAAGTTCAGCTTCTCGCGGGCAAACCACGCGCGCACGCTCTCCTCCACCGTGGTCTCTGCCAGAAAGCAGATCTTCCTCCCGCTCAACTGCCTCGCCCGCGTCACCGGGCTTCCTTCAGGAGCGAGAAATCCGACGCCATCCCATAGCACAGGCCGTGTTTGCGTCAGATTCGTTCCCGCGGAATGGGTGAAGTCGGCGGACAGTGTAGGAACCATCTCCACTTCGCCTTTTTTAAGTCCCTTGATCGCAGTGCTGCCGTCGGGATAATGCGCTACTTTCGCCTGCGCATCTTTTCCCAGCACGGCCACAGCCACCGCGCGGCAGAGGTCGGCGTCAAAGGCCTCGCGATTGCCGTGATCGTCGGAGGTCGTGTACTCGGCCTGCTCCACGTCGATGCCGCAATGCAGCACTCCTGCCGCCCGCACGCGAGTCAAGGTCGTTTCGTGGTTTGGATTCGTCTCTGCTGCGCATGCCCCGCCACATACGAGCAGCGCAGTCAATGCCAACGCCTGGAGTTTCGTCCCGCTTCGCACTATGGCGTCCACCCGCCCGCCGTAGGAATCCCCGGTGTAGTATCCGGGCGCGGGTTGAAGTCCACCGGCACGGGGTTGGCTATCCCGCTGTCCGTCGGCTGGATCTCCAGTCGTTTGCACCCCGCGCCGCCCTCATGAGGAAAGCTGGTAATCTCCTCTGCCGGAATCGTCGCGTAGTCGGCGCTCAGCGGCGCTCTCTTGCCCTCAAGCCGCAGCGTGTCGAAGGCTGACGTCATATCGCCGACCCCCGGCACCATGTCGTCGGCCGGCCCCAGACTCGGCTGGCCAAATTTATCCATGCCAATCTGGCGCGCCCTCATCTCATCGGGCAGGTCGGCCAGCGGAATCAGATTAAACAGCTCGTCTACGAATTTAATAATCGAGCTATGCTCCGACGGCACATGCGAGACGCCATGCGCCACTGCATACGGTGAAATCACAATCGCCGGAATCCGCGGCCCCTGCTCCAGAGGCAGCCCGTTCGCGTCATGCGACCTGATGCGCGGCTGAGTATGGTCGTAGAGCCCGTCCGACTCGTCGTAGGTAATGACGATGGCGCTCTGGCTCCAATACGGACTGGCCGCGATGGCGTTGACCTCTTCGGCGAGCAGTCCTTCGCCGATCTGCGTATCCGAGTAGCCCGGATGATCGTCGTTGCCGCTGAAGACCTCAGCCAGCTTCGGGTTGGGATCGACCGGCTTCCAGTTACGAATGTTCCCATAGCCGCCGCGCACATAGAAGACGCCCGATGGTGGCAACTGCTTTCTGGCCACCGCATCGAAGAACTCGCTCAGCCCATGCAGATGCGTGCTGACTTGAGGATTGTTCGCAACGTAGCCAAAGTACTGCGGAGCGTTGTGATGCGCGACGTAGCCCTCGTGCGAGGCCTTCCATGAGGCATCGTTGATTTCATGGTCGTAGCCCTGCTGATACCAGCCCCAGTCCACCGCCTTCACGCCGTGCCCGGAGATCTTCTCAATGTCGTTCTGCACATCGGGAAGATCGAAGTCAGGATTGTAGTCGGCCGCCGCGGTGTCTTTGATTCCGTCGCCCATGAACGAGAGCGGAAGGCTTGCGAAGGTCAGGTTCTTCGAGATGCTGTTGGAAGGCGGCACGGCCTGCGGCTGCCTGAGCTTGTTTGCCGTGTCCAGCACCGATCCCCAATAGGGCGCAGGGTCATCGACCACCGGTACTATCCCGCTCTTGCCCTGGCCGCCCGTCGTTGCCGCATCCGGGTGCAGCATCCACTGCGTTTCGCCGCTCTGGCCCGAGATCATGGCAATCGCATTCGGCGTCGAGGGCCCGATGATCGTATCCATGAAGTGGTCGAAGAGCGTGAAGCGGTCCGCATACCTCCAGAGAAACGGCGCAGTATCGCAGTCCACATGGCTCATCACCAGCTCGCCAAACTGCTTGCGCTCGAGAGTCGGCGTCATCGATGGAACACCGTTGATCAGCGTCGCGCCCTCTTCGGTCAATGCATACTCCGAGTTCTGCGCCAGGCCATTCGAGTCCAGCGCGAGCTTGCGCGCGATCGCCGTGTGCGAGTGATTGACCGAGGCGATGTCTGCGGGATAAAGCGGCACCGTCTTGCCTGCCGAATCAGTCACCGTCGCCGGAATCTTGAACGGAGTGATTACTCCAATGCTTCCATCGGTATTCACGATCAGCTGCGTGAATCCAGCAACCTGCCCCAGAGGATAAGGGCCTTCTGCTCCCTCGTAGATCCCATCCGCGCCAGGATAGCTGCCAAAGTAAAAGTCAAAGGACCGATTCTCCTGGAAGAGCACAAAGACGTACTTGATCTTGCTGCGGATCAGCTTCCATTTTTCATCCGGCGAGATCGCTGGCTCTTTGGCCTGATCGATCACCTGCGTGCTCACCGCCGCGCTCGACTTTGGCGCGATGGTCACATCCGGCAACGCGGCCTTCTCTTGCGCCGCGCCGATTCCAAAGCCGATCGCGCCAAAAGCGATCAGCACCGCTGAGGCTCGCCCGTAGTTTATGTTTTTCATGTCCCTAAGCTAATTCGTCCCCCAGGGCGTTGCAAACGAAAACATGCCCACAGGCTGGCGGTGATTGATGAATTTCTGGAGAATGATGATCTCCCGAACTGGGTTCTGACCACCCGCGAGATAGGCCATTCGATGCTGTCCCGTCGCGACTACGAGATGGGAACTCTCGCCTGATCCTTTCGTAGCGCGCGATGGCGGTCGAACCACCATGCCCAGGGAAGCAGGACGAATGGAGCAATTACTCCGGGCCAGGCAATCTCCGCCGCACTCGTGGGTAATGGGCTGAAGCGGTCTGCGGCGTAGAGAAAAAGCAGCAGTGCGACGAAGCCGAGGCACGCATAACGTCCGATTCGGTCGCGCGCACTGGTGTCCGCGAGATACATTCCGACGCCAACGGCGAAGATCGCCAGTTCCACCGCCAGCGTTCCGTCGATCGAATTCCAAAGCCCGAGACCGTAACGCCGGCTTCCCGGATAGAGCGGCATGTCGGGCCGGTGCGAGATCCAGTCGAGGATCCAATGGCTGACCACGCCGATCCAGACGACGACCGTTCCCGGCCAGTAGCGCGTGATGAGGTGATAGATCAGCGCAAAGACCGTTGCCCAGACAACCGACATCAGCAGGCTATGCGACCAGGGATACGACTCGAAGTCAAAGGGCGTGAATCGAGTATTGCCCGGATCGATGCGAACCCGCTCCCAGCCAAGCAGAACGAAGTAAGGCCAGAGAATATCGAGGAAGAGCGGCGCGGCAATCAGAACGGCAAGATTGGTTCTCGGCGCGAATCTCTTGCTGGCGAAGCCAACGGCGAAGTGACCAATGAACATATCGAAGACATCCGGGCCGCGACGCCAGCCAGATCCAAAGCTGGCGCGCGGGTCTCTTCCATCTTCGCATGGCTGGACTCCTTAAAAGTGATGCGAGACGCTTGCAATCACCGTGTAGTCCGCAAAAAAAGCGTCCCCGTTGGTGATGTTGTATTGGATCTCAGGCACGCTGGGCGGGCGATCGCGATAGAGCGCCCACGGTCCATTGACGGAGAAGGTATCCCGTTTGTAGTTAAACATCAGTCCAGGGTCCAGCGAAAAGATGAAGCCAGGGCGCCGGAATCCATCGCTGGAGCCCAACAGGTCCCGAACCGGCACACCCTCGCCGCGCACGCCGAGGCTGAGCGCCAAGCCCTTCAGCTTCGGCATACCTTGGGAAACTCCTCCGCGGTAGAGATACTGGTCGGTCACCGACATGACGCCCTGTCCCGGTTGGCTGCGAAAGGTTGGCACGCCGTTTGTATCTTCGGGATTGAAGAGATACGTCGCCTGGCTATAGATAGAGGCTCGCCGCCAGAGCGACTTGTAAGCCTGCGCGCCAACATTGAATCCCCACGCCCCATCGCCAGGCTGCATCGACTGATCGGCCGTAGCCTTGATGATCTGCCCCTGGTACAAGGCGGAGCCCGTTGCATTGTCGATCCCCGTGGGAATCTTCAGGGCTGCGCTCACAGCCACGTTGCCGCCGTTTTCCGTTGGCGGTCGGAAGAGCCAGGCCTGCGCGCCGATCGTCATATCGCCGAGGCCGCTCACTTGGTAGATCCCCTTGGGAGGATAGATCTGGTCGCGCGTGCCGTTGTAGACAGGCACGTCCGCAATAATGCTCCACCGCTTGTTGAGGCGATACTCGATACCGATGTCGAAAATGTTCTGGTGGTTTTCCACGGCGGTCGGCCTGGCAATCTCGTCGGTTCCTTGGAAATACTTGTTGGAGTTGAAGACCCGGTAGCCGATATTCACGGTGAGGTTGTGGATTGACAAGGGCGACGGAGCGCTCTCCGGAGGCGGCGCGACCAGTTCGTCGAGAACGCGTTGATTGCTGTGGGCTGCAACGCAGCCCTGGGCCCAGACGTTCGCGTCAGCAATTAAAATGCCGCCAACCGCGACGATCATGAACAACTTCTTTGTACATTTCATCAGGAACCTCCAAAGGTGGCCTCGCAGAAAAATGTGATCTAAATCACATTTGCAAGTGGGTATGCCAAACCTAGCGGAGAAACCGGCGGCTGTCCTCAGTCCTTTGGTGGAGAGAAGCCTCCACCCGCTCCGGTGCGTCCCCCTCAATCCAGGAGATCCCTCAACGCCAACCCCTTCGCGACCATGGTAAAGTGAGAAACCACGGGGGTTTGTGCGCGATGGCGGCTGGAATTCAGCTTCCCGGCAACGGCGAGACGATCGACCTGCAGCAGCAGGTAGCACGCTTGCAGGCGCTGCTTGAGGCTTCACGGCAGGTCCACTCGACTACCCGCGAAGAAGAGGTTCTCGAACAGGTGCTGCGCATCGTCGTGCGCGAGCTGGAGATGGCCGGAGCGGCCTTTCCTTCGTCCGGAATGGCTTATGGCGAAGCGCCAGAGGGCAACGACAACGGCACGGCACTCGCCTATCCGCTGGATGACCGCCTTGGCCAGCGCATGGCCGAGTTGCTGGTCGCTACGCCCGACGGCCGCCCGCTGACCATCTACGAAGCCGACTTCATCGAGGGGCTGGCCTTGCAGGCTGCAGTGGCTCTTGAAAATGCCCGCAACCACAAGCGCAACATAGAATTTGCCCGCGTGCAGCAGGATATGGACGCCGCCCGCGCCATTCAGCGGTCGCTCCTGCCCCACAAGCTCCCGGAGATCGCAGGCTACTCGCTAGGCTTCCGGTCTGATACCTGTTATGAGGTCGGCGGCGACTATTTGGACATTGTCGCCCAGCCCGACGGCAGCCTGCTGATGGCCGTGGCCGACGTGGCCGGTAAGGGGATGGCCTCGGCGATGATGTCCACCAGCTTCCGCTCGGCCTTCCGGGCGATGGCGGCCGAAGGTCCGCCGCTGGGCGAGCTCGCCGCGCGCATGAACCAGCACCACTGGGCCGAGGGCGAGGAGGCGCGGCGCCGCTACGTCACCGCCATTTTCCTCCTTCTCTATCCCGACGCGGGCAAGATTGAGGTTGTCAACGCGGGCCACAATCCGGGTTTTCTCGTCCAGCCCGATGCCGCCCCCCGATTTTTCGAGGCCACCGGCACTCCGCTGGGAATGCTGCCGGGAATGCGTTATGAGAGCGAGCGCTCTGAGTTTGCGCCGGGGATGCGGCTACTCTTTTATACTGACGGGCTTACGGAGGTCTTCCGGGGGGATGAGGAGTTTGGTCCCGAACGGCTCTTGGATGCGTTTTTGAAGTGCCCGGCCCAGAAGTCCGATGATATTCTCGATGCATTGTGGGCGGCCATCGAAGACTTCGCTGAAGGCAGGCCGCAGGGGGACGACATGACCGCACTGGCGCTGTGCCGCGGCACGAGCCCGACGGAGAATCCGGCATGAACGAGCTGAAGTCCGACGGCGTGCCCAAGGCTACCAGGGTCGAGGTGAGATTGCCCTCCCGCATGGGCTTTGAAAAGGTGGCCATGAGCACCGCCGCAGCCGTCGCCAAGCTGATGGGCTTCCGCGAAGACCGCATCGAGGACCTCAAAACCGCCGTCGCCGAGGCCTGCATCAACGCCATCGAGCATGGCAACCGCCTGAACGAAAAGCTGAGCGTCGGCGTAGTGATGTCAGCAGGCGAAGATTCCCTCGAGGTCAAAGTCATCGACGACGGCAAGGGCATGAGCAAGCAGCCCGCCCGCCCGGACATCGACCGCAAGATGCTCGGCGAAGAGGACCCGCGCGGCATGGGAATGTTCCTCATTCAGGCCTTGGTCGACGAGGCAGAGTGGGTGGCCGGCTCTGAAGGCAAAAGCAGCTACGTCCGGCTCGTCATCCGCCTGGATAAATGCGTGGAATAATAGAAAACAGTTGAGATTACGGAGAATGAATCGTGCAGAGCGAAACCAAGGCGCGTGTTGACCAGCTCACTTCCCCGGCCGGGCATCCGGTGGCCGTCCTGCGCTTCGAGGGCGACATCGCCAGCACCTCGAAGGACGCCGTCCTAGGCACCTACCAGGCCTTGCCCAAGGAGACCACCAAGCTCGTCCTGCTCGACTTCAGCAAGGTGGATTACATCAATTCGAGCGGCATTGCGCTGGTGATCCAGATGATGATCGAGGCCTCGAACTCCGCGCAGAAGATCTTTGCCTTTGGCCTCTCGCCGCACTTTACCAAGGTCTTCACCATGGTGGGCATTACGAAGTATGCGGGCCTCTTTCCCAGCCAGACCGAGGCGCTGGCCGCGCTGTAACCCGATCCAACATGACCCTACTCGTTCGGTTCGGGAATCAGCTTCGGGCCAACTGGAAATGGGCGTTGTCGTTTCTTTCGCCGGACTGGAAACTGGAAGATTATCCGATCTCCATTCGCAAACAGGCCCCTGATCCGGACGGATCATACGACGATAACCCACGCTTTAAGCTGCATCCTTATGTGGCTTCGATAACCAATTGGAATGTAGTTGGGCTCGGAGATTCCAAGGAGGAAGCGTTGAGCAATCTCCGTTCAGCGTTTGCCTCGCGCAAGGCAAAGTTGAAAAATGACGGGACGCCACTCCCCAGACCGGGTACGAAGGTTCCGATCCAGTTTGTTTCGCAGGAGCGGGTGAATGTTCATCCTGATCTAACCAAGGACTTCATTGAGCGTGTGCTCGGATTTGAATGGGCGTTCATTTCAGATGAGTCGAATCTTTGGGATTTCCACACCGATTCAACGAACGAGGTCCTCTTGGTAAAGATCAAGGAGATTTACGGCGTGAACGTGGAGGATATCCAATCGGCGAGAGTCTGGGAAATCCTCGACCGCATCGCTGAAGCGCAAAGGTTCCAGTAAGGGCTATTTCGCGTTATTATTGCCCCCATGAAGCTCGAAGCGATCCAAGCGGCAATCCGCGAGGCCGGCTTTGACGGCTGGCTCTTCTACGACCATCACCATCGCGACCCCATCGCGGGACGCATCCTCGGCCTCGACCCTGGCGCGCACGTCACGCGCCGCTGGTACTATCTGGTGCCCGCCGTGGGCGAGCCGCGCAAGCTGGTTCATCGGGTCGAACAGGGCCGCCTCGACGCCCTGCCCGGCGCAAAGGGCCTCTATTCAAGCTGGCAGGAGCTGGCCCGCGGCCTTGAAGCGATGCTCGACGGCACGCGAACTCTTGCCATGCAATACTCGCCCAACAACGCCATCATGTATGTCTCGATGGTCGATGCCGGGACGGTCGAGTTGCTGCGCAGCATGAGAAAGCAGATTGTCAGCTCCGCTGACCTTGTAAGCCAGTTTGAAGCGGTGCTCAGTGAAGAGCAGGTCGCAAGCCATGTCGTCGCACAGCGGGCCATCGACGCTATTCTCGCCGAGGCCTGGCGGAAAATTGGCCGCCGACTCCGCCCCGCAACCGGGATCGTCAGCACTTTGACCGAATTCGAATTGGCGCAATGGCTCACTACGGCCATGCATAACGAAGGGCTGGTCTGGGAGAACGGCCCCGACGTCAGCGTCAACGCCAACAGCTCCGACTCGCACTATGAGCCCACCGCCGGCCATTCCGCGCCTATCCGAGAAGACGATTTTCTGCTCATCGATATCTGGGCTCGGGTCGACAAGCCGCGCAGCATCTATTACGACATCACCTGGACCGGAGTCGTCGGCCGCGAGCCCACCGAGAAAGAGCAGCATGTCTTCGAGACCGTGCGGAACGCGCGCGATGCGGCGATCACTGCCGTCGTGGAGGCCTTTGCTGCTAGCCGGCCTATCCGCGGCTTCGAGGCAGACGACGCGGCCCGTGCGGTGATTCGCGACGCCGGATTCGGCGAGTTCTTCACCCATCGCACCGGCCATAACATTGCTCAGGAACTACACGGCTCCGGCGCGCACCTCGACAATCTCGAAACCCACGACGAACGCCGGTTGCTGCCCAATACCTGCTTCTCCGTCGAGCCGGGCATTTACCTGCCGGAGTTTGGCGTTCGCAGCGAGGTGGACATGTTGACCGCGCCCGGCAAGGCGTGGGTCACGGGGCGAATTCAGCAGGAACTGGTGAGGATATAAGGCTCAGGAGCAGGGAACTTCGGGCTTCCCCGGTGCGTTATAGTCATAGAGAATGGCAACTGAAGAAAACAAGATCGCCGCCCCGACACCCGCGACAAAATCCGCTGCGCAAGCTGAATCGCAACAGGGTTTTGTCTACCTTCCACTCATCGCCGGTTGGCTTGTGCCGGGAGCTGGGCATTTTCTGCTGCGCAAGTGGTACCGTGGAGCGCTGCTGGCGGCGTCGATCGTGGGGATGTTCGCGATGGGCATCGTGATGCAGGGCAAGCTCCATTCGAATCCGCACGACATTCTCGACATTCTCAGCCTTGCCGGCGATCTGGGCAACGGGCTTCTCTATGTCGTCAGCCGTGTCCTTGGCCTGGGTGCGGAGCATGTGCAGGTAACCACTGCCGACTACGGCACGCGCTTTATCGTGGTGGCCGGCCTGCTCAACGTGATTGCCGCCGTTGACGCACACAATCTCCGCACGGGGAGGAAGTCGTGACTCACTTTGCGGCGGTTCTGCTCTTCGCTCTCTTCGCTTCCACGGTGTTCGGGATCACCATGCGCGAGACGCCCATGCGCATGCTTCGCTATGGAGCCTATTGCTTTGTACTCTTTGTCGGCTCGGCTATCGCGCTCAGTTGGCTGATGTTCCTGATTGCGCGGTAGGCCCCTGTCCTCCACACGGCGCAAAAAGCGGGTTGTAAACGCCAGCGTTTCTGGGCTGCACTCGGTCATCGGAATGACCACCTCCACACGGCAGAAACCACGTCTTGACAACGCAGTTATGCCACGAAAAGGCGGCCTTTCCAAGCCTTTTGCAGTCTACTGTCAAAGCACTGCACAACGTGCGTGTGAGAGCGTTACGGATTAGCTCAGCAAAATCTTGCGGACATCACCCTCAGGATCGTCAACCATGCGGCACTCGTTGTCCCACACCATGGTCTGGCAGCGCGCTGGATCTGCGGGCATCCAAGTCAGACCCGGTTGACTGGGATTTCCGGTCCGGGCAAAGTTGGCCCATGCCGTGGCCATTTTCTTTGCCAGAGCTTGCGCCTCGGGTGTGTTGCCCGTGCCTTGCTCGCACCGCTTGGTGTTGTCGAAGCAGAAGGCCAGCTCAGCGGTGTGCCATGCGCCCGCATCCTCCAGCATCGGCGACTGCCATGTGAAGTAGTACGTGAAGACGGGCGCAGCCTTCTGCGCGATCTTCAGATTGGCCATTCTCACAACATTGTTGCGAATGGAGATGCTGTTGAGCATCGAGCCGCCGCACATGTAGGACAGCGTGCGGATACTCTTCTCCGGATGGGCCTTCTTCAACGCCACGGCGATGGCGGCAGCCTTGGTCTCGCCGTAGAGACGAGTGAGCGCGGCCATCCACTCGGCCTCGGTGGGTTTGGAACGCATACTATTGCCTTCTTCGCTGACCGATCCGATCAGCATAGGCACATTCTTTGAGATCTCCGGAGCGGCTTCATTGAAGGAGCGCACGGTGATGACGCGGCCATCCAGAGTTGGACCGAAGCCAACGCGAGGCGGCGCGCCTGGGGGTGAAAATGGACCCATCCCCGGTTTCATCGGCGGGTTGATCTTGGCGACGACGGCGTTGCCGGCGGCATTCAATTTTGCCCACTCCATCTTTTGCAGGCTGGCGATGTCGTTGGGCTGCAGGCCGAGCTCGATCATCACCTGCTTGGCTAGTGCTTTGGATTGCTCACCGCTGGGAGGATTGCCTCCGCCGCCCGATTGGACCGAAGCGCAATGGAAGAGTCCCGCCGCCGAGGGCATGCCCATCAGCGTAGTGACCTTGGAGCCGCCTCCGGACTGCCCGTAGATCATCACGCGGTCAGGATCGCCGCCGAAGTTGGCGATGTTGTCGCGCACCCAGCGCAGCGCCGCCACCAGATCGGTCATGCCGACGTTGACCGAATCTGCGTAGTCGGTACCGCCGATCTCCGAGACGTCGAAAAAGCCGAGAATGTTGAGGCGGTGATTGACCGAGACCTGTACCACGTCGTGATGCCGCGCCATCTGCGCGCCTTCATGCGAAGGCAGTTCATAGGAGGAGCCGAAGACGAAGCCGCCGCCGTGAAAATAGACCATCACCGCGCGTTTACCACTGAAGCTGGGAGTCCAGATGTTCAGCTTGAGCATGTCTTCGCTCATGTAGCCATCGTCCCAATCCTGGATGAAGGACTGCTCGATCGCGGTGAAGTCGTGCAGATGCTGGGGGCAGTTGGGGCCGTAGATCAAGGCAGGGTATTCGCCTTCCCAGGATTTGGGGGCCTTGGCGGGTAGCCAGCGGTTCTCGCCGCCGGTGTCCTGGCCGTAGGGCACGCCCTTGAAGGTAAGCACGCCGCCGTCGACGAAGCCGCGCACCTTGCCATACTGCGTATTTGCCACGGCCGTTTTGGGCGTGGAGCAGTTGCCCGGCTCCTGGTGCGCGGCGGTCTTGATGTTATCCATAGCCCGAGCGGGGCTTGACAACGCAGCGCCTATGCCCGCTGTTGCTGACAGAAGCATGGCCTCGCGGCGATTCATGAGGATACGATTTCCTGTTTCCGACATTGAGATTCCATCTCCTCTTTCCGTTGATGAAGCCGATTGACACAGATGTTTGCGACTTGGAGGGCGGCTTGGGCGTCTTCTCATAAAGATGCCCCTAACACTTCTCGTTGAGAAAGCGAATTCCCGTGCTGCACAGTAGAACCCTCGACTATTTGCTGTCAAGTGGAGGATTGTCGTCCGCGCGCTCGTCTCTTGGTGTTTCGATCGCCAGGCTGACGATGGAATCTCGCACTGAAGGATCCGCAACACGATCGGAAACATTTGCACAGAACCACCGCAACTTCGCGTAATGTCGATTAGACAGGCCTTTGAAACGGGATTTACTCTGCTGATGGACGTCTCCGCGCCGTATGGCGATTGCCGAAAAGGGCGCGGAGACCAGGCCAATTCTTGCTGCTGTAACCTGGAGAAAACAATATGAAGAAACTCACTAAGCTGGTTGCTGCACGCTTTGGCGCGTGGACAGCGACGCTCTTCTTTGGAATGATTCTGCAAACCGCGGTTGCCCAGGATACGGCGAATCTCCCCTACATGAATCCAAGTCTCTCACCGGAGCAGAGAGCCGCTGACTTGGTACATCGCATGACCCTGGCCGAGAAGGCTACCCAAATGTACAACAACTCCGCGGCGATTTCGCGGCTCAACGTTCCCGCGTATCAATGGTGGAGCGAGGCGCTCCACGGAGTAATCGACCAGGGTGTCACGGAGTACCCTGAGCCGATCGGTCTCGCTGCGACCTTCGATGCGCCGGGGATTCATACCATGGCCACGCAGATTGGCATTGAGGGACGCATCAAGCATGTGCAGGATTTGCGCGAAGGACATCCGGGCATCGGGGGCGGCCTGGATTTCTGGTCCCCGAATCTGAATATCTTCCGCGATCCGCGCTGGGGCCGCGGGCAAGAGACCTACGGCGAAGATCCCTTCCTCACCGGCCGCTTGGGAGTTGCCTACGTGACCGGGATGCAGGGTGACGATCCAAAGTTCTACAGAGCAATTTCGACGCCCAAGCACTATGCCGTCCACAGCGGGCCAGAACCGACGCGGCACTTCGCCGACGTGGACGTGAGCAAGCATGACGAGGTCGACACTTACGAACCGGGATTCCGCGCAGCGATTGTCGAGGGCAAGGCCGGATCGGTGATGTGCGCTTACAACGCAATCAATGGCCAGCCCGCATGCGCCAGCCAGTATTTGCTACAGGACCAACTGCGCGGTAAGTGGGGCTTCCGAGGTTATGTGGTCTCCGATTGCGACGCGGTCAGGGACGTTGCCGCCAATCATCGCTATCGTCCAAACCAGGCGCAGGGCGTAGCGATCTCGGTGATCCGAGGCATGGACAACGAGTGCGTCACCTTCACATCAAGATTTGGCGAGCCGGTCGAGAAGGCCTATATCGA
>CAZGHZ010000013.1:0-58013 GCA_964525655.1 uncultured Occallatibacter sp.
AACGAGATCGGGATTCCGTTCATCTATACGATGATCCGCTACCGGGATGGGCACACCGCCAACAACCTGGTGACGGATTTCAACGGCGTTGCCAACTTCAACGAAACGTTCCCGCTGTTCAACTGGTATGTGGTGGAAGCGGATCAGGGCCGCTACAAGACGACAGGCATCCACACCGTTTATGACGCGGGCGGCCCTGCCGACGGCAGCACAGCCTTCTGCGGGCCTTCCAATGGCGACCGGGCATGCGGATCTTCGACTGCTTACGATTTCTTTGCCAACACCTTTGAGGCAGTTCCTTTGCCAGCCGATCTGTCCGTGCCCGGAGCGGTTTATTGCGCCAAAGCGGATTGCACGGCTGAGGCCCCTACGTTCGCAGCCGGTACCGCAAAGCCCAGTTCTTCTCTCGCCTCCACCGGTCGTATCGATCCACCGACGTTTGGTGGAACCGAGGGTTGGTCGCTGCTGACAGGCCAGAGCAACTATATGGATATCGGGAAAGCGCCCTACGCGGCCTGCAATTCCGCGCTACCCGTAAGCTCCACTAACTTCTGCGCGACCGTCACCACCATTGTCCCCGGATCTACCACACCCACCTCTACGCTGGTAGGCGAGAACGGCGGTATCCATGGACAGGTCGCCTATGCTTCGACGCGTCCATTTGACGATGCGTCGCAGATGATACAGCAGCCCTGGGAGCCGTTGGTTCCCCACGTCACCCTCAATCTCTACCAGGAAGGCTTTGCATCGGATGGCGTGACGCCAACCTTGAAGCTGGTGGACACGACCCAAAGCAGCAGTTGGGATGACTGGGCGCAGGGGTTCTACCCGAACTATACCGACTCCGCCACCGGGACGCCCTTGCCGTACATGAACTGCCCCGGCCAGGGCACGAATGTCGCCGGGAGTCCCAATCAGGACCTCTTTTACTTCTCCCTTTATGACCAGCCGAATTACCTCGACTGGTACAACTTCTTACACAACGGGGGCACGCTGCACACGCTCCCTTACAACTCCCAGTACAAGTGCTACGATTCGATGCACATCGGGAACCAGGGGCAGCCCGCGGTGTACGACGGCAAATACTCGTTCCCGAGCGTCCTGGGCATCAACCCGGCAACCGGAAAGGTGAACACTGCGTTGACCGGCGGTGTCGGGGGCAATGGCCTGGGCACCACTGGATTTACCGCGGCATCCATGCCGGGGACCAACTGCACGGTCTGCGTGGCGAATCCCGATTCGACCGACAAATGGCGTTATGGCACCCCGATGCTGCCGCCCGGCAAGTACGTGGTGCAAGTGATCATGCCGGCGGGCTATGAGGTCTATAAGGAGGAAGACAAGAACCTCCTCATCGGCGACAACTACATCGCGCCGGTCACGCAGGAATTTGCTGGGCTGGGTGCCGACATCTTCATTATTCCCGACCAGGCCTCCGTGGCTTCCATGTACGACGAGAGCACCGCGGGATTCAACCCCAAAGACTACCAGAACTCGACCACGGACTTTGCGACGGGCGATGAACTCTCGGGCGTCCCAGGATTCCCCGGCTTCCAGGATCCCTTGTGGCCCTGCGTCGGTGAGATGCGCGTCGTGCCCGACTATCTGAGCCTCTATCCGCAAGCTCTGGAAGTGGCGCCCTTTGCTGGAGCGACCCGGCCCCTGTGCGACCGCAAGGAAGTCACGCTGGTCGACCAGATGTCGGTCTCGGCGAAGTTCTACATCTTCACCTCGACCCACATCGCCGCGAAATTCGCCGGCGGGATCACCGACGACTTCACCTCGGAGTTCGATCCGTTCTCCCCGCAGTTCGGCGAGAAATTTGCGCCGCCCAACATGGCCATCGCCACCAGGGACTATCTCGGAAACGAAATCTCGCGCGTGTATTCCGACCACTGGGGGACATATGAGGGAATGACCTACTCCAGTTGGGAAGTGAACCCGCCCAATATCACCGGGTATTCGCCGACGATCATGGTGCAGTGCATGAACGACCCTGGCCCGATCCTGGACACCAACCCCAGTTCACCGACCTACGGCCAGAGGATCACCGATCCCTTGTTCAACCCGGAGTACAGCGATTTCTGCTATGAAGACCCCTTCATGCCGGGCTTGACTGACTACCTCGACACTCCCGTGGTGCCCACGTCGGCGTTCGTCGGCGCGGCATACAACAGTCCCGATTGCAGCTACCCGGACACCACGCCGGCGATCTCGGAAGTGGACGGCGACGGTGTCGGACCTTATGTCAGCGCGACCGGTCACACCCTCACCATAACGGCGCTTGGCAACGTGACGACGAATAACGCCGCGTATTCAGGTCCATCTGCGAACACGGCTCCTTTCAATCTGAAAAAAATCAGCCGCCACTATGGCTTTGGCACTCGGTGCACCGCCATTGGAACCGGCTGCACTGCGGTATCCTCGGTGACCATCGGCGGAAAAACAGCTTCGATCACGGCTTGGAGCGACACTTCGATCACCGTCACAGCGCCGGCAGGCGTTCCTAACTGCCTCATCCAGCAACAGAATCAGTACGAGAATATCGGCGGCACACCGACTCAGCCCATAGCGCAGTGCGGCCAATTGGTGATCACCGCGGGTAACGGCAAACAATCGATCGATACCGTGACTGTCACCATCGGCGGCAAAGCTCCCACCCACGTTAGCGCCACCGCCACCATCCAGAGCGCGATCGACGCCGCCGCTCCGGGTGACTTGATCATCGTCGACCCGACTTGCAATGGCGCCGGCGGTTCGGTTTCGTGCGAAACCTCCTCGTCCAACGCCGCAAAGAATCCGGCTGTGACCAGCACGGGCTTAGCTTCCCATAACGAGATCCTGCTGATGTGGAAGCCAGTCCGGCTGCAGGGCGTGGGCGCCGTCTCGTCCATCATCGATTCCACTGCATTTCCGGCGGCCAAGCTGCTCGACCCTTGGCGTCGGCATATCAACTGTCTGTTCGACTTAACGCTAAACGGTGTGCCGGAGGGGACGCCGATCCCCAATACCACCCCTCCGACCACGGCGACCTACGATCCAAGCAACACTTACCTTTGCCCGGACACCACGACTGGGCCATGGAATTACTTTGTCGCCACAAACCTCATTCCCCAGATCGACCGCATACCGCTGGAGGCGGTTGTGGGTTGGGACGCTTCGCTCAATGGCAATCTCGCCGAACAACTGCAAGAGCCCTCTCTGATGGGCGCATATGAAGGAGCTGGGATTACAGTTCTGGGCAAGGGAGTGGCTCTGCCAGCCGGAACCAGCCCCTTTGGGACGGAAGGCGGGTTCCCGGCAGGCTCCCTGCTGCTACAAGATGTTCCTGCGGCGCTTGACGAAACAGGGGCGACGATCCCGCAGGAATATGACTATTGCACCACGCCTGGAACTACGAAGGAGCTCGTTCCCAACCCGTATCCCAGCAACTACGAGTGCAATCCCTCCTCGATTGATGGCATCACGATCACGGACAGCTCCCAGGGCGGCGGCGGCATCTTCGTCCACGGCTGGAACCATAACCTGCAAATCGCCAACAACCGGATCTACAACAACGCCGGCACGATCTCGGGTGGAATCACCATCGGTCAGGGCGAGTTCCCCGATCCGATCACAATTACTGGCGTCTTGAACGGGCAAGGGGAGCAGTCCAACCTCGATGTTCTCCCCTCCTGCGCGAACAGCAATGTAGTTGGCACTCACCTGCCGAACTGCCTGGACCTCCACGTTAACGTGCACAACAACAACATCACGAGCAACTCCTCTCTCGGGGATGAACTGTTCTCCGGCACTCTGGCGGGAGGCGGCGGCGCCAGTTTCTGCACCGGCTCCGACTACTACAAGTTCGACTACAACTGGGTGTGCGGCAACATCAGCTCGGCTGAAGGCGGAGGTCTCAGCCACCTCGGATTCATGTACTTCGGCGACATCGAGCACAACTCGGTGATTCTCAACGAGAGCACCAACCCCACCATTCCCACAAACGGTGGCGGAATTATCGCGATGGGCACGCCCGATACCGACCCGACTTGCACGAACATCCCCGACGCGGATTGCCCGCCGGGCCTGAGCGACGGCACTGGTCCGGGATTGATCATCAACGCCAACCTGATTCAGGCCAACGCGGCCGACAGCGGAGCCGGCGGCGGCCTCCGTCTGCAGCAGGTCAACGGGACCGATGTTTCCTCCTTCTACAACCAGCCGTCACGCTGGAATAGTGTCGCCGTCACCAACAACATCATCGTGAACAACGTGGCAGGCTGGGATGGCGCGGGAATATCGCTGGAAGACTCGTTGAACGTGTCCATCGTCAATAACACCATTGCGAGCAACGACTCGCTTGCCACCTCGGGCGTGCTGACGCAAAGCATTGGGACGCCTCAGTCCAGCGCCCCGGCGGGCAACTGCGTGATGACCTTCAATGGCGTTGCTTCCAGCGCATCGTGCCCGCAATCCTCAGGCGTGACCACCGAGGGGAACTCCCCAATTCTAACCACGACCTTCACTGGCTTAACCATTACGTGCCCAACTGGAATGCCCGGCTGCACGGGCTTCTCGAACCCGCTGCTCAAAAACAACCTGATCTGGCAGAACCGCTCGTTCTTCATCGGTATCGGCAACCTGGGGCAAGGGACTACCAACCAGCAGAAACTCATCTCACTCTACGACGCCTTTGGTACGACACCCGCCCCGGTGCAGACCGCTTCCGGCCAATGCACCCCTGGCGTCAGCTACTGGGACATCGGCGTCCGCGGCGACACGGGGCCGAGCAACCACAGCTCCGGATTCACGCTTAACCCGACGTATTCGGCACTGGATGACCCGGCAGACTACCCCACCGGACATAACCTGGGACTCAATCCCAGCATTGTCAGCCAGTATTGCGACGGTTCGCGCGTGCCGCCACAATGCTCCGTGGCGGACGGGTGCGGAGGCCCCAGCGGTTATGGCGTGCCTCCGGGCATTGCCGACGCGCAGAGCCCGAATCCGGTCTTCAGCCTCACCCCAGCCGCAACCGTGGACGAAGGCAACAACTGGATCAACGTCAGTTGGGGTCCGCTCTCGGTGAGCGACGATTCGACGGCAGGTGGAACCTATGGGAACTACGGAGGCGGAGGACCGTTTGCCAACTACGCCCTGGCGCCGGGCTCGCCGGACATCGACTACGTTCCGGTGAATTCGACGAACCTTCCCACAGCAACGATTCCGGCTCTTGCCACGGACTTCTTTGGAAATTCGCGGCCCGATCCGGTTAACAAGACCCGCTTCGACGTCGGAGCCATCGAGTACCAGGGAACCGCCGTTGGGCCGATCATCACCACGCAACCAACCAACCAGACCGTGGTCTTGGGCGCCAAAGCAACCTTCACCGTAGTGGCGACCGGTACCGCGCCACTCACCTACCAGTGGCAAGTTCTGGTTGGCGCTACGTGGGTAAACTTTGGTGCGGGAACCGGCACCACCACAGCTTCGATGACTACCAACGCCGCCACTGCGGGTGCCAACGGCCTCCAGTTCAGGGTCGTGGTGACCGATGGAAATGGGCTCACTGTAACCAGCAATACGGTGACTCTGACAGTGAGTAATGCGGCGCCGGTCATAACCGTTCAGCCAACCAACCAGACTGTGGTCTTGGGCGCCAAAGCTACCTTCACCGTAACGGCGACAGGTAACCTTCCCCTTACCTACCAGTGGCAGGTTCTGTCTGGTGCTACCTGGGTGAACTTCGGGGCAGGAACCGGCACCACCACCGCGGCGATGACCACCAATGCCGCCACCGCGAGCGCCAACGGCCTCCAGTTTAGGGTCGAGGTGACCGATGGAAATGGCCTGACCACAATCAGCAACGCGGTAACGTTGACGGTGAGCAACGCGGCGCCGGTCATAACCGTTCAACCAACCAACCAGACGGTAACCCATCCGGCAACCGCAACCTTCAGCGTGACGGCGACAGGTAACCTTCCGCTCACCTACCAGTGGCAGTACCTGTCTGGGGTCAACTGGCTTCCGTTTACGGCGGGAACCGGCACCACTACCGCCACGATGACCACCAACGCCACTACTGTGGCCGTCAATGGCCTCCAATTTAGGGTAGCTGTGACCGATGGAAATAACCTGACCACAGATAGCAATGCCGTAGTGTTAACAGTCCACTAGATCGAGACTCTGGGACTCTGTCCGGCGGTTCTTCCTGATTCTGGAGGAACTGCCGGGCGGAAATGAATGAACTCCGCGAGCTGCTTTTTTTGCTTGCATTTCTGATGAATTTCAGGCAATCTTGCCTTAGATTTCGTCACCTAAGTTGAGGAGAAATACCATGACAAGCCTTGCTGAAACCACCCCTGAACCCAGGAAAGATTGGGTTGCGCCTGAACTTAAGAAGATCAATGTTGAGGATATCACCGCACTTAATTCCGGGTTAGGCGACGACGGTTTTACCCCTGCTTCATAAGCGAATGAAGGTTTGCTTTAATTGATCAACTCCAATGACATTGGGATCGGCACCTCAAGATCGCTATTCCCAATAGCCCGCGGGGGAGCCTTGCAATCACAAGCCTGGTAATGAAAATAATCAGAGATCCGACCCTGATGACGCCAGGCAAAGTACTTGATGATCCGGTACTTACCACGAACCATCCGTATTCAGAGTTGGGGATTCAAACGAGTGCCCCCGGCTCGCCACGAGGAACGAGATGAGCCGGAAGATGTTTCTAACTGATTGCAATCTTCTCCCAGTATCTGAAAAGATACTGCTGGCAGTGGCTCTCGCTGGCAGCATGCTAATACCGACGGCGTTATCTCAATCTGCTGCACCGGCCGCCAATGAACCACCGGCCGGTGCGGCTTCCCCTGCGGTCGCGGCTCAAGCCGCAAAGCCCACGCCTACCCAGTCTGCCCCGCCAACTCAAGCAGGCGCTCCCGTCAAGTCCAGTGCTCCAGCCGCGCAGCAAGCGCCCGTATGGCGAGGCTCTCAAGTGAGTCGCGTTTCGAGCCGGGCGGAGATGTATTACCAGGGGGTCTGGGGCGTTGACGAGCTCCACGTAAAGGCGGCAGAGTCGGGCCAACTCATTCGATTCAACTACCGGGTGCTGGACCCGGTGAAGGCAGTGACTCTGAACGATAAGAAGGCCGAGCCCGAGTTGTTGGATCCGCAGGCCGGAGTCAAGCTCGTGGTTCCCCAGATGGAGAAGATCGGGAAATTGCGCCAGAGCAGCACTCCCAAGGCGGGCATGACCTACTGGATGGCTTTCTCTAACCCGTCGCTGGCAGTGAAGCGCGGCCACCGGGTGGATGTTGTCATAGGCTCCTTCCATGCAGCCAATCTTATCGTGGAATAAGGGATATTGCAGGTCTGCTTACTGAATAGCGGTTCAATGAAGTTTCTCGGTCCGTCCCTTGCTTCTTCGGTGGTCTCAGGTCTCACCTTGTAGCCCCCCCCTCAAGAACCCTGCGACGCAGATTTCATCAAGGCTAGACCTCGCAGAACTGGCTGTTCAGATAGAGCATCATTGACAGCTCTCTTCCCTGCAAATTCGGCGTAAATCAAGGGCTCAGATGTTCGCCTGTACTTCCCCCGTTCACAGCCCGAGCTTGCCCCAGAGCGCGTCCACTCTGGCTTTGGTGGCGCGATCCATCTCGATCATGGCAGGCCAGGGGCGGGCGAAGCCTTCGGCCTTCCATTTGCGCGTTGCGTCTATGCCCATCTTTGATCCGTAGTTGGGCAGGCGGCTGGAGTGGTCGAGCGAATCGACAGGGCCGAGGGTGAACTGGATGTCGCGCTCGGGGTCGATGTTGTTGGCTACGCGCAGGACGACCTCGGCGACGTTCTGCACGTCGCAATCCTCGTCGACCACGACGATGCATTTGCTGAACATGGCTTGGCCGAGGGACCAGATGGCGTTTATCACCTTGCGCGCCTGGCCGGGATAGCTCTTGCGGATGGAGACCAGCATAAGGTTGTGAAAGACGGCCTCAACGGGGAGATGAATGTCCACGAGTTCGGGAATCGTCATGCGCATGGCGGGCAGGAAGATGCGCTCGACGGCCTTGCCCATCCATGCGTCCTCCATGGGCGGCTTGCCGACGATCGTCGCGGCGTAGATGGGGTCTTTGCGATGCGTGATGCAGGTAAGATGGAAGGCCGGGTACTGATCGGTGAGGGTGTAGAAGCCGGTGTGGTCGCCGAAGGGGCCTTCGTCGCGGAGCTCGCCGAGCTCGACGTAGCCTTCGAGGACGATTTCGGCATGGGCTGGGACCTGGAGATCGACGGTCTCGCATTGGACGATTTCGACAGGCTTGCCGCGCAGGAAGCCGGCGATGAGATACTCCTCCACCTCGGGCGGGGCGGGGACAATGGCGGCGAAGGTGGTGGCCGGATCGGTGCCGATGGCTACGGCGACTTCGAGGCGCGAGCCTTTGAGATTTCCGAGTGCAACTTGCGGCAGGCCTCCAATGGGGCCGTCTGGGATCGAGACCGCTCCGCCGGCTGACTCGGCCATTGCGGCGACGCGCGCTGTGCTTGGGTCGGCGTCGGCTGCTGCGGAGGCTGCCTGGCGAAGAGCTTCGCGGTAGTGCTCGGCGGCGACCTTTTGCCGCTGCCAGTGCATGCCGGTGGTCTGGCCGTCGTAGACCTGCATCCTGTACATTCCGACATTACGTTTTCCGCTGCGCGGGTCGCGGGTGACGACGCACGGCAGCGTGATGAACCGGCCTCCGTCGTTGGGCCAGCATTTGAGAATCGGAAAGGCGTTGAGATCGAAATTGTCGCGCTGGATGATCTCCTTGCAGGGGGCGTCTTTGGCCGTGACGGTCTTGGGGAAGGCGCTGGTAAGTGCACCGAGTTGCGGCAGCATCTTGAGCTTGTCGAGGAAGCCTCCGCCGGGAGCTTTGATATTGAGCAGTCCGGTGATTCGTTCGGCTATGTCGTCGAGCTTATTGACGCCGAGAGCAAGGGCCATGCGGCGCTCACTGCCGAACTGGTTGATGAAGACCTTGTGGCCGGGATGACCTTTTACGTTTTCAAAGAGCAGCGCCGGGCCGCCGGGCGGGTATTTGCCCCCGCGAGCCTTGGAGACGCGGTCGGTGATCTCGGTGATTTCAAGCTCCGGCGAAACCTCTTCGCGGATGCGCTTCAGTTCGGCGTGCTTTTCGAGGGTCTTGATCCAATCGCGCAGATCGTCGTAGGCCATGGAGTGCTCCCTTGCTCAACCCTCTAGCTTACTGGGTTGCCCGGCCTTCATGAGCGGCATTCACGACTGAACTTGCAGAGCATTCAAGTTTGGCAGAACCGCATCCAGCGGGAATCCCAGCCGCTTCCACTCGTCGAAGCCGCCGCGCAGGGGGCGGACGCGCTCGATGCCAAGCTTGTGCAGGGTCATGGCGGTCTTGGCGGCAGTGGCTTCGCTGGGGCAGCTGCAATAGAGAACAATGTCGCGGTCGCGGGGAATCTCATGGTGGCGCGCGGCCAGCGACTCGGGCGAGAAGCGGAAGGCGCCGGGCAGGGTGAAGGGGTCCGGCAGCAATTCGAGGGGATGGCGGAGATCGACGATGAAGACCTGTTCGCCGGCGTCGAGCTGGCGCTTCAATTCCTCCGGCTCCAGGCGGGAGGCGACCAGCTGTTTAAGTACCATGCGGCGGCGCATGACCCGGCCCGCAAAGAAGGCCACTATGGCCATAAGCAGCAGAGCGCCAGAGAAGCGGCCCGCCCAGTTGAGCAGGCTTGGATCGCGCTTGATCAGGTCGCCAAAGAGGCGGCCGGCGGCCAGCAGCGCGCTCAGCCAGACCGCCGCGCCGATTGCGTCGTAGAAGAGGAACTCCGAGTACGCCATGCCGTTCTGGCCGGCGACGGGCGGGGCCAAAGTGGCCAGCCCGGGCACGAACTTGGCGATCATGAGCGTGACGGCCCGGCGGCGGCCAAAGGAATTCTGTGTGCGCCGAACGCAGATCGTCGGTTCCAGCGAGAGCTTGCAGAGGATGCGAAGCACATGGTGCCCATAGCGGCGGCCGATGAGGAACCATGCGCTGTCCGCCAGGAGCGAGGCTAAGAGGCCAGCCAGCAAAGCGAGTGTGAAATTCAATTCATGCTCGGCGGACAGGGCTCCGGCGGCCAACAGAACCGGCGTAGCGGGCAGCGGAATCCCGAGCTGCTCCACCAGAATCCAGGCGAAGAGCAGCAGATAGCCGTACATGAGCAGAATGTGTTCCGGCAGTGCCATCGAGGGGCCCAGCTTTCGCCTTCGGGGAAGTCAGAGCGCTGAGTTGCTCCCGCAGGCCATGAGCTGCGGGGGACAACGAGCGCTCTCATGCCCTTCGATGATTTAAGGGGAGAATTGGCTTCAAACGGTGGGCGACTGGGCGGCTTGAAACCGTCGCAGCACCCCTAATGGCTACCACTTTTCCGCAGGTTCCAGGATGGGCTCTGCGGCGGCCTCATCGCGGGCGATGGGCTCCGGCGAGTTAAAGAGGGCTTTTACGAAGATGTCGCGGTCTCGTGCTTCAAGAGCCCAGCTTGTGTGCCACTGAATTGTCCTGGTGGCGGCCTCGTCGGCGTATTTCACCATGAAATCGACGACCGAGAGCCCCTCGTAGCGAGCTGCCAACTCGATACGTTTCTTCTGGTCGGGAAGCAAACGAGCTTCGTACCGTCTGGTGCGCGGGGCACGTGGCATGAGGACCCCCTTCGTTCTTGAGCCGAAGAATACCCTACACATTCTAAAGACAAATCAGGTGGTATGGGAGACAACATTTGCATGGCTTTAAAAAACCAACTCCACAAATGCACAGGATCGACTTGCCCACCTTGGTATTGAAGCTGTACGAGGCCGCCCGCAGGCGGCCTCAACGAGTGGATTCGCAAACTCGAACGGATGCCTTTTACGGCTGTGATTCCGCTGCCGGAGCTGCCGGAACCGACGCCGCGTCCTGCCCGCCTTTGGAGGCGAACCAGTTGCGGTCCCAAAGGTTTTTGTAGAACTCGCCAGTCAGCTCGGCCGCGCGAGGACCAAAGGTGGGACGTCCGCCTTCGAGGAAGAAGACCGTGACCAGCCCGCCATTCGGAGAGTCGGAAAATGAGGCGAACCAGCCGAAGCGGGTGCCCTTGTCCGAGCAGGTTCCGGTCTTGCCGAAGACCGGCAGCTCGTGGAAGTTGGCGCGCAGGCTGCGGGCGGTTCCGTACTGAACCGCGCCGGCCATGCCAACCTCGATGTCGGGAACGTACTTGGCGATATCCAGGGTGCGCTTGACCTTGGGCTCGAAGCGGGCGGCATCTTCCGCAGTTGTCGGGTGCTGGAGGTAGTAGAGGGTTCCGCCGTTGGCGAGGGCGGCCACATAGGCGCCCAGTTGCAGCGGGGTCAGCGAGACGCCCTGGCCGAAGCTGCACATGCGTGCCACGCCTCCCTCCGAGGCCGGAAGTTCCTGGTCGGGATAGACTCCCAATTGCTCGCCCGCAATGTTATAACCGGCCAGCTCGCCCAGGCCGAATTGATTGGCATAGTGGCGCACTCGATCAAAGCCCAGTTCCCGACCGAGTTCCTCGAAGTAGAGATTGTTGCTCTTAGCCAGCGCCTGGTCCATGGTCATGCGGAAGCCGCCCAACTGCACGGGCGTGTCACGCGTGACCAGCCCCTCGGCGAGCGCGGCCATTGCGACGGTGATCTTGATGGTGGAGCAGGGTTCAGCGCCCGGCGAGAGAGCCAGCTTCTGATTGACCATGGCCAGAATGCGGCCATTGGAGGGATCGATGACGACGGCGGTCCCGTTCATGTCACCAAGAGCCTCGATGGCCGCCTCGCGCACGATCGGATCCTCGCCGGCCGTCAGATCACCAGCCAGCATGTCGCTGCTGGCGAAGGAACTGGCGGTGAAACGCTCGTAGTAGTGGTGGCGACGGTGGGTGGTTAGAGCCGCGCGCCGCGCCTGGGCTCTGGCGGTGCCTCTCGCCGTCAGTCGAGCTTGCTGCCCGGTTGGCACAGATCTCTGCGCTGTCGTGGTTGCTGTGCTGTGGGCTGCCGCACGAGACCCAGCGCGATGGGTGGTGTGATGAGTTGCCGCAAGATGCGATTCACCCGTTCTGGCGTGATGCAGCGGATGCGGTGCGTCGAGCGCCGCAGTTGCCATGGCGCAAGAGCCCGCTGCAAAAATAGCCAATCCAAGTCCCGATATGCGTGACAGCTTCATTCCGGCAACATCCTCTCAACAATGGAATTCGTGTCGTGCGTGCGTCTTCTCAAGACGCACATTCTTGCCTATCGGCCCTGCGTGGTCCACTTTCACTCTTCGCCGCTGATAGACCTTACCTTAGTCCCCAACAACCACCCGGCATGTGATCGAGGTCACTACGGTCAAGACAGCTCATTGACAGAAGACCTGATTTACTGGCTAAAGCGCGTTGCGCTCGCTCAAGGACTTTAGCATTTGTAGGGCCAAACCATGTTTTTGCGGCTCAAAATAGCACTTCTCGCCAAAATGAGCACCTTCCGAGTCTCCTAGAACTGCAATCGGCGGAGAAATGCCGGTTTGTCGAGATCTCGCTGCTCCTCGTCGCCAGTCTCTGAGGAGAGCGCGGTCCCCGGGTGGTTGCTGTGCTCGTCCTGCGCCGCCGGCGCGCGGGCGGCGCCAATGAACTCCGGCGCGTATTCCGCAGGCAATGGAGCGTAAGCCCGAGCCCCTGCCGGTTCGGCGATCTTTTGACCCGCCGGCGCCGCTACCAGTTCCAACTCCTCCGGCGCGTTGGCCTCCTTTGCCGGAGAAGACGCAACCTCGACGACAGAGGCTGGAGGCGCAGAGGCGGAGAAGTAGGCTGGCTTGACCAGCATGTCCGGCTCACCCCATTTGTCGGTCGCAACAAGTTCTTCTCTCTTCTCCCCGGATTCCTCAGCGTCTTCGTCCTGCGAAAGAAAGCGCGGCGGCGCGGGCTTCGATTCAAGCAGCCAGTTGTCGGGCGCGACCAACGGTACGGAGACGACCGGCGTTGAAGCCGGCGGAACCGAGACGACCGGCGCATCTTCCATGCTCAACATGCGCGCGCGCCGCTCGGGCAACTGGTCGCGGAAGCCGGTGGCAATGACGGTGATCTTGACATCTTCGCCCATCTTCTCGTCGAGCACCGCGCCGAAGATGATGTTGGCGTCTTCGTGAGCGGCGGATTGAATGAGCGAGGATGCTTCATTGACCTCGGAAAGCTTGAGTGAGCTGGAGCCTGTGATGTTGATGAGGATGCCCCGTGCACCGTCAATTGCTCCGGCCTCCAGCAGTGGCGAAGCCATCGCCGCCTGCGCGGCCTCCTTGGCGCGATTCTCTCCGGAGCGAACGGCCGTGCCCATCACCGCGTGGCCCATGCCGGCCATGGTGGTCTTTACATCGGCAAAGTCGCGGTTGATGATGCCGGGAATGGTGATGATGTCGGAGATGCCCTGCACGCCCTGGCGCAGCACGTCGTCGGCGATGCGGAAGCTCTCGAAGAAGCCGGCATCCTTGGCCACCGCGAGCAGCTTCTCGTTGGGGATCACGATCATCGTGTCTACGCTCTCGAGAAGTTCTCTGAGGCCGCGCTCGGCCTGTTGCTGGCGGCGCTTGCCTTCAAAACCGAATGGACAGGTGATGACGGCAACGGTCAGGATGCCCATCTCGCTGGCCAGCGAAGCGATCACCGGCGCAGCGCCGGTGCCTGTGCCGCCGCCGAGGCCGGCGGTCACAAAGACCATGTCTGCGCCTTCCAGAGCTTCGATGATCTTCTCGGAGTCTTCAAGAGCGGCACGGCGTCCCACGTCGGGATTAGCTCCCGCGCCCAGGCCGGAGGTGAGACGAACGCCGAGCTGCAGCTTGACAGGCGCCTGCGAGACCTTGAGCGCCTGCACGTCAGTGTTGGCGGCGATGAACTCGACGCCCTCCATGCGGGCTTGAATCATGCGATTGACGGCATTGCCGCCGCCGCCGCCCACGCCGATGACTTTGATGCGTGCGCCGCGCGGGGTCTCTTCGTGATACTGAATCCGCATCTCTCCAGTTTCGTTCTTCGGCTGTTCCATTTGAGCTTGGCTCTCCTGAATCATCTTCGTTTATGTCCACGCTTCAAAGTTGCCCGCGAAAATGGCACGTAGCTTTGAGCGCAAATTGCTTTCCGCGGTGCGGCTGCCCCTGGTACGGTGAGCATACAAGAGCATGCCGATGGCAGTCGAAAATCCCGGATAGGCCAGTTCGCCGGGCATGTTAGATAGACGCACGGGAGAACCGGTTCGGGCCGGAACCCGCAACTGGCTCTCGGCGACATCGAGCATTCCGGGCAGCATGGAGCCGCCCCCGGTGATCACGCAGCCCGCGCCCAGAGCCTCCATGACGCCGCCCTGCCGCAGGCTCTCCTTTACGTAATAGAAGAGCTCGCGGGCGCGCGGCTCGAGGATCTCGGCAACGGTTCGCAGGCGCAGCATCTGCGGCTGAGGATTAGCAATCTCAATCTCCGCTTGTTGAGGCACCGCTGTGACCACACAGTGGCCGTACTGGCGCTTGATCTCTTCGGCTTGAGCCACAGGCATTTGCAGGCCGACGGCCAAATCATTCGTGAAGTGCTGGCCGCCGATGGGGATCGAGCCAGTGTGCGCTACCGCGCCCTCGAAAAAGACCGCCAGGTCGCTGGAGTGAGCGCCGATGTCGAGCAGGCAAACGCCGAGCTCACGTTCGTCGGCCGAAAGCGTAGCCTCTGCCGAGGCGATCGATTCGAGTACAGCCTCGGTGACCTCAAGCCCGGCGCGGTTGGCGCAGGTGACTGTGCTTTGCAGAGCGCTGCCGGAACAGGTGGCGATATGCAGATCCACTTCGAGCTTCTTGCCCACCATGCCCACCGGATCGAAGACGCCCGGCTGGTCGTCGAGGATGAACTGGCGTTGCAGCAAGTGCAGGATTTCGCGGTCCGGAGGCCTGGCCACGGCCCGCGCGCGCTCGACGGCGCTGCGGACGTCTTCTTTGTCGATCTCCCTCATGCGGCCGCCCAGCTCGATTCCGCCGTTGGTATTGATGCCGCGGATGTGCGGCCCTCCCACACCGACGACACATTGATCGATGTTGGTGCGCGCGACACGCTCGGCCTGCTCGTTGGCAGCCTTCACGGCTTTGGCTGCGGGGCCGAGTTCGGCGATCAATCCCTTGCGCATTCCCGCCGACTCGACAACGCCATGCCCGCAATAGCGCAGGGCGCCTTCATTTTGTTCCGCTGCCAAGACACGGGTCCACGCGCTGCCGATGTCCAGCACAACGATCAGGTTTTCAGGTTTCTGGCTCATCGCGCTCACTGGCCCTGGCCGGCTGAAGTGGCCGGTGGTGTGGTTGGGGCGGTCTTCTGCTTGTTGAGGTTCAGCGCGGCTCGTTTGGCCTCCGCACGCTTCTTGCTTTCCTGGGCCGCTTTAGTCTTCGCGGCGGCGGCTTTCTGTGCTTTTGCCTTCTTCTGGGCAGCGGCACTCTTCGCCGTGGTCAAGCTCTTCTCTTCCGGCTTGCCTGGCTTCGCTTTGGCGGCCGTTAGAGGCTTTCCGGCAGTGGTTTTCGTAACGGTTGGCTGCCCGTCTGCAGTTTCGGCTGAAGTCTGCGCATTTCCAGCAGAGCGGCTTTCCGGTGAATTGGCATCGCCGGCGTTGGCTGCAGTCTGCTCGCTGGCTGTGGCCTGCGCTACGTCAGTGCCCGAAGCCATTTCCAAGACCACCTTCTGGTCATAGCGCAGATCGACCCCTGCCAGCTTGGGATACTGCTGCCGCCACTCGGCGATGCGCGCCTTGTAACGCTGGTAACGCTCCAGGTAGCGATCTTCGCCGAAGTGAACCAGGATGTCGCCGCCTTGCTCGGGCATCAGCACCTGGGCATCCTCAGTATCGGTCACGTCAATCTCTGAGATCTGCTCTGAGACACGTTGGCCATTCGAGTCCAGCTCGGCCAGCAGGCGCTGGTAGACCTCCATGCGCGCCTTGCGCGCGGCCGGCGGGTCGCCTGCGTTCAAACCAGTCACCACTGGAAAAGAATAGTTGTGCTGGGCCATCATCGCCGCCGGCATCGTCAACAGAACGCCATTTGCATCCACCAGTCCGATCTGCTGGCCCTGCCGCACAAAGGCCACCGGCTGGCGCTCCACCACCGAGACGCGAATGCGGTCTGGGAGCAGGCGCATCACCGTGGCGCGCTCGATCCAGGGAATCTCCTCCAGCGCTTTGCGGCGCTCCTTGAGCGGAACAAAGAAGATGTTGCGCCCAATATCTTCGCCAAAGACGGGCAGCATCTGCGCGCGGCTGACCTCGGTAAGCCCGGTAACTTCGATATTGCCGGCTCCGGCGATGCGGAAGCGCGAGTCACGGCTGAGATAAGTCTTGAGGAGATAGGCCGATGTGCCGAGCCCGCCCAGCACGATCAACGCGATCAGCGTTAGGAAGACGCGCCCCAACGTGCTCACCGGACGGTACCAGGGATTGCGCGGCCTCTTGAAACGCTGCCCGCCGGAGCGTGGAGCGTCGTCGTCCTCGGGGTCCGCCATCTCCAGCGGCATGCCGGGCAGCGCGCGGCCCGCCGGGGGCACACCCTGCTGCACGCGCCGGAGGCGAGGCTCCGTGGGCGCTTCATTCTCCCACGCGGGGGGACGGTTTCTGGTGCTGTATTCGATTGTCACGCCCGAGCAAGGTCGTGAGAGTCGCCAGCCTCCACTATAGCCCTTGTCTCGAAAGCTTTTTTCCGCAGGGTGCGAGGGGGGAACCCGCGGCGTTACGGGTTGGCGCGATCCGATGAGCCGCGAAGCTCCTCACGACCACTGCAAGGTGTGCACTGAATCGGCCGGCAGATCGAGTTCCAGAGCCTGCGAGCCGAGCAGCAACTGAACGCGCTTCTCCGGGCCCCGATTGGCCAGCACAACCACAAAGCCACCATCGGGATTGCGGAAGCCCGAGTGCGTGACCGGACTGGTGCTTTCCTGAGCAGCTATGTCACCGATTCTGGTCGTCTCAAAGACCTTGGCTCCCCGGCGCACGTGCCTGGAGTAGTGCGCGAAGGCCCAGTATTGGCCGCTGCGCGTGACCTTCTTGGTTGCGTTGTTGACCGTGACAACGCCGCCGCAGGGGAAGGGGCCGATATTCGGCTTGCCCTTCTCGTCGAGAGCCACATTCCACGCGGTGATCGAGCGAGCCCAGTTGTTTAGAATGCCGTTGTAAGTAGCGGCCCAGTTCGTGAAGTCGGTCTGGTAGTCAGCAGCGGTGATGTCTGGGCCGCCCTCGGTCCAGTAGGCGTTCTTCTGCGGGAATGCCTCGTGGACGCGGGTCATGGCCGACGGCTCGCCGACGTAGCCGTGCCAGGCGATGCCGTCGATGTACTCGGCAGCGCCGGGAACGCTCAGCTCGTCGATAGCCCGGCCCCAGAGATTGTAGTTGTGGTCGAGCACCCAAATTTTGGTGGAACTGCCTGCCTTGCGCAGCACGGGACCGAGGAAGCGCTCGACGAATTCAATCTCGTGCTCCTGGGCCCATAGACAGGCGGGCATGTTGCCATCTTGCTCGGCATCAGTCTCGTTTTGCACGGTGACCGCATCGATGGCGACGCCCTCGGCTTTGTAGCTGTCGAGAAATCTAAGAAAGTAGCGAGAGTAGGGCTCAAGGCTGTGCCTGCGCATCGCTCCGCCCAGCATGGAGCCGTTGGCCTTCATCCATCCCGGCGGAGACCACGGCGAGGAGAAAAGAAAGAGCTCCGGATTCTCTTTGCGTGCCTCACGCAGGACGGGCAGAATGTACGCCTTGTCGTGATCGATTGAAAACTTCTTCAATTCAGGATCGGGCTCCGGGCTCTCGTCGAAGCTGTAGACGCTCCGCGAATAATCGCTTGACCCGATGCAGGTTCGGCAGACATTGAGCGCCATCTCGCCGGGTGCGAAGAGCTCGTGCATGATCTCCTGGCGCGGAGCCTCGGGCATCTCGCTCAACACATAACAGGCCGCATCGGTGAGCGCGGCGCCAAAGCCGAGGATCGCCTGCCGCGTAGCGCTGGGATCGAGCGCGATTGCGTCGGCAGCAACTGCGGTTGCAGGCTTCCAAGCCAGCGGCTCGCCCTGCGCATGGCGCCGGTCGCGGAAGGTGGCCCAGACACGCACCGGAGCGGATGAACCCGCCGCCGACCAAGCCGGGATGCGATGCGATACGGCCAATGCCGCGGCCGTCGCCGAGGCTGCTTTCAAGAATCTTCTACGTGAACTTTGCGCCATATGAGCCTCTAAGTCTGCGGAGATCGATGCGTCCCGAATGATAGCAGCGGAAGCGAAGGGGCGTCTAAGCCTTCTCGATCGCTGCCTTCTCGATCGCAGCAAGGATCTGCGGAGCCAACTGGCTCACGCTGCCTGCTCCAAGGGTCATGATCAGGTCGCCTTCGCGTGCCTGTGCGGCGGCAGCGGCGACAGCGGATGGAAAGTCCGCGACGAATTTGACTTGCAGGCCTTGAATCTTTGCGGCCAGCGCCTCGGCAGTCACGCCAGGGATGGGCTCTTCGTTGGCGGCATAGATTGGCAGGACTACAACGCTGTCGGCATCGACGAATGCGCCGGTGAACTGATCCATCAGATCGAGAGTGCGCGTGTACCGGTGCGGCTGGAAGATGACATGGATCCGCTGGTGGCCGCACTCGCGGGCCGCGGCCAGGGTGGCGCGGATCTCCGTGGGATGGTGGCCATAATCATCGACGACTGTCACGCCGCGAGCTTTGCCGCGAAGCTGGAAGCGCCGGTCAACGCCGCGAAAATGGCTAAGGCCCAGGGCAATCTTGTCCGCTGGTACGCTGAGTTGATGCGCGATGGCGACGGCGGCCGTGGCGTTGAGGATGTTGTGACGGCCGGGGACATTCAATTCAAAAGGCCCCAGCGGACCAGCGGCGGTGACGACTTGGAAGCGCGCGAAACTTCCATGCACTGCCGCGAAGCTATCCTTCTTCGCCTCGATGAACTCGAGCCGGTAGTCGGCCTCGGCTGCGACGCCGTAAGTGAAGATGCGGCGGTGAGCACGGGGTAGAATGGCCGCAAGCAGCGGATTGTCAACACAGGCTGTGACCGCGCCATAAAACGGCAGCTTGTCGATGAAGGTGAGGAAGGCCTGCTCGACATCGGCCATGTCGCGGTAGCAGTCCATGTGTTCGCGATCAAGGTTGGTGACGACGGCCAGAATGGGCGAGAGCTTGAGGAAGGAGCGGTCGCTTTCGTCGGCCTCGGCGACGAGATATTGCGAGCTGCCCAGCTTGGCGTTCGAACCAAGAGCGTCGACGCGGCCTCCCACAACCACAGTGGGATCGAGGCCGCCAGCAGCGAGAACGCTGGCGACCATTGACGTGGTTGTCGTTTTGCCGTGCATGCCTGCGATGGCGATGCCATATTTGAGGCGCATCAGCTCGGCCAGCATCTCGGCGCGCTGAATCACGGGAATCTTGCGGGCGCGGGCCTCGACGACCTCTGGATTTGTAGGTGAGACAGCGGAACTGGTGACAACGACCGTGGCTCCGGCGACGTTAGCGGCGTCATGGCCTTCGTAGACTGCAGCGCCCATCTGAGCGAGGCGGTCGGTGACCGGCCCTCGGCGCAGATCGGAGCCCGAGACCTTGAAGCCCAGGTTGAGCAGAATCTCGGCGATGCCGCTCATGCCGATTCCGCCGATGCCGATAAAGTGCGCGTGCTGTGAGGTGGCAAACATTTAGGTTGAAATTCAACTTTAACACCACCTGCGGGCACCTACGGTGCGGCCAACTGCTCGCTATCCGCTCGCTTGAGGTTCGTGGTTTCCTACCGATTCCGCGTTAAGGCTGCGGAATAGATAGGACACCGGGCTTCCAGTTGACCGTAAGACATCCTGAAAAGAGACAGTTGTCAATATTAACGCGATGGTGCAGCAGTTCAGCATCAGTGATAATGGACAACCAAAAACAGCAGTCATGGCCTGATCGGTTTGAAGAGCGATTGCATATCTTCGCGCTTGGCAAATCCTTTGATGTAGACGCTTTTCTGGCAAACTCTACCCTTCGTCCCGATTTCGTGTGGAGGCGAATGGGCAATGGACCGTCTAATCCAACCGGGAGTTCCCCCGGCTTTGCCGGGGAAGCAGTAGCAGTTTGACATATTCGGGAGTCCATCCAGAAACTCTTCGACCTGAGCCGCCAAGCACACAGTCAAGGAGAATCCGGATGGACGAGTATGAAAGCTCAAGCCACTCGAAGTGGGAGTGCAAGTACCATGTCGTTTTCATCCCGAAGGGGCGCAGGAAGGTGCTGTATCACAACGACTATTCGGGGTTGATGAGTGGGCCCGCCTAAAAAAGCTATTGCCTACCTGAGGTGGCAAGGAACCTAACACAGGTTCGAAGTTGGGTCCCAGCGTTTTGCTTTTCGATTCATGAGAGCAAATCAAAGCGAACTGGTAGACCTTTCGTCTGAGGCTAGAGGGTTGTTGTCAGCCCCCCAGCCCGGATGCTGGGCAGAATGTGTCAGGTTCTCCAAGCCAATTTGTCAGTTAGTTTGGCCTCCCAAGTCAAGATTCTGGGGCCTGAGAAGCCTCACTTACACCTCAACGACCCTCTACTTCAGCGGGTCAGTCGGCAGCGTCCAGCCTTCCTTCTCGCTCTTGTTCTGCTCCTTGAGCCAGTCCATTAGCGGCTTGAAGTATTCGACGATGGCTGAGGCGTCGGCCTTGTCGCTTCCCGTCATCGCCTTTAGCGCTTCGGGCCAGGGCTTTGAGCAACCCATCGAGAGCATCGCATTCAGCCGCGCGCCGGCCTCCTTCGATCCGTAGACCGAGCATCGATTGAGTGGCCCCTTGTAGCCGGCGGCCTGGCACATTGCGCGATAGAACTGGAACTGATAGACGCGGGCCAGGAAGTAGCGCATGTAAGGCACGTTGCCGGGAATGTGGTACTTCGCGCCGGGATCGAAGTCGGCTTCTGAGCGCGCGACCGGCGGGGCGATGCCTTGATATTTTTCGCGGAGCGACCACCAGGCGCTGTTGTAGTGTTCGGGTGTCACCTGGCCGGAGTAAACCTGCCAGCGCCATTTATCGATCAGCAGGCCGAAGGGCAGAAAAGCGATTTTGTCCAGAGCCGTGTGCAGCAGCAGTGGAATATCCGCGCTCTCTGGTGGAACTACTTCGATTAAACCCAGCTTCTTCAGATAAACCGGCGTGACATTCAAAGCAATTGAGTCACCGATGGCCTCGTGAAAGCCGTCATTCGCTCCGTTCTGGAAGAAGAACGGCTGACTGCGATAGGCCATCTGGTAGTAGTTGTGGCCCAGTTCGTGGTGCACGACAACAAAGTCGTCGGCGGTGGGTTGGAAGCAGGCTTTGATGCGCACATCGAGCTGGAAGTCTATGTCCCATGCGCTGGCGTGGCAGACCACATCGCGGTCGCGGGGATGCGAGAGCATCGACCGCTTCCAGAAAGTATCGGGCAGGGGATCGAAGCCAATTGACTTATAGAAGTTCTCTCCGTAGCGGACAAGCTGCTGCGAGTCGATGTTGCGGGCCTTGAGGATTGCCCCCAGATCGTAGGGCATCGGCCCCGAGGGCGGAGCAACCACATCGTAGATGTTGCCCCACTCCTGCGCCCACATGTTGCCGAGCAGGTCGCCGGGGATCATGCCGTCTGGCCGGCGCGCGGCGTCGCCATACTTTTCGATCAGCTTGCGGCGAACGTAGGTGTGCAGTTCTCGATAGAGCGGCTCAACCTGGGTCCAAAGGCGCTCGATTTCGGCCTGAAACTCCTCGGGAGTCATGTCATACTGCGAGCGCCACAGCGCTCCGGTATCGGCGAAGCCCAGTTCGCGCGCGCCCTGATTGCTGAGTTCGGCCAGACGCGCATAGTCGCCGCGCATGGGCGGACCGATGGCATGCCAGCCCGTCCACAGGGCCGCCAGTTCTTTGGGATCGCGGCTCTTGGCCATCTTCCCGCCAATCTCATCGATGCCCAGACAGTGATCAAGATTCGTGTCAGGACAATACTTTCCGCGGCCATAGGCGGCGTCGAGCTGCGCGGCCTTTTGCGTGGTTTCGGCGCGCAGTGCTGGGTCAGAGGGCGCAGGCAATCCGATGCTCAGCTTGAGCAGCAGCAGCTTGCGCGCCGCGTCGGGCGGCAGTTCGAGGCCGTCGAACTTCCGCGCCTCGCCGATCAGCTCCGTCTGCCGGGCAATGAGCCGGTCGTTGGCGGCTGCCTCCAGAGCGACCGTGTCATCGGTGATGTAGGTCTCTTCGACCCATGACGCGCGGCCCGCTTCGATATTCAGGGCGCCCAATTCCTTCTCGGCGCTATCGATGAAGGTGAGGGCGTCTGCGACGGTGGGCCTGGCGGCGGCCGAGGCTTGCGCCGAAGCGGCAGGGATGCATACAAGCAGGCCGGTTGCAGCCAGCAAAAGGGGAAGGATGGAGCGGCATTTGAAATTCATCGCAAGGGAAATATAGAACATTTTCCGGGCTTCGGGTAGTGGCATTCGATGAGGAGCCCCCTCGGCATTACCGAATTGGCAGTAGAAGTTTGACATGCACGGGAATCGCTCCCCGGTTCTGTTTTCAACTCTTGTCACAAAGAGGCTGGAATCACGAGCGCCGTCTTTATGGCACTCCGAATGAACGATTGGTCTCGCCGACCCCACGCTCAAGCGCGCGGTCGGCGACTTTTGCGCCTACGGCGCAGGCGATGGGCCGCCGCTAATTGCCGCTCTTGCCCAGCCCGAAGATCTTCTGCAGGATGTTGCGGTGCTCGCCGGGATGGTCGCAGGTCTCCATCGGCGCGGTTCCGTTGAGGAATGCCGCATCGAAGCTGTCAGGGCAGGTGGTGTCGCTGAGCAGGTTGCTGACGCGGTCGATCTGCACCATCTCGACGCCATCGGGTGCGGTGAATCCGTTCGTGTCGGAGTACTGCGGCAGCGCGACCGCCTTCTTCATAAACGCTGCCCAGATGGGCGCGGCGGCGTCGGCGCCGTGGATCTTGACGTCGGTGTAGTCGTCGTTTCCGACCCAGACGATGCACAGCAGGTTGGAGGTGTAGCCGGCGAACCAGGCGTCGTGATCGGTGCCGGTCTTACCGGCTGCCGGTGCGGTGAAGCCGAGCAGTCGCGTGCCGGCCCCGGTGCCATGGTTGATGACGTTTTCCAGCATGTCGGTGGTGAGGAAAGCCACGCGCGGGTCCAGGATCTGTTTTGAGCTGGGCGTGAAATCGGTGATGACGTCTCCGGTGGAGGTGCGCACGCTGGCCAGCATCCAGGGATCGATGTGCAGTCCTTTATTGGCGAAGACCGTGTAGGCTCCGGCCATGTCCAGCGGCGTGGCGTCGTAGGAGCCGATGGCTACGGAAGGTGTTCCGCGCGCAGCCTTGATGCCGGCCTCGCGCGCCAGCTCGGCGACGCGGTCGAAGCCAACCATTGAGGCGAGGCTGATCGTCGCGTTGTTCAAGGATTTCTGCAAAGCGAATCGCGCCGTGACCTGGCCGAAGTACTCGTCTGCGTCGTTGCGCGGCGTGTATTGGTAGGGCGTTCCTTCGCCATATGTGGTCTGCTCGTCGTTGAGCATGGTGAGCTGGGAGAAGAGCTTTCCCTGGCCTGGCAGAGGCGTGCCTTCAATGGACGTGTTGAAGGCCGCTGCGTAGACAAACGGTTTGAAGATGGAACCGGTGGGCCGTTTGGCCACCGCGTGATTCAACTGCGAGCTACCATAACTGCGCCCGCCCACCAGCGCCAGCACCTGGCCGGTGTGAGGATTCAAGGCCACCAGCGCCACCTGGGGATAAACATACGCAATGCCGTGCTTCTTGTCACGCGCATGAAGCTTGTCGACTCTTTCATCGACTACATGAATCGTGGATTCGACGGCCGCCGTCGCCTCCCGCTGCAAGTCCGGGTCGAGCGAGGTATAGATGTGCAGGCCTTCGCGGTTGAAATCGCGTTCGCCCAGTTTTTGCGTCAACTGGTCATGCACCAGATCCACAAAATATGGGGCCTCGCTGGCGTCCACGCTTTGCTCAGTCAGGTGCAAGGGCTCGGCCTTGGCATTTTCCGCCTGTTCCTTGGTGACAGCTCCCGTTTCAACCATCGAATCCAGCACCAGGTTACGCCGTTCGATGGTGCGGTCAGGGTGGTGAAAAGGATTGAAGTAGCTGGGCCGCTGGATGATGCCCGCCAGGAAGGCGCACTCGGCCAGATCGAGCTTGCTGGCGTCCTTGCCAAAGTAGACCTGCGCCGCTTCGCCGAAGCCGTTGATGGAGAAACTGCCGCGCTGGCCCATGGGAATCTGGTTGGCATACATCTCGAAGATCTGCTGCTTGTTAAAGCGATGTTCGAGTTGGAAGGCAACAACAATCTGTGAGAGCTTGTACTGAACTGTGCCGGTGTCGGAGACGATCAGCAGCTTTGCCAATTGCATGGTCAGCGTGGAGGCGCCGCCACGGTGCTTGCGATCGCCGATCAGGTCATGCCATGCCCAGCCGAGCATGCTCATGTAGTTGACGCCGCTGTGCTCGAAGAAGCGCCGGTCTTCGATGGCCATGACCGCCTGCACCAGATCTTGCGGAATTTCATTGTAGGCGAGCAGGCGGCGCTTGGTGCGGTTGGAATCGTCGCTGAGGCCGGTGATCAGCAACGGCTCGAGTTCGTAGCTCGCCAGGGCATCGCCATGTTCGTCGGCAATCGATTCGACAACCCCGTCGCTGACGCGGATCACCGCCCGGTCGGGCGCGTGGTAGGACTGCGCTCCGGGACGCACAGTGATGGTCTGCGCTCCTTGCTTGTAGGTGCCCAGCTCAGAAGTCTGCGAGGCGCCGTCGGCCGAGTAGCCGGCCTCGGCCAGTTCGTTGGCGATGACCCGAACCGAGAGTTTCTGCCCTGGACGCACCTGTCGCGGCGCCGCGTAGATCTTGGCGGTGGAGGCAAAGATCGGCTGCTTCAGACGCTCATCTACCACGCGCTGATACTTGAAGTAGAGATAGCCGAAGAAGGTAATAAACGACAACGCGCAGATGGAAAAGACAACGTAACCGATCCGCAACAGCAGCGATGCCCAGGAACGCTTTCCCGCAGGCCTTGGAATAATGATCTTTAACGCCATCGCCGCTCCCTATAAGACAGTTGACAGTGGACAGCTAACAGCGAACAGTGGACCGGGTGCCCCAGGTCCGGATTTTCGGACCTAGGACACCATCAACCTCAATCGCCGCCGTTAAGCGTCTACTGTTCCCAACAGCCCATCTTCCTCGACGCGCTGAATCACGAGCGCAACAACATCGCCCAGCGCCACATCCATGCTGGTCGAGGTGGCGCGCGTCACCAACTCCACCTTGCCCTCGGCCGCCTTTTTGCCCACGTTGATGCGGTAGGGAATTCCGACCAGATCCGCGTCTTTGAATTTGACGCCGGCGCGCTCGTCACGGTCATCCAGCAGCACGTCAAGGCCGGCAGCTTCAAGCTCCACGGCCAGCTTTTCACCCGTTGCGGCCAGCAGCGCATCGGTCATGTTGGTTACCGTGACCACCACGGTGAATGGCGCAATCGAAGCCGGTAGCCAGAATCCGTTTTTGTCGTTCGACTGTTCGATCGCCGCTGTCAGGATTCGCTCGATGCCGATGCCATAGCAGCCCATGATCGGCGTCACTTCCTTGCCGTTCACGTCGAGCACCCGTGAGCCCATCGATTCGGTGTACTTATTGCCGAGCTTGAAGATATGGCCGATCTCGACGGCCTTGCCGACGACGAGCTTGCCTGAGCAACCGTCTTTCGGGCAGCCCTCGCCCTCGTTTACGGTACGGATGTTGGCCGTGAGTGTCCACGAAAAATCGCGACCCGGCGTCACGTTGCGCAGGTGATAATCCAGTTTGTTGGCGCCGGCAACCATGTTTTTGCGGTCTTCGAGAGTATCGTCGACGACCACTGTAAGTCCGTCTTCCCGAGGCTTGGCATTGGGCTTGAGGCCCACGGGTCCTAGGAAGCCAGCCGGCCCGTTGAAGAACTGTTGTAACTCTTCGGCTTGCATTGTGCGCAGCTCAGCCGCGCCGATTGCTCCCAGCAGCTTGGTCTCGTTGACCTGGTGGTCGCCGCGCAAAAAGACCGCAACACCGCGCCAGCTGTCCAGCTTGTCTTTCGTGCCTCGCCACAGCGCCATGTACGCCACGCATTTAATATCCGACGATTCGGCCATCTTGAAGAACGCCGCCACATCGGCAATTGCGCCGCAACCGGGCGTATGCACCAGCTCCGGCTCACCATCGCCAGTCGGCTCCAGTTCAGTAACCGGCGCAAGTTGTGAAGTTGCCTTCTCGGTGTTTGCCGCGTAGCCGCAGACCGGGCAGCTTGCAATCAGATCCTCGCCCGCGTCTGTGTAAACCATGAACTCCTGCGACTGCGAGCCGCCCATCGAGCCCGAATCCGCCTCGACGGCAACAAACCTCAACCCGCAGCGCGTGAAGATCCTGCGATAGACGGCGTCGTGCAGGTCGAAGCTCTTGTCCAGGCCTGCCTTATCAATATCAAAGGAATAGCTGTCCTTCATCGTGAACTGGCGCGTGCGCAGCAGTCCCGACTTGGGCCGGGCTTCGTCGCGAAACTTGGTCTGGATCTGGTACCAGATCTGCGGCAACTGCTTGTAGCTGCGCAGTTCGTTGGCCGCGATGGTGGTCATGATCTCTTCGTGCGTCATGCCCAGGCAGAGGTCCGCGCCCTTGCGGTCCCTGAGCCGGAACATATTGTCGCCCATGACTGTCCAGCGCCCGCTCTTCTCCCACGGCTCCTTCGGCTGGATCGCCGGCAGGTAAAACTCCTGGCCGATCCGGTCCATCTCCTCGCGCACGATGCCGATAATCTTGTTGATCGACCGCTGCCCGAGAAACAGATAGTTGTAGATGCCGGCGCCCAGCTGCCGGATGTAGCCGGCGCGAACCAGAAACCTGTGGCTGGCCACTTCGGCGTCTGCCGGGGCCTCGCGAAGAGTGGGAATGAAGAGCCTGGACCAACGTTGCATGAGATTGAGTGCGAACTTTCCCGCCGGTCAAGGCCGACGAAGGACATTTTTCCGATCCTCTCCATTCTAAATGTTCACAGTCGGATTGCTCGCGGATGCCGGACCATCGAAGTTAACTTGCGTCAATCTTCCTGCGATGGCTCCGACAACACCCACTGCATCCGGCAGATATAATGCGGGGATGGAGTTTCACATCCGCCACGCGGGTCGGCCAGCATGAAGAGATTCCTGCGCCTGCTGCGCTATGGGCTGCCCTATTCGCTGCAATGGCTGCCCGGAGTGATTCTGCTGGCTGCCGTTGGCGTCCTCGACACCTTCCGCGTTTTACTCCTCCAGCCCATCTTCGATCAGGTCTTAAGGCCCGATGCCCCCGAAGGCCCAATTCTGCTTGGTCTCCCCAAGAGCGATTGGCAACTCGATTTGAGATTTATGATCCCCCATTTCCTGCATATGCACAATGCATGGAGTGTGGTGGCATTTGCGCTGGTGATTTCGACATTGGCTAAGGGACTGTGCGATTACACCGGCACCTACCTGGTCAACTATGCGGGTTTCGCCACCATTACCGATCTGCGCAACCACCTCTACGAAGCGACAATGCGGCGCTCATCGAGCTTCTTCCACAAATACGCCACGGGCACCATTCTCTCTACACTCATCAACGATGTGGATCGAGTGCAGATTGCGCTTAGTTCGGTCATCAGCGAGTTTCTTCAGCAATTCTTCACCTTTGTCGTTGGCCTGTTCTTTGTCATTCGTCTGGGAGGCGAACTCAGCTGGTCTCTGCTACTTTTCATCCCCGTCGTGGTGACATCGGCACGCAAGATCGGCAGGGAAGTGCGCACTCGCACCCGCTCCGGGCAGGACAAACTGGCTGAGATTCAGAACATCCTACATGAGACAGTGACCGGCAACCGCATCGTCAAGGCCTTCAACACCGAGCTGTGGGAGGTCGTGCGCTTCAAGACCGCCGCCAAGCGCCTCTTCCGCGCCAACCTGCGCAGCGTTCGCATTCAATCCATCAGTTCGCCCCTTATGGACTCGATAGGGGCGGTGGCCATTGCCATGATGCTCTTTATCGGGCGCAATGAAATCCTTCATGGTCACATGACCATGGGCCTCTTCGGCGCCTTCATCATCTTGCTCTTCAAGCTCTATGACCCGGTGCGCAAGTTCGCTTTCTTTTACAACAGCTTTCAGCAGGCGATGGGGGCTTCCATGTCCATCTTCAGCTTCTTCGACGCTGAGGACGACGTGAAGGAAATGCCGAGGGCAGCCGTTTTCAAAACCTTCAAGAAATCGATTCGATTCGAGAATGTGGGTTTCTCCTACTCAACAGAAGAGGGCGAGCACCAGATCCTGCACAACGTCGATCTCGACGTTCAGGCCGGCGAGGTGCTGGCGCTGGTGGGCCCCAGCGGCGCGGGAAAGTCGACGCTGGTCAACCTGATTCCACGATTCTTCGATGTGACCTCTGGCCGCATTCTAATCGACAGCCACGACCTGCGCGATCTGACGCTTGGCTCACTCCGCCGTCAGGTTGCACAGGTGACGCAGGAGACGATTCTTTTTAATGACACAGTGCGCGGTAATATCGCCTACGGCCAGCCCGAAGTTGACATGAAGCTAGTAGAAGAGGCCGCACAAAATGCTCTGGCTCACGACTTCATCCTGCGTATGCCGCAGGGTTACGACACGATCATCGGCGAGAAGGGCTTCCGTCTCTCTGGCGGCGAGCGCCAGCGCCTGGCTATCGCCCGGGCCCTTTTGAAGAACGCACCGATTTTGATTCTCGACGAGGCCACTTCTTCGCTCGATGCCGAAAGCGAGTCATTGGTTCAGATCGCACTGGCAAACCTGATGCAGAACCGCACGGTTCTGGTCATCGCCCACCGGTTGGGAACCATTCGCCGCGCCAACCGCATCGCCGTTCTCGAAGACGGGCGCATTACCGCGATCGGGCCGCATGAGGAACTGTTGACCACGTCACCTACCTATCAGAGGCTTTATCAACTGCAATTCATGGAAATGCCGGAAGAGCAGGGAATAGGGACCAGGGAATAGGAAAAGGAAGCTATGCCGATTTATTCGATGACCGGGTTTGCGCGCTCTCAGGTTCGCGTAACCCTGCCCAATGAGCGCCAGTTGAGTTATACGCTCACCATCAAGACCGTCAATCACCGCTTTCTCGATGTGCAGTTGCGCCTGCCCTCGGGCCTCGATGCGCTGGAGATGGAGATGCGCAAGGCGATCAAAGACAATCTGATTCGCGGACATGTGGATCTGACGCTCTCCATCGACCGGTCCACTCAGCAGACCGCCGGCTACAACCGCGAATTGGTCAACGGTTACCTGGCTGCCTTCGCCGCCGCACGTGAGGAGCATGGACTCGGCGGCGAGCCCGAGTTGAACGCTATTCTGCGTTTGCCCGGTGCGCTGCAAAACGACAACCGCTCCAGTGGCGATGAGGATCAGGCTGCGATCACCGAAAGCGTGCAGCGCGAGATTGGTCCGCTGATCGAGCAGTTGAAGACCATGCGGGCAAGGGAAGGCGAAGCGCTTGAAGCCGTTCTTCACGGTACACTGGACCGACTGGCGGAGGCCACCGAGGGTGTGGCCACGCTACGGCCCGAAATCGAGGAGCGCTTTCAGGCCCGGCTGAGCGAACGATTACAGGCCGCTACCGGCGCTGACTTCAACCGCCAACGGGTGCTTGAGGAGGTTGCCGTATTGGTTGAGCGCAGCGACATCTCGGAAGAACTTGCCCGCATGACGACCCACATCGGCCACTTCCGTGAACTGCTGAGGGGCGGCGGCGAGATGGGCAAGAAGCTCGATTTCCTGCTTCAGGAAATGAACCGCGAGGCCAACACACTACTCTCGAAGACAGGCGGCATCGGCGGGAAGGGAACTCACATTACCGAACTGGGTCTGGCCATGAAATCGGAGATCGAAAAGGCCAGAGAGCAGATCCAGAACGTAGAATAGTGAATCAGTGAATGAAACAGTGGAGTAGTGAAAGTGAAGTAGTGAACGGTCTTGCTCCGGCGGGATGAGCAGCCTCGGCCATCGGGAAATGCTCTTGAATTGTCGCAGAGAATGGCAATAATTCCGTTTTTCTCGCTTTTTTACTTCTTCACGTTTTCACTATTTCACCGACCACTGACCGAAGGGCAATATGGCAGGGATTCTCTTTATCATTTCGGCGCCCTCCGGTTCGGGCAAGAGTACGCTGGTCAACGAGGTGCGCAAGCAGTTGACGGGCATCGAATTCTCCGTCTCATGGACGACGCGCCAGCCACGCGGCTCCGAGCAGGACGGGCGCGAATACCACTTCGCCAGCCGCGAGGAGTTTGAGCGAATGTTGGCCGCGGGCGAATTCCTGGAGTACGCCGAGGTTTTCGGCAAAGACCTCTATGGGACACCGCGCTCGTCGCTCGAACAGGCCCGGCTCGCCGGCCGCGACCTGGTGCTCGACATCGACGTGCAGGGTGCGGCGCAGGTGCGGGCCGCCATGCCGGAGGCGGTCAGCATCTTTGTACTGCCTCCGAACCCCAAGGTGCTGCGCACCCGATTGCGCAACCGCAGCCGGGCCGAGGGCGTCGAGGACGAGGTCGAGGTCTACCGCCGGCTCAGCGAGGCGCGCAAGGAGATTGAGAATTATTGCGAATACAGCTATATTTTGGTCAACGATATTCTGGACCGTGCGGTGGCGCAACTGGAGGCCATCGTGCAGGCCGAACGCTTCTATCGCCACGACGAGCCGATCACCTTTCGCTCGCGACGCGTGCTCGAAGTGGCTGCGGGCTGCCTGCGAGTCAACTCTTATGAGCGGGTAAAGCCTGTGCTGGATGCATTCGGCATTGGCCGCGACTCCGGCCAGCAGTTTCTGGATTTCGACGAGGACTCCGATGACGATTGAAACTGGCTTCGACTCGAACTATCGCAAGGTTCTGGTGGCCGCACGTCGCGCACGGCAGTTGCAGAGCGGCTCTCACGCCCTTGTTCCCACACAATCCACCAAGCCATGCCGCATCGCTCAGGACGAGATCGACGCAGGCAAGATCGCCTACGTTAAATCTGACGTGCCGGTCGTCAAGCCGGCGATCGAAGGCCCGGCTATACCCATTTTGGCCGGTTGATCTGAGCGCCGGCAGATTCTGGCGCATCGGGTGCGGACCATGAGAGTCTTCACCCTATCCCCTGGCAGTCTTTGCGCTTTTGTCGGCCTTGCGTCTGCCGCGCTCCGCTTCGGCAGCTTTCTTAGCGGCCTTTTTGGCGGTAGCCTTGCGCCGGCGAACCTCTTCATTCGAATACATCGTGCCGCGGCAGTTCTTTGCGCCGCAGTTACACAGGGCTTCATCGTCGCCGCCGTCGTAGAGGCAATAGTCGTAGGTGATCTCCTCGCCTGCGGCGATCTTTCGGATCGCCTTGATCCACACCCGGTCGTCTTCCTCGCTGGTCTCGCAGTTGGCATCGCAACTGTGGTTGATAAACATGGCAGTGCAGTGGCCGTCGATGACCATCTCGCCACTCCCAAGTCCAAACAGGTAGGTGATGGGAGAAGCCTCGTAGGCGGTGTCGGCTTCGGTTTTGGTCAACCGGTGGCCGGTGTATTCGGCTACGCGGGCCCCTTTGCGGATCGCAGTTGTGGTGTAGCAGCCCGCGGCGTGGATGGCGGATGAGCGGATGATAAGTCCCATGCGAGTGTGCGATGCTTTCCTTTGGACCGGTATGAATCGCATCGTACCATTTTTCAGTGGTCAGCGATCGGTTGATTTTCGGCGAGCATAGCTCAAGCATGAGGCGTTGAAAGATGAAACGGATTTTCTCGGTTGTACTGGTACTTGCGGTCTGCTTGGCGGCGACGCCGCGACTTCTTGCTCAGGCGCCGGCAACAAGCGATCCGGCGGTGACCGGCCAGAGCAAGCCTGCGGACGAGAGTGAGAAACCGGCGCAATCCTCACACTCCAGCCTCAATCCCTTTCCCGAGGATACAAGCACGGTTCCGGTGATGCCAACGAAGAGCGCACCTGCGTTGCCCGACGGCACCTATTACGGGGCAGAAAACGCTCCGGCATCGTTTCCGGGCGACGATCTTGATCCTGTTCGCTCTCCGGATGACCCCGTGCCAGAAGCCGCAAACGGTCAAAGCGAAGAATCGAGTTCCAGTCGTGCCGGATTGGAGAGTGTGCTGACCCGCCCGGATGACGATCAGCCTGAAAAGAGCAAGAAGAAGATGCTGGTCATCAAGGAGCCCACTCATCAAGAGGCTGCCTCTAAGGATCTAGAAGTGGGCGGCTATTACCTGCAGACGAAGAACTGGAAGGCGGCACAATCGCGATTCGAGTCCGCCCTGGTGCTGGACCCTGAAAATCCCGATGTCTACTGGGGGCTCGCTGAGGCCGCCCGCCATTTGGGCAACCTCGCCGATGCGCGCGCGAATTATCAGAAGGTTGCCGAATTCGATCCCGACAGCCGCCACGGCAAAGAGGCAATCAAGGCTCTGAGAGAGCCGGAGATTGCCAACGGAAAGAACGCCGCATCCAGCAAGCCGCCGGCAACTGGGCCGCAGCAATAACGCTCAAAGTCCGGCCCATCGCAGATAGGCAGCGATGATGGATTGTCCCCACAAGCTGCTGATCATTCCGCCAACGCAGAGAAAAGTCCCGAGTGGCAGCTTCTTCAGAGCCCAACTACCGCCGGCTTTATTTGCAGCTGGGATCGCCAGCAGCGCGACTCCAAATAACGTCCCCAGCACAAATCCCAGCAAAAAGGCCAGCAGAGCGCCGGGCAGGCCAAGCCAAGCGGCCAGCATTGCCATCAGCTTGGCGTCGCCCAGCCCGATCCCCTCGCGGCGGCGGATCAGCCAATAAACCCAGCGGATCAGCAGGATAAGAGCGGCCGCGGCCAGAATGCCGAGAAGCCGATTCAACGCCCCCAACGAGAGGCTACGCTCGTGCAAAACGAACTTGCCATATGCGATCAGAACGGACTCAGAAATCACTCTGTATCGCAGAAGATACGCGATGAATCCCAGTGCGGCTCCGGGCAGCGTCAACCAGTCCGGCAGCCACAGATTCTCGGCATCGAGCACAGCCAGTGCCACCAGCAGCCAGGTCAGGATCATCTTCCCGAAGAAGACAATCATCGAGCTGTAGTAGAAGAGCGGTGGCAAATCCGGCGCCAGCAGTCCCCCGAGCCATTGCCACCCCGCAATCGCACAAGGTACGCCGACGGCCAGCTCGATCAGCGGATAGCGGCAGCTAACCGGGATATGGCAGGTGCGGCAGCGTCCGCGCAAAAAGAGCCAACTGACGACGGGCAGGATCTCCCACCATGCAAGTGTGCGGCCGCAACCGCGGCAGTGGGAGCGTGGGCGGACGATGCTCTCGCCCCTGGGCCAGCGCAGTACACACACGTTGAGCAGGCTGCCAAACGAAAGCCCCAACAGACCGGCAAAGATCGTTCCAAGAATGTGAAGCATGTCGAAGTCGAGTATACGTTCTTGAGACGCAACAGCCATTACCGTCGCTTACGCGCAAGGTAGACTGGAGATGCATGGACCTTTCTTCCGAGCGTCCCACGGCACAGGCCTCCGCGCCACTCGCAACCGATCCCGCACGGGCGGCGGCGTTGTTCGAGCGGTCGGTTGAGATCATGGCCCGGCTGCGCGCTCCCGGTGGCTGCCCCTGGGACCGCGAGCAATCCTTCGACACCATTCGCAAATACACCCTCGAAGAGGCCTACGAGGTCTTCGACGCCATCGAGCGCCGCGACTTCCCGCATCTGGCAGAGGAGTTAGGCGACCTGCTGCTCCAGGTGCTCTTCTATGCCGAGATGGCGGCCAACGAAGGCCATTTCACCATCGCCGATGTCCTCGGCCACTTGAACAAAAAGCTGATTCGCCGCCACCCTCACGTCTTCGGCGAGGAGGCTTCTAGGGCCGCCGGCAACCGGGCCAATGTCGATGCCGATGTGCAAGGCGCCTCGGCGGCCGTGCTGCGCAACTGGGAGGAGATCAAGGCGGCGGAGGCATTGCATGCAGCCGGCGCGCCTGCGGCGCAAAGGCATCCGGCCTCGCGGCTCGATTCCGTTCAGCGTGCAATGCCCGCGCTGGCCGAGGCCGCCAAGCTAGGCGCCAAGGCGCAAAAATCCGGCTTTGACTGGCCCAACTGGCGAGATCTGCTGCCCAAGTTGGCCGAGGAGACCGCTGAACTTGAGGTCGAGGCCTCCTCTGGAGACCCGAGTCGCAAGCCCGCCGTCGAGGCCGAGATGGGCGACCTGCTCTTTACCGTGGTCAACCTCGGCCGCCACCTGGGCGTCGACGCCGAGATGGCTCTGCGCGGCTGCAACCTTCGCTTCCGGCAGCGCTTCCGCGAGATGGAACTGGCCTCTGAACGGCCCCTTGAAGAACTGGCGCCCGATGAATTGGAAGCACTCTGGGCGCAGGCGAAGCGCAGACTGGCCGTCCCCAATCCGGAGGCCAAGCCGTGATCGCGATCCGCTCCTGCTCGGGCCATGACGAACTGGAGGCCTGCGTCCGGCTTGAGATCGAGACCTGGGGCTACGACCCTACGGACGTGATCCCGCGCAAGGCATTTCTGGTGTGGCAGAAAGTTGGCGGGCAGGTCATCGGCGCCTTCGACAAAGAGATCTCAGGCATTCGTGCAGGGGATCGACCGGAAGCGCTGGTGGGCTTCGTGCTTTCCCTGCCCGGAGTGAAAGGAATCAACGGGTCGCTGAGACCCTATCTGCACTCCCACATGCTTGCCGTTCGCGAGGGCTACCGCAATCGCGGCCTCGGCATGAAGCTCAAGCTCGCGCAGCGAATTGAGGCAATGGAGCGCGGCATCGGCCTCATCGAATGGACCTTCGATCCGCTGGAGATCAAGAACGCTTATCTCAATCTCTGCAAGCTGGGAGCTATTGCCTGCCGGTACGAGGTGGATTTCTATGGTGTATCCTCTTCTCGTCTACAGGGTGGGCTCCCGACCGATCGCCTCGTCGCCGAATGGCGCCTCGATTCGCCCAGAGTCGAGGACATCATCGATGGCCGGCCGGCAATTGCAAGAGTCATCGAGGAACGCATTTCGGTTCCAGCCTCAATCTACGAGTGGAAGGCCTCGGATGCAGGCCGGGAGCAGGCGCTAGCGCTTCAATTGGAGAATCGCAACAAGTTTCAGCAAGCGTTTTCACGGGGGTTAGCCGTTGTTGGTTACACCCTGGATGCGAAAGGAAATGGAGTCTTCGAGTTGGGTCACCTCACTCAGGCCGAAAGCGGCCTCAAATCTCAAGGAGCTCAAGATACTCTATGAAAATCGATGCGATCATCCTGCGCGAACTCCACATGCCGCTTGTCCGTCCCTTTGAAACCAGCTTTGGCGTCACCCGCAATCGCAGAATCCTGCTGGCGGAGATCAAGTCAGAGGGATTGACCGGCTGGGGCGAGTGCACGGCAGGTGAGCGGCCACACTTCTCAGCCGAATCGACCGATACCGCCTGGGCTCTGGTCGTCAGAGAATTAGGGCCGATGATGGCAGCGGAGTCTCCCGCACACGGCGGCGAGTGCCCGAAGATCTTCCGCAAGATTCGCGGGAATCGCATGGCCAAGGCAATGTTGGAGAACGCGATTTGGGATCTGGAGGCGCAACGGCAAGAGGTTTCGCTCGCCCATTTGATCGGCGGCGTTCGCGAACGGATTCCCTGTGGCGTTTCGTTGGGAATACAATCTTCGATTCCCGAACTCATGGCAATCATCGAGAGTGAACTGGCGGCGGGCTACCAACGCATCAAGCTCAAGTGCAAACCGGGCTGGGATGTCGAGGTTTTCGACAAGGTCCGCAGCCGCTGGCCCGGCATCATGCTCAGTTGCGACGCCAACTCGGCTTACCGGCTCCGCGATGCCGATCATCTCGTTAGCTTCGATGCATTCGACCTGCTGATGATCGAGCAGCCGCTCTGGCACGATGACTTCTACTACCACTCGATGCTGCAAACGCGCCTCAACACTCCCATCTGCCTGGACGAATCGATCCACAACCGCCGCGATGCGCTGGCCGCCATCGAGATGGAGTCGTGCCGGATCATCAACATCAAGCTGGGCCGCGTCGGCGGCTTCTCCGAGGCCATCGGCGTGCACAACGCCGCACAGGAGCGCGGCATTCCCGTCTGGTGTGGCGGAATGCTGGAGTCGGGCGTGGGCCGCTCGCATAACATCGCTTTGTCGACGCTGGAAAACTTCACTCTGCCCGGCGACGTCTCCGCCTCGGCGCGCTACTGGGCTGAAGACATCATCGAGCCCGAAGTCACGGTTTCACCGGCAGGCGAGATCGCTATTTCAGAGACTCCTGGTCGAGGTTTCGAGGTGCGCACGGATCTCGTGGAGCGGCTCACCGTCCGCAAAGAGACGATCCGGGCGATGGAGTTGGTGAGTTAGAGAATCCTTGCTTTTATAGAAGCTCTGGTGTTCGATCCGAGACAGCTTCATTCGCGGTCGGGCAGGCTTTGCAGGTCAATGCCTAACTGCTGGCATTTTTTGTAGAGATGGCTTCGTTCCAAACCCAGTGACTTCGCCGTCTGGGAAACGTTGCGATTGTGCCGGTCGAGTTCAGCCAGCACGGTCGCCCGCTCGAAGGCCATCACGCGCTCGGAGAGTGGGGCAGAGGCGTCGGAATCGGACAACACTGAGACCTTTGTAGACGAATTTATGGCGGGCAACGCCAGCGCAACCGCTTCCGCATCTACCTCCGCTCCGGCCAGCAGGAGCAGCCGTTCGACCACATTGCGCAACTCGCGGATGTTGCCCGGCCAGCGGTATCGTTTGAGCGCCTCAATCGCCTCAGCGGAGAAGGGAACTGGCTTCCATCCGTTTTGCGCGCTTACCTGTCGGGCGAAGTGGTCGACCAGGGCGGGCAGGTCCTCACGCCGCTGCCGCAGCGGTGGCAGTTCGACGGGAAAGACCACGACCCGATGATAGAGGTCGCGCCGAAAACCGCCGGACTCAACCAGTTGCTCCAGATTGCGATGCGTCGCGACCACGACGCGAACATCGACCGTGGTCGGCTTGCCTGAGCCAATGCGCTCGACCTCGCCCTCCTCGAGCACTCGCAGCAGCTTGGCCTGCATCGCGGCCGGCATATCGCCGATCTCGTCGAGAAAGAGGGTCCCGCGGTGGGCCTGCTCGAATTTGCCCGTGTGCCTCTGCGCCGCGCCGGTAAAGGAGCCCTTTTCGTGGCCAAAGAGTTCGCTCTCGATCAGCTCCGCCGGAACCGCAGCACAATTGAGAGTCACGAATGGCCCTGCCGCGCGGTTGCTCTTTTCATGCAAAGTCCGTGCCACCAGTTCCTTGCCCGTCCCGGTCTCGCCGTAGATGCAGATGCGCGACTCGCTGGCCGCCACGCGCTCGATCTGCGCCATCACCCGGCGCATCGTCTCGCCTGTCCAAACCAGGGTGTGCTTGCCGACGCGGCTGCGCAGGTCCTGATTCTCGGTCTCGAGGCGCGTGAGTTTAAGAGCGTTCTCGACCGTCACCAGCAGCTTTTCGGTGGAGAGCGGCTTCTCAAGAAAATCCATCGCGCCTAGCCGTGTTGCACGGACCGCCATCTCGATGTGCGCCTGACCGCTCATCATCACGACTGGCGCGGTCACGTCCGCGTTTTTCAGATCTTCGAGCAGCGCAAGGCCGTCGCGCTTGGGCATTACCACATCGCTCAGGATCAGGTCGAAGGGCTGCGTCAATGCCAGTTCCAGGGCGCGAGCCGCGTGGTCGCAAACCACGGCCTCGTGGCCCGCCAGCCGAAAGGCGCGGGAGAGCGAAGCCAGGGTGTTGGCCTCATCGTCGACGATCAGAATCTTCGCTTTTGGTGTCATGGTTTTGCCTCGACGGCCTTAGGCAACGTGATCACAAAGAGAGCTCCGCCCCCGGGCCGGCTTTCGACGGCGATGGCGCCTCCGTGGTCGGCCACCACCGACTGCACAATCGCCAGGCCAAGGCCGGTTCCATGCTGCTTCGTGGTGTAGTAGGGAGTAAACAGCCGATCGCACTCCTCGGGCGTGAGTCCCTCGCCCGTATCGGCGACGCGAATCTCAATCTTATCTCCCAGAGGCTTGGCCGAGAGGCTCAGCGTGCCGCCTTCAGGCATCGCGTCCATTGCGTTCAAGACAAGATTGCTCAGCGCGCGGTGCAGCAGTTCGGGGTCGGCCATCAGCGGCATCGGCTCATTGGCCAGATCGCTCTCGAATCGAATCTTCGCCTCGCTCTGCGCACCCGCGTTTCCGTAAAGCGAGAGCACGCGCTCAACAAGATCTTTGGCGTCGATGCGCTCCAACTCGGGCTTGGGCATCTTGCTGAAGTCGCTGAAACGGCCAATGATTGTCTTGAGGTTGGCGATCTCTATGCCCAGCGTTTGTGTGCTTTCGCGGAAGACTTCGTCGAACTCCTCCGGAGACAGTTCGCGAGCCCGCACCAGGTTTTCGACGGTCAGTTGCAGGGGGAAGAGCGGATTCTTGAGTTCGTGAGCCAGCCGCCGAGCCAACTCGCGCCATGCGGCAACACGCTCGCTCTGCACTAACCGTTCGCGCTGGCTGGCGAGCTGGCCGGTCATGTGGTTGAAGCTGCGCGCCAATACGCTCAACTCGTCACGCCCGTTCCCTGGCCGTTCCACGCGCGCCTCCCAGTTGCCGTTTGCCACCTCTTCTGCCGCGCGGGCCAATTTTTCGATGGGGCGCGAAATGCGCGCCGCGATCCACAAACTGAAGATAACTGCCAGCAGAATCCCGGCGGCGGCTACGCCATAAGCAATCGCCTTGATGTGCTGTTCAGCCTGGATCAAGCCGGCGCGCGAGACACCCACGGTGAGCACAGCCAAGACGGCGCCCGACTCATTCTTGAGCGGAATCGCTGTCGCGTTCACGCTGTCTTCGCGGCGGCTGGTCAGGTAGAGGATGCCGCTCGACTGCTGGCCGGTCTTGAACGCAGCCTCGATCAGCGGCTGGTAGCTGGCTGCCCCCGGCGCATCGCCCGTTGCGCCCGCAAGCCTCTTGGGGTCGAATGCAGCAGCAGGGCCGGCGGCTGGGGTGCCGTCCGGATTGGTGCTCCCGTCGAGCCCACCGTCGCTGTAGAGGCAGATCTGCATTCCCGGAGTGACGGGCAGATCTGCAAGAAAGCTCTGGTCCAGCCGTTTGCCGCCGATCAGGCGGAGAGTCGGCGACGCAGCAGCACCCGCTGACTCCGCTTTGCCCACGGCGCGCACAGCAAAGAGGCCCAGGGCCGTGCTGCCGTCGGGTAGCTCTTCGCGCTTGAGGAATGGAGATTGGGCGGTCTGCGAGGCGGCAGGTTCCGGGTAGCCGAAACGCGCTGGCCACTGCGCGGAGCTGACGATGCTGCCGTCTGGTCCGACGATCTCTAGAAAATCGAGTTGCGCCTCCTGCGCCAAGCTCGCCGCCTCGGTCAGATAAGGCGATCCGTCTCCGGTCTGGGCGAGTTCAAAGGCCATCGAGCGGAGGTGTTCTGTTGCGGCCATGCGCTCGACAGCGGCAGCCACCTCGGTCGAACGGTGCTGGAATTCTCGCTGGAACTGGCTGACGAAGAGCGCCGTCTCTTGCCGGTCGCGGTCATCGAAGACCTGGCGGATGCGAACGAGCACCGTCCACGCCACTGCCGCGACAGCAGCCGTCACCGTGAGCGAGATCAGCAGCAGCAACTTCTGGCGAAGACTCACGGCGCATCCTCCAGTGAGACACCGGCCAGATCGGGCACGCCATCGGCGGCCAGCCGCAGGTCGCGTACCCGGCCGCTTACCGCAAATGCGCGAGGAAGATAAAGCAGCGGAATGAGTGTGTTGCGGGCAAGAACATCATGTTCCACTTTGAAAACTGAAGCTGTGTCACCGGCCTCTGCCGGTGTGGCTTGACCAGCCGCCTGAAGCAGTGAGGCCAGGGCCGCCGAAGGCTGTGAACCTGCGAGCGGAAGCTGCCGTAGAACGAGGTCGGTATGTCGCGCCGATTGGGAAACCTGCACCGTAAAGCCCGCCTCGTGGAGGCTGAGGGCGATCCGCTGTGCCGCAAGTTGCATGGCGCCGTCGCCCTCGACCGCCATGGCGAGTGGCGGCGGAGCGAGTCCGCCGCGAAGTTCATGTGCTTTGTTGAGGTCGCGGGCGGTGGGAAAGAGGAACGAGTAGCCTGTGAGAGCGGCGGGAAGCAGGCTGGCCGTGACCTCGCCTTGTCTTTGAAAGATCACATTGGAGAGCGCGCTGCGGTCGATGGCGAGCGCGATGGCCGCACGCAAGTTGGGGTTGCCGAGAACGCCGGAGTCCGCAACCTGAAGCGCCAGCAGCGTGGCGGGTGGCGAGGCCACGATGGTCAGCCGCTGCTCTCTGGCCTGGCGCAACTGCTCTGCGGGAACCTCAACCAGATCGGCCCTGCCCACCGAGAGGTCAAGCCACTGGTCGCGGATCGAGCGGTGGACGCGGATTTCGATGCCGTCGAGAAATGGCCGGCCCCGCCAGCAGTTGTCGTTCGCGGCAAGCGTCAGCACTCCACTCGCAAAGCCAGTGAGCTGAAAAGGCCCGGTGCCGATGTTCCCAGCGGGTGTCGAGCCGTTTTCGGTGATTGTGAGGGCGATGCTGTAGTCGTCAGCGGCCAGCAGAGAGGGGAGGTTGGGCAGCGGCGAGTCGCTGGTGAAGACGACCGAAGAGCCTACAGCATGAACGGCCGTCCACGGGCATCCCGCAGCGCAGAGGGCGGTCAGTGAGGCCACAACATTGACCGAGGTGAGGGGCGTGCCGTCGTGGAAGTGAACGCCGGACCTGAGCCGAAACTGCCAGCGATGATCGTTGTCTTCGGACTTCCATTCTGTGGCCAAGGCAGCCTGCGGAGTTCCATCGGCGCTTGAGCTGGTGAGGCCGTCCAGGACCAGCCGTCGTGCCACTCCGCCGGCGCGCTGCCAGGGATCGCCCTCGATCTCGACGCGCAGCGTGCCGCCGAAGTGGGGGCGCGTGCGCCCTGCGGCGGGAAGCGCCAGCAAGGCCACGAGAAAACTAATTACAACTTGCCGTAACACGGTCCACCTCGTAGGATTCCGCCGAGCCGAGGCCGGCGGTCTTTCGCACAACGGCGAGAACGCTCTTGCCGTCGGGCGCGCCCCAGAGCGCTGTAACGGTGCCCTCCATGGCGAGCGGAGCGCTGGCCGGAATTGCCTCCAACGCGGGAAGTTCATAGGCGCGAAGGCTGTCGCTGAGGGCCTCGCCGGAGCCGGAGGCGATAATCTGCGTGCCCGCGCCGCAGCCTGAGTTGAGCGCAGCAAAATCGCTGCCCCAGTCGCGCGTGCCGATGACGGGCCTGAGCGCGCCGTTCTCAACTAGTTGCACCTTGCCGTCGATGCCATTAACGAGCAGCGCGACGTTTGACGCAGGGCGGGGAAACACGGATGCCGAATAGAACGGAGGCAGGTCGACGCCAAGGCTAGGTGTGACGACGCCCGTGAAGTAGTTGCGGGCCGCGTTGTAGAAGGCTTTGAGAGAGGCTGCGCCATTTGTCGTATTGGCTTGTGCGATCGGCCCAACTGCAATGGGCCAGGGATCGTCGCTGGGGCGGCATCGATGAGACCAGGGGGAAGCGGCGCTCTCGGCAGGGGATGGTTCAATCGTGCATTGAAGACCGGGGATGAAGGCAGCAAAGCCATTGGCGGATGAACTCAGAAGACCGCGCGCGTCGCGGCTCAAGGTGTGCTGTGCGCTGAAGGAAAGATGGGATTGGCGCTGCCAGCCTTCTGACGTGCGGCTGAAGACCGAGATGCCCTCCGGGTGAAGCAGGAGTAGCAGCGAGTCTTTTTCGTCCGCGTACAAAATGGATTCGTTTGGTATATGCTCCGGCGCCGCAAAGACCGTCTGCTTGCGCAATTGGATCTGCTCGTTCACTGGCTTTGCATTGCTGATCGAGCGATCCACATGCACCATCGCCACCCGCGTTTCGTTCCCCTCGACGATCTCGGCCACCCACAACCGCTCCCGCAGATTCTCGCTCAGCGTTATGCGAAGCAGGTTGGCTGTCTCCGCCTCCGAGGTCGTTACGCCGCGCGCTTTCAAGTCCAGCACCAGCAGGTGCCGAATTGCCGGAATCTCATCGGTTGAAATGGTCGAGATATTGCGAATGGTGAGATGGGCCTGGCCCGGTCCGAGAATTCCGGCAATCTCATCGGCGAGCGATGCAGCGGGTTGCTCCCACGGGCTGGGTGTGGCTGTGGCGCTCGCCGTCAGGCCAATCACTCCACTCGCAACCGCCGCAATCAGCCACGTCAGCTTCATCGGGTTCAACTTTCCATGAATTCTTCGTATGCGCGGATTATATCGTTTGGTGCCTTCGGCGATCCGTCCTGCGTATCAGCCAAAAAGGATGAATGTTCAGCATGGGCGAGTGATAGGGCCTCCCGCCCATGCTGAACGGATTTTCAATGCCCGTTCTTCGGCTCGGGATCGGACTCAGAATCCATCTCCTGCTTGACAACCGGCGAATTGGCCATGTTCTTGAAAACATCGTTGGCAAAGAAGAACTTGCCGTCCGATGGCACCATGAGCACCTGGATCTTGTCAGAGAGCCGCTCGGCCACGATCTTGTTGATCAGCAGAGGCGACTTGTTCAACAATTCCGCCTCGCTGGTCATGCGCTCGGCGTTTGCAGTCGCGATCAACTTGATTCGGCTGGCCTCGGCCTCTGCCAATAGGTTGCGCCGCTGTAGTTCGGCCTTGCTGTCGATCACTTTAGCCTGCGCGTCGGCGTCGGCATTCTCGATGGTGGCTTCTTTGCGCGCCTGGGCCTCGAGTTTGCTCTGCTCGATCTGCTTCTCCTTGAGCGGCAGCGTGTATTGCATTGCGTCGGCCTCGCCTTTGGCCTCAACTACCTTGGACTGGGCCTCGCCCTCGGCTTCCTTGACCTTCTGCACAGCCTCGGCCTCTGCCTGCAACTCGGCGATGCGCACTTGTTTCTGCTGGATGTCAGTGGTGACGCTCATTTGATCGTCCTCCTGCTCCTTCAGTAACAAGCCTTCCAGACCCTTCGCATACTCCTCGGGCAACTGAATGTCGGAGAGCATGACCTGTTCAACCAAAATGCCGTCGGCGCCCAGCCTGCGAGTGATCATCGCGGTAGCCTTGGAGCGAATCTCCTCGCGCTTGGTTGAGAAGATCTCGCGCACTGTGTACGACGGCGCCAACTCGCGCCATGCGCTTGCAACTGCGGGCGGCACCAGTTGCTTATCCGCCGGTTGGGGCAGGTGTGCCTGCACGCTGTCCAGCTTGTTGGGGTCCAGCCGGTAACGAACGGTCACCGCCAGACCGATGTTGAGACCTTCGAGCGACTGCACGGTCAGTCCGGTCTTCTGCGCTGCGGCCTTCGCAGTCTCCTCCGCTACGCCGGCGGTAAAGAGGTGGTCGCGCAGGTCAAAGAGCTCGATGCTCTCGATCATCGGTGTGACAAAGTGCATACCGGGATAAAGCGTTCCAGGCTCCGTGCCGCCGATCTGGCTAACGCGCACGCCGCCCATTCCGCTGGGAACGACGACGATGCTGGCAGCAATCAGCAAAGGCAGGCATGCCACCAGAACCAGCGCCACTGAACCGCGCCAGGGGATCTCGCGGAGTTCAACCTCTGCAAATTCTTCTTCTGTCTTGCGGCGCGCATCCCGGATGCGCAGCCACAGACTGTAAAGTGGAATCGCCAACGCGGCAGCCAGCAACACGACTCCCGCAACCGTCAACAACAGCTTCAACGCGATCATTTTCCTTCTCCTTTTTGTTTATTGCGCTCCCCGTGTTCACATTCCAGCGACAATGATCCGTCGCCGGTTGTTCCGCGTCTTCCGGTTCCCGGCCATGGAGCCAGCATCAGCCGGACCAGTCCTCCAAACGTCATCTCCTCAAAGAGCAGCCCTACAGCAACCGGCAGCAGTACCGCTCCCAACCCGTTCATTGCTTCAGTCAGCAGGTGCATCGCTCGCCCCCATTTACCGCAAAGCCGCAACGTAGATAGCTGCGTGCGTCGCCGCCTGATTTGTTGTGGTGCCTGCCATCTCGACTGTCGCCGTAGCAGGTGCCACCGGCGGTTCTGCCTTCGCCAGAAGCACGGGCTGCGTCGCCGCTGGAGCCTGGCCGGTGCCGAACAGCTTCGCCGTCTCCTCGTTGCGTTGGCCCACCAGCTTCACCGTGTCGCCCACCGCGACCAGTTCATAGAACTCCTCAAGGTCGGCCTTGGCCATGCGAACGCATCCGTGAGAGGCGGGCTTGCCGATGGAGTTGGGCTCGTTGGTTCCGTGAATGCCGTAGCCGGGAATGCTCAGGCCCATCCAACGCGTGCCCACGGGGTTGTGCGGTCCCGGCATGACGACCTTGCCGTTGTGGCGATAGATGGGGTTGGCGACGCGCCGCGCGATGGTGAAGGTGCCCTCGGGACTGGGGCTGGCGGGCTTGCCGACTGCGACGGGGTAGATCTTCTTTACCTGACCGTCTTCGACCAGGGCCAGCTTGCAGTCTTCGAGGCTCACCACGATCACGCGCTTGGGTGCGGCGACCGGAGTGCCGACTTGCTGCGCCAACGTCTGAGCTGCCAGAACCACCGCCGCAACCACCACCATCACCAGTTTGCCGAGCATCAAAGCCTTCATCGCGTCCCCCTTGCCAATCGCCTGCGCCCAGACAAAATGCAAGCAGGCCGCCAAAGACTATTGGTTGAAAACAAATGGATTAACGACGAGGACAGGGACTCGAAACGTGTCACGGCACACACGGTGTGTCAGAGCTGACACGTCAGGTAAGGGCATCTTTGGAGCGTTGAAAGCTCGGAGCAGATTACTCAAGAGGGATGGGCTGGTGAAGTCCTGGTCGCCGGCCCAGAGGGTTACATATTGCTGGTGCCCCCTCCTTTTCGCTTCTTTCTGCGGAAAGGGTGGGATACCGGAACATTCACCCGGCCACGAGGGTCTTACTGTTTGGCCGCCTTGAGGGCTTCGGTAAGCGCCGGGACCACCTCGAAGAGATCACCCACAATGCCGTAGTCGGCAGCCTCAAAGATGGGCGCGCCAGGGTCTTTGTTGATGGCCACCACGCATTGTGAACCTTTCATACCGACCAGGTGCTGGATGGCTCCTGAGATGCCGACAGCCAGGTAGAGCTTGGGCGAAACGGTTTGGCCGGAGCTGCCAATCTGCCGTTCAAGGGGCAGCCAGCCGTTGTCGCAGATAGGCCTCGATGCGCCCAATTCCGCGTTTAACGCCGTCGCCAACTCCTGGAGCAACGGGATCTTATCGGCGTCCTTGATACCTCGACCTACTCCCACGATCAATTGCGCCGAAGCAAGGTCCACTGTTTGCGCCGAGGCGCGGTAGCGCTCGCCGGGCTTCGAGTGAAGCTGTGCTGCCTCGATTAGCGGTGAGAAGACCGCGACCTCTGCCGCGCCAGCTTCGACTGTGTCGGCTCGGAATGCTCCTGCCTGTACCGAGACAAAGCATGGCCCGACGCCTGTGTGCCTATAAGAACCGTTGAGCCGGCCCTGCATCAGTTGCCGCGTAAAGACGGGGCCCCCGCCAATCGCGGTTACGTCGCCGATCAGCGTCTGGCCCAGCCGGGCGGCCAACGCAGGAGCGTAGTCTCGCACCTGATAGGAGTGCGGAAAGATGACATAATCCGGCTTCTCATCTTCAAAAAACTGCTGTAGAGCCAGCGAAGTTCCATCGGCAGTGTAGGCCGCCAGCAGTGGATGCTCCACGCGAGCGACCTTGCTCAGCGCCTTGACTGCGGCCTCGGCTGCCAGGCTCTCAGTCTGCGCGTCGACTACCGCTGCATTCACAGCCAACCCGGTGAGAGCAGCCAGTTTCTGACCGGCGGCCACGGCCTCCCAACTGATGCGGCTTACGCGGCCATCGCGCTCTTCCAACACCACCCAAATGCCGCTCATAGCACCCTCGCTTCGAACTTCAGCTTTTCAACCAGCGCCGCAACCGCTTCCTTCGCCGTGCCGGATAGCATCTCGGTAGACTTCTGCCTGTTTGGCAACGTGACTCGCTCCAAGACCACCACCGGCGCGCTGTTGATGGACAACTCAGTTGCCTCGACAATGCGCACCTCCTTGGTTTTGGCGCGCTTGATGCCCATCAGCGTTGCGTAGCGCAGTTTGTTGCCGCCCGATTGAATCGTCAGCACGGCTGGCGTCGGCAGTTCGACGGTCTGGAACCAGCCTTCTTCCCATTCGCGCTTCACGCTCAAGCCGGTCTCGGTCTTCTCAACATGCAGGATCAGCGAGGCGTGGGGCAGGCCAAGCAACTCAGCCAGAATCACTCCTGTCTGCCCCAGCCCGAGATCGTCGGATTGCAGACCGGTCAGCACGAGGTCGGGATTTTCGGGCTTTACGGCGGCGGCAAGCAACCGCGCAACGCCGAGCGCATCGCGGTTGCCGAGGTCAGCACAGTCGATATGAATTGCCCGGTCGGCGCCCTTGGCCAACGCCTCGCGGATCGTCGAGCCCACACGCTCCGGCCCGGCGCTGACGACGACGACCTCGCCGCCGTGCTTCTCCTTGAGCTGCAATGCCTGTTCCAGGGCATAGGCGTCGGACTCGTTCAGCGCCCATTGCAGCCCGGCCTCTTCAATCCACTTGCCGCTAGCGTCGATGCGCACCTGCGCATCCCGCTCTGGAACTTGTTTGATGGCTACGATGATTTTCATATTCCATCCTTCATGGAATTCGGTGCTCCACTTCGTCTTTCGGCAATGCCCGCGCGGCTAACTGAGCAATGTCGAGCAACTGCGGAGCGGCTTCGCCGCTCTCTGCCAGCGCATCGCGGAACATGCTATTGCAGAAGGGGCAGGCCGTTGCAACAGTTTTCGCTCCGGTTGCAATTAGTTCTGTGGCGCGCACATGGCTGACGCGCTCGCCGGTCTCTTCGCCTAGAAATGCAAGCCCGCCGCCCGCGCCGCAGCAGAAGCTGCGCTCACGATTGCGCGGAGCCTCGACCAGTTCCCCGGCCTGCGCAACAACTTTGCGAGGCTCCTCGTAGACGTTGCGATAGCGGCCCAGGTAGCAGGGATCGTGGAAGACGATCTTTTCGGGGCCCTGAGCTTTGCCCGCAGGGCCTAAAGGCCCCGATATGTTGGCGACCTTATCGGCACGACTGAAGTCGTGCCCTGACGCTTTGCTCGTCACGTTGAGTGCGGGAGCTTGTGACGCGATGGATGAGCTTGCCTCCGGGGCTAAAGCCCATTCTTGAGCGGCTGGAGATTTCCGGGGGTTGAAACCCCCGGCTCCCTCCGACGAAGCTCCTGCACCGTCCGACAGACTTTCTGTGCCCTTCAACGAAACTCCTGCACCCTCCGACGCCCCCCCGGCTCCCTCCGTTTGGGCCGCGGCTGCTCGTTCCTCCTCAGGGGCTGAAGCCCCCTTTGTTTCGGCCATCCTGATGTCCGGGCTAAAGCCCGGACCTACCGGACGAGACAGCATCTCCACAAAGCGAGCCAAGAACTCGCTGTGATGCTCGACCGGGGGCGGCGTGCCGTACTCCTTCCAGTCCTCCTGAATGGTTCGCACGCAGTGAGGGCAGATGGTAATGATCCGCTTCACCTTGTTGTCGGCCAGCGTCTTGAGGTTTTCCTCGGCCAGTTGCTGGAAGAGCAGATCGTTGCCCAGGCGGCGCACCGGGTCGCCGGTGCATTTCTCCTTGCGCAAGACGCCATATCTCGCGCCCAGATAGTTCATCACGCGGGCAAGGTCGGCGACGATTTCGCGGCCCTTTGGATCGTAGCCGCCCATGCAGCCCAGCCAAAGACAGTACTCCTGCGTCCCATCGAAGAGCGGCAGACGGGCCCGATCGATGAACTTGTCGCGGTCAGAGGCGGGAAGGCCCAGAGCATTTGACCCGCGCTCCAAAGTAAGGAAGAGCTTGGCCCCGTAGTCGTTCTCCCATGCTTCCGTGTTGACCGCACCGCGCCGCAGGCCGACTATGATTGGCAAGTGCTCGATGCCCACCGGGCACTGAAACTCGCAGGCCCCGCAGGTTGTGCATTGAAAAGCGGCCTCCTGGGAGTTGTACTTGCCGAGTAGCGGCTCCGATGATGTGGGGCCGAGGTCGTTGAGGTAGCCGCGCAGGCCGAGAATGATCTCCTTGGGGTTGAGCAATTTGCCAGTATTGGCGGCGGGGCAGTGCTCGGTGCATCGCCCGCACTCGACGCAGGAATAGGCTTGCAGGCTGACTAATTGGGTTAAGTCCGTGCCCGCGACCAATCCAAAGTCCTCATCACCAACAAGAGACGGAATCTGGCTGAAGCCACCGCGCGAGAGGAAGACCGTGGCCGGGCTCAGCATCAAGTGCAGGTGCTTCGTGTGCGGAATGATCGGCAGAAAGCTCAGCAGCGCCAGCGTGTGTACCCACCAGAGAAACCGCGTGGCGGGGCTGGCATCCGCCACGAAGAACGACGCCAGATAGGTGACCATCAGCAGAAAGATCAGGAAGGCGACGATGCCGGACTGGTAGGAGAGCTTCTCGCCCAGCCATTTGGGCCGGACCAGGAAGCGGCGGACGAAGAGTCCCAGAATGCCCGCAGCGCAGGCCAGGGCAAAGACAGCAGCGAGATCGAAGTAAAAGCGGCCAAACCGGCCCTCGGGCGAGAGGAAGCCAAGGCCCAGTCCGGTTGCGAAGTGATTCAGCGTGACCAGAACAAAGGCGCAGAAGCCCCAGAAGACAGATGCGTGGGCCAAGCCGGGGAGCGGGCGCTGACGGATGACCTTGGCCTGGCAGAGCACCTCCCAGACGAAATCCCCGACCCGCGTGCCTATCGGGAAAAGGCGGAAGCCGGCGTCCTTCTTTGATTGGAGGATCTTTTCGAGCACCGTGCCGAAGCGTCGCCAGAAGCTCGCGACGGAGACCGCAATCAGCGCGATCAGGAGCAGCCTCTCCGGGAGAGAGAAGTGCTGTGGTTCAGCCAGTGTCAGGTTCAAAAGCTGCATAAGCGAACCGAGCCAATCAGACACGGCAAAGATACACGATTGGCTTGGCTTCTGTCCCGCAGAATGCTCTTCAGGCACCGTCCCTAACCGGACTCCGCCGCCTGTGGTGGGGGTCCTCCCAGCGCTGAAGCGCTGGGCCAATAAACACTGCGCCTTCGGCGCGGATCGTTCGCACGCTGCCGGCAGGCTGCACACCGACAAAGGCCCTTTTGAGGGGCCTCCAACCATAAACCGTACGGCTTCACCGGAGGATATTTACTCTTCTTAGCAGCGCACGATCTTCGGTGAAACGATCCCTTTGGTTGCGTTGCGCGTGTCCACTACCAATTGCGACTGCTCGACGATGGTCTTGTAATTGTAGGTCGAGTGATCCGTGACGATGACCACTGCGTCGTACTCGCCCAGGTTGTCAAGCGGGGTGTTGTTCATGTTCAAGTCGTAGTGGCGGCCTTGACCCACGTGCGCAAAATAAGGGTCGTTGTAGGCCACTTCGGCACCTTTGTCTCGCAGCAGTTCGATGATCGTCAGCGAGGGCGACTCGCGCAGATCGTCGATATCGCGTTTGTAAGCCACACCGAGCACCAGAACCTTCGATCCCTTGATCGACTTGCGCTGCTCGTTGAGTGCGGCGCCGATCTGCTCGATCACAAAGTAGGGCATGGCGGTGTTGATCTCGCCAGCCACATCGATAAAGCGGGTGCGGAAATCGAATTGCTTCGCCTTCCACGAGAGATAAAACGGATCAATGGGAATGCAATGGCCGCCGAGACCCGGCCCAGGATAGAAGGCCTGAAAGCCGAAGGGCTTGGTCTTGGCCGCGTTGATTACCTCGTGGATGTCGATGCCCATGCGCATCGTGAGTTGCTTGAGTTCGTTGACCAGCGCGATATTCACGCAGCGGTAGATGTTCTCGAGCAATTTAGTCATCTCGGCGACTGCGGGGCTGCTGACCGGGACTATGCGGCCAAAGATCGCACCATACATCGCTGAAGCCAGTTCGGTGGCCGCCGGGCCGCAGCCGCCGATGACCTTGGGAATATTGTGGCGCGCCACGGTGTCATTGCCAGGATCTTCGCGTTCTGGAGAAAAAGCCACATGCACGCCGGCCTCGTCAAGCGAGCGCGAGACCTTGAGCCCGCGCGGGTTGCCGGCTTCAAGCCGGGGAACAACAACTTCTTCGGTGGTGCCCGGATAAGTGGTGCTTTCAAGTACGATCAGTTGGCCCTCGTGCAGCCAGGGTGCGATCGACTCAACCGTCCCCGTCACGTATCTCAAATCTGGTTCATGGTGTTCGTTCAGCGGTGTAGGAACGCAGATAATCACGGCATCCATTTTGGCGATCTGGGAGTAATCCGCTGTGGCGCGGAAGCCCGCCTTCTGCGCCTGCTGGATCTCGGCCGGGAGGATGCGCACGATGTAGGAGCCACCGCCATTTAGTGTGTCCACTTTGTCCGTTGAGATGTCAAAGCCGGTAACCCGGAATCGCTCGCCGCTGAAGAGCAGCGCCAGTGGCAGGCCCACATAACCCATCCCGATAATGCCGATTTGGGACTCCCGGGATTCGATTCCTTGCTTGAGTCCGGCGAGCCGGCATTCGGTAGCGATTGTCATGTCCCTCATTGTAGGACACACGAGGTCATCGAAGGGTTGAAGGGAATCACAAGTATCCAACAGTGTGAGCTATGGTAGAAGGAGGAGCCGCGCCGTGATCCCGTTGATTGTGCTCGCGATTTCATTCGTAGCGTTTAGGCTGGCCGGCATTGGAATTGCGTATTTCGCAGATTGGCAGAATGCCCTGAGAGCGGCGTTGGGCGTGATGTTCCTGCTGACGGCCTCGGCGCATTGGGGGAAGCGCCGCGCCGACCTGATGCGCATGGTTCCGGTGGTCTTTGGTGCTGCCGGAGTGTGGGTCACGCTTACGGGAATCGCAGAGGTCTTGATCGTGCTGGGGTTGCAGTATCCGCCGGTGGCCCCGGCAGTTGCAGCGGTAGCGGCTGTGATGTTGGCTTGTATCTTCCCGGCCAATGTGAAGGCTGCGCAAGAACGGCTGACGATCGGCGGACGGCCCGTTCCGGGCTTAGCCCTGAGACTGGCGGTTCAGATTGTGTTCCTGTTGGCGCTGGCGGCTTCGGTATGGCCCCGATAGGGCCTACTACAGAGTTCAACCCATTTCGGGAGCAAGGGCAGTTTCGATTATCCTATTCCTGACTCCTCACCCCTGAGCATCGCGAACAATTCAGAAAGTGGAGGATCTTTTTGGCAAAGTACCTTGTAACCGGTGCGGCAGGCTTCATTGGCCGCTCGATTGCCGCGGCCTTGCTGGCTCGCGGTGAGAGCGTGCGGGGCATTGACAACTTCGTCACCGGGAGGCGTTCTAACCTCATCGGCCTTGAGGCGATGGAGTTCATCGAGGGCGACCTTGCCGATCCGGGAGCCTGCGTCATGGCGTGCGCCGGTGTCGAGATCGTCTTCCACGAGGCGGCTCTGGCTTCGGTTCCGCGTTCGGTCGCCGATCCCGTGGCTACCAACACAGCTTGCGTGGATGCCACATTGAATCTGCTGGTTGCAGCGCGCGACGCCGGCGTGCGCCGACTGGTCTATGCGGCGTCATCCTCCGTTTATGGAGATGCGCCGAGCTTGCCCAAGCACGAGGGGATGCTGCCCGACCCAATTTCTCCCTATGCCGTTGCCAAGCTCACCGGCGAGCATTATCTGCGCGCCTTCACCCGCGTCTACGGGATGGAGACAGTGTCTCTGCGCTACTTCAACGTCTTCGGCCCCTACCAGGACCCTACCTCCCATTACTCCGGGGTGTTGGCCATCTTTTGCCGCCGCATGTTGGCCGGGGAGCGCTCTCCAGGTTCGCAGCAACCCACCATCTATGGCGACGGCGAACAGAGCCGTGACTTTACCTACATCGACAATGTGGTGCACGCCAATCTTCTGGCTGCCGCCGCGCCGGCTGAGAAAGTCTCGGGCCGCATGATGAATATCGCCACCGGCAGCCGCATTACGCTGAATCAGACCTTCGAGATCCTGCAGAAGCTCACTGGGTATAAAGGCAAGCCCGCCTACAGTGCTTCGCGCGCTGGCGATATTCGCGACTCGCTGGCTGACATTCGCCTCGCCGAAGAATTGCTTGGCTACGCGCCCGTCGTCGATTTCCGCGAGGGCCTCCGCAGAACCGTCGAGTGGTATCAGAGCGGCGGAGGGGTGGACTGAGCCCCTGCGTTGTGGAAGGTTTACTCGATTTCGGTGTTTCCTGAACCGGGGAGTCTATTGACGGATTGCTTCCTATGACGCAAACTGACGGAAGCCATTTCCTTCGACTACGCTCGTTCTGAATCTCGGGAAAGCCCTGCCGGAAGGACCCTAGAACGGAGGTTCCCAACCCGTGCAGGAAGCCAACGCCGTCCCAAACGCCCCCCCCGGCATTCCAATTCGCGTTCCGGCGCCGGCGTACAAATCTCCTCACGAAGCCTGCGTGAACTGTGGGAGCTTCTGGCCCGCCGCCGCTGGCTGGTTGGGTCGATTGTCGGTGGAATGCTGCTGGCCTGTTTTCTCTATTGCCTCATCGCACCCAATCAGTTCGAGGCCAACGCCAGCGTGGCATTGAGAACTTCGCCCTCTTCGCCGCTTAGTCTGGGGGTGTCGGAGCCGTTGGTGGCGGCTTCGATTCTCTCTGCGCCGGTTCAGCAGGAGACCCTGGCCAACATCTTTCGCAGCAATCAACTGGCCTGGAAGGTGATCACCGGCCTCAAGCTTTACCAGGCGCCAGGCTTCATGGGACGTTCCTTAAAACGCTTTCCCGATTTTCATCCCGAAGCCCCTTCCGTAGATGCCCAGGCTTGGCTGCTGGGGCGCTTTGAGCGTCGGCTGCGCGTCGAGACCTTGCCACGTACCCTGCTGATCCAGATTCGCTTCCGCTGCGGGGATGCGGCTCTTTCGGCAGATGTCGTGAACGCTCTGATTCGTGCCTACGTCCAGCAGGATGCCGATGCCCGCGTGCAGGCCACCTCGCAGGCCTCCGACTGGCTGCAAGGCCAATTGAAGGAGCTAAGGGCACGTGTGGCCCTTGATGACCAGCGGCTTGCTGCCTTCCAGCGGGAGAATGGCCTGCTGAGCACGCCAGAGACAATGGCCAGCGGCCAGCCTGGCGAGACGCAGCACACGTCTGCCTTGCTCGAAATCGACGAATTGGGCCGCCAACTGGTGGCAGCGGCTACGGATCGAATCCAGCGCGAGGCGCAGTACCGCGCAGCATCGCAAGGCGATCCGGAGCTGGTCGTTGCCTCCAATCCACAGTTACAGGCAGAAAGCGGCGACTTTGCCACGGTTCTGCTGCAGCAGATCCACTCGCGGCAGAGCGAACTTGAACTGGAAGAAGCCCAGCTCAACATCGAACACGGTCCCAACTTCCCTCGCGCTGTTGAAATTCGCGGACAGCTAAAGGATCTGGAACGGCAGAAGAAAGCCGATGATGCGACGCTCGTCGAGCGATTCCACAGTGCCTGGCAGACGGCCGCCGCACGCGAGCAACTAGTCCGCAAGGATCTCGAAGAAGTGACCGGCGAAGGCATGAAGGCCAACGAAGCGGCCACCGAATACGCGTCCATGCGTGAAGAGGCCAACGCCAATCACGAACTTTATGTGCGTGTGCTCGACAAGGAGCAGGAGGCGGGGCTGGCGGCTGGCGTTCAGGGTTCGAACGTCTCCGTTATTGACTATGCCCGGCAGCCAGACAAGCCGGTCGCGCCCGATCTCCCGCTTTATATGGCTATTACCTTGTTTGTCAGCCTCTGGCTGGCCGTAGGAGGCGCACTCTTGCTTGAATCCCTTCGTCCCGAAGTAACGCGTGTCGCCTTGGCGGTGCTGGCGGTGGTCCTCGCGAGCGCGGCAGCGAATGCGCAGGCGTCTACGCCCAACACCTCCGGCCTGCCCTCGGGGGTGGTCCGCGCTCCGGCTTCGCGGCAAGGCACGAGGTCCCCCAATCCCAAAGAAGCGCCAGCCGTTTGGGATAGCCCAAGCGAGGTGGCGCCTTTGCCGCTGGCCGGCACGCAGTTGGGCTCTCCGATGGCGGCTCCTATCGGGCCGGGAGATTTTCTTGACGTCAGCGAGTACCATACCCCCGAGTTTCATTCGGCTGTACGCGTCGCTTCATCCGGCGTTGTGACGCTACCCATGATCCGTGAGGTGAAAGTGGAGGGTCTGGACGAGCAGGCCGCCGCGCGCGCGATTGAAGCGGCTCTGGTGGCAAAAGGGATGCTGCTACACCCGCAGGTCTCTGTGATGGTTACCTCGTATGCCGGTCAGGACGTGAGCGTGCTAGGCGAGGTGGTGCACCCCGGCGTCTACCCCTACACTCTGCATCATCGACTGCTGGATCTGATCTCTGCCGCCTCCGGTTTGGCTCCCAACGCCGGTCGCCTGGTCAATTACTTCCATCGCGACGACGCAAAAACTCCGCATCCGGTCGTGCTCGATCCGAGTGGAACCGATACCGCGGTCGACCACAATCCTGAACTTGCCCCGGGCGACACGGTGCAGGTGAGCCGCGCGGGCCTCATCTATGTAGTTGGAGATGTGCAGCGCCCCGGCGGGTTTCCCGTCGACCCGGCGCAAGGGCTGACCGTGGTGCAGGCCCTCTCGCTGGCCTGGGGTTCGTTGCCAAACGCCGCCAACAGCAAGGCCCTGCTCATCCATGAACAAAAGAGCGGACGGACAATCACCACGCTTGACCTGAAGCGCATGGTCCACGGCCAGGATCCTGACCAGTCGGTGCATGACCGCGATATTCTCTTCGTCCCCCACTCGATGGCTAAAGAACTGTGGAACAAGACGCTTGAGTCGGCACTTCAATCGGCGGTCGGCGTCAGCATCTATGCGGGATTGGTCTTTTCGCAGTGGCACTCGATCCTGACCACTTCAACCTCAGTCGCCAACTCGGCCACGAACAGCACCGGCGTGAGCACTGGAACTAGCACCGGAACGAGTACCGGCGCCAGCAGCGGCACGAGCACCGGAATCAGCACCGGTACGAGCACTGGCGCCAGTACCGGCACAAGCAACGGCACGACGACAACCACAACGACCACCACGGCAAATTAGGCCGGTTGCCTGGCCGCTATATCCGGCACGGCCAGAAGAAGGATCAACCGGCCCACGAAGGCGATATTCTCGACGTTCCAGATTCGGAGGCAAGAACCTGAGGAACCAGATGTTGAAATCGGCCATTCAATAGGCCACGGGCGTCATCTTCTACGCCGGCCTGGTCTCTTCGCGTAGGTTCTGAGGGAGCCGCTGGAGAGTAGTCTCTGTAGACTGATTAGAAAGAATCAAAGCAATAAAGGAGTTGACTTTTGCCCGACCCAGGGACAACCCGGCAGTTCGGCCGCGTGACCTTCGTGCTCTCCTTACTGCTGGTTGTGTTGGCTGGCAGCGCTTGCCTAAGGCTGACGCACGCTCATCCAGGCAGCAAACGCGTCCTGGCTGCCGCGGGATACGGCTTGGCGATCCTGGGCGTCTTCTGGACCAGAAGTCTTGCAAGACGCTTGAAGGAGGCCGGGCTGCCGCGCTGGACCTTCTGGCCGTATTTCCTGATTGTCTTCACCGGCTGTCTTGGGGCGTTCGCGCTCAAATTCACCAATACCCTTGAAACGCTGGGACTCTTTCTCGCTCTCCAGCTTCCGGCGCTCTTTCTCTCAGGCAATCCTGCGCCAGCGGCGGATTTGCACCGAGCCACGAGCGCGCAGACGACACCGCCTGCTTCTACCCCGAAGCGAACGAAGCCGGCCCGGCCCATCACGCCGATTGGAGCGATCGAGTTCGCAATTTACGTCGCGTTGATCGCTGGCATCTTGTTTGTTCTCCACCTCTTGCGGGGCGACTTAGCCGGCTTGGGCCTGCCGCGGACATTGAGAATCGCATTGGATGTTGCATCGGTGCTGCTTGTCGTGCCGTGGATCCTCTGCATCAGGGGAAGATTCGGGAGTCTTGGCCTGACGCGTTGGTACCCTGCTTTCTGCTCCATTGTGCTCGTCGGCTGCGGCTCGCTATTTGCTGTTAGAGCGATCGAATTCCGGCACGCGCTGATTCTATTCGCGGTCTTACAGCTTCCTGCCGTGTTTCTCAGGCGTGAGTTGATCCCGGTCAGGCCCGCAGAGGTCGGAGCCTCGGAGGATGCTGGCACAGGCGCCTGAGAGGTTTTGCCAGAAAAGTTGAGCCCGAGAGGTTGAGTCCGATGCGCCGCATCGCATGGCTTTTGTTGCTGTTTTACGCGTTCGCGATTCCATGGGAGTACTCCCTGGATCTGGGCGAGCCGCTGGGCAACATCGCTCGCATTGCAGGTCTGCTCACGCTTCTCGCGGCGGTACCCGCGGTTCTCGAATCGCGCAGGGTTCGCAATCCGGGGCCGATGCTTTGGCTTATCCTGGCTCTCTATCTCTGGTTCTGTTGTTCTTTTTTTTGGACTATCGAACCGCTTGCGACCTTTGACAAAATGCGCAGCTCCTTCCAGGAGATGATGATCGTCTGGCTGGTCTGGGAGTTTGCCGACAACGCCGGCGATCTTCGCTCGCTCTTGCGTGCGACTGTGGCTGGATCCTGTGTTCTGGCCGCGCTCACACTGGCCAACTTCGCTTCAGCCGAAGCCGTTGTCAGCGATCAGATCCGCTTCGCCGCCAATGGACAGGACCCCAACGACCTGGCCCGCTTTCTCGATCTGGCATTTCCTCTGGCGGCGCTGCTGGTCAATAGCGAACGGCGCTGGCCCTGGCGCCTGCTGGCCGTGGGTTATTTGCCGCTGGGCTTTGTCGCCGTCTTGCTCACCGCCTCGCGCGAGGGATTTGTTGCGGCCCTGGTAGCTCTGGCGGGCGGCGGAGTAATTCTCACGGTCGGCCATCCAAAAAGGCTGCTGGTTGGAGCTCTGGCTCTGCCTCCGGCTGCCGCGATCCTCTGGATGACCGTTCCCCACGGAACCTTTGAGCGCCTGTTTACCATCAACGAGCAGCTTCAGCATGGGGATCTGAACCAACGCATGAACATCTGGCACGCCGGTTGGCATGCCTTTGCACGGGCGCCATTCTTCGGCGCCGGAGCGGGGTCGTTCGTGTCGGCGGCTGGCCTCGCGCCCATCGATACCGCACACAATACGGCTCTTTCGATCGCCGTCAGCGGCGGACTGGTTGCGCTCTTCCTGGCCACAACCATTGTGGCAGTTGCAATCTGGTCCATCGCGCAGACCCGCGGACCGCTCTGGTGGTCGTTGTGCACCGCATTGCTGGTCTGGTTGATCATTTCGCTGGTGGCCACCGTCGAGGAGAGCCGCACTAGTTGGCTGCTGATGGCCATAATTGCACTGGCTGGTCGATTGTCCGCCGAGGATTCCGAAGGACTGAACATGTGTTTTCCAGCCGCCGAGCGACCTCACGCAATGAGTTCGGATTTGGTCAATCCATGACCGGAATCTGTCTTTGTCAACGTGTCATCGTGCGTGTTGTACGCTCGCTGTGATCACGACATTCCGGCACCGCGGCATCGACAGGTTCCTCAAGAGTGGTTTCAAGGCAGGTATCCAGCTGGAACATGAATCTCGGTGCTTATTCTGCTGACCACTTTGAATTTGGCATCGCTGCTCGATATGAGCTGAAACGGCCGTGGGTTGGTATTCTCGAGAGTCCCCGGCTTACCGTACGAGCAAGATCTTCCGCAAGCTGTGAGGCTGTGTCCTGATTCAAACCCTTGCATTGGTTACAAACTCAAAACCCCGCATGAAAATCTATTCGCAATGCGGGAATTTCCGCCCGCCCTGTGTCCCACATCACAGCGACTATAAGGTCCAGATATGAGACTCGAAGTAGCGGTTGAGTTTCCGCCTTCCGCGTCATGGAGCAAAGCGAATGAGTGAACAGAAGATGGTGATTTTGGATGGGAACGAGGCTGCCGCCTCGGTTGCCTATCGACTCTCCGAGGTTGTTGCAATTTACCCGATTACCCCCTCGTCGCCGATGGCCGAGTGGGCCGATCAGTGGCGCTCGGAGGGAAAGAAAAATAT
>CAZGHZ010000014.1:0-57884 GCA_964525655.1 uncultured Occallatibacter sp.
ACAAACTGGTTGGGGTAAAGAGCGCCGTTCTTGTTATCGAAGAGGGCGCGCAACTTCACCGTTCCTGTCGTGGTGTCGATCTGGTTGTCGATGGTGAACAACTTACCCGATGCGATTTTTGTTGTCTGTGCCCGGTCCATCGCATCGACGGGCAGCGTGTGTAGTTTCCGCATCCGCGCCTGCACCTGTTCCAGGCTGTCCTCCGATATCGTGAAGATCACCGTAGTGGGCTGCATCTGGGTGATGACCGCCAGAGTCGTGGCCCCGCCCGCCTGCACCACGTTTCCGGGATCTACAAGGCGAAGACCAACCCGGCCATCGATCGGCGCGGTAATGTGGCAATAGCTGAGTTGAACCTGGTCATAGTTCACGGTGCCTTGATCGTTTTTCACCGTGCCCTGGTCGGCGGACACGATTTTTTCCTGGTCATCCAGCAACTGCTTTGGAATTCCGTTTCCAGCCCATGCCGTGCGATAGCGGTCCAGGTCCATCCTCGCCTGCGCCAGAACATTCGAGTCCCGTTCCAGTGCACCCTCGGCCTGCATCAATTGCGCCTGGTAGGGCCGCGGATCGATGTCGATTAGAGCATCCCCTTTCTTAACGGATTGGCCTTCGTTGTAGTAGACCGCGGTCAGAACTCCGCTTGCCTGTGCGGTGATGGAGGTTGTGTAGACCGGAGTTACCGTGCCAATAGCATCCAGGTAAACCCCTATCTGGCCCTTTGTGGCAGTCGTGGCAGTAATGGTGATTGAGGGTTTGACCGCTGCCATTGCGCGCTTCGCAGCCGCCGCTTTGGCATTGTTATTGTGGATGACCCAGAGAGCGATCGCGACCAGAATCAGCAACAAGATCCCGCACGTCCACAGGAACCAGCGCCTCCGGTACCAAGGCGCGGGCGGGAATAACTGATGATCGGCGCGAATATGCTGAGCTCCGGGCCGGCCTCCGATTCCAGACATTCACAACTCCGTATTCAAGCGAATTGTATAACATGCTTCTCGCAGAATCGCCGAAATCAGCGTCAATTGTATGGTCTTTTCTGCTCATTTCCGGCTGGCGCGGAAAACTACCTCTGTCGGTAACCGTGTCCGCAATTCGAGGCGAGCAATTGTGGTCAGTATCGCTGAGCCTGCGCGCACATGATGATTGCGTACGAGTTTTTCCACACTTCCACCCCTTGCCGTCGCGGAAACCCCGCACAGGAGAATGCAATGCAGTTTCATTTCAACGGAGTGTACTATTACTTCTCGAACACCGAGCTCATCGTGGCCGCGGTTGCACTTGTCGTCGTGGCCCTCATCGCCCTTGGCGCATACCTTCAATACCGCAAAACCAAAACTCTGGCCCTCCGCAATCGTTTCGGCACCGAGTACGATCGCGCAGTTCTCAGCCACGGCTCTACCAAGAAAGCCGAAGCTAAACTGGTCGACCGCGAGACCCGCGTTGAAGCCTTCCAAATCCGCGATCTCGGCGCCACTGAACGGGAGCGCTTTATCTCCGAATGGCAAACCGTTCAATCCCGCTTCGTCGATCATCCCAAACCTGCTGTCACTGAAGCGGACGAGCTAGTCAATGCGCTCCTTGAAGCCCGCGGCTATCCCCTGGCCGGCTTTGAGCAGCGTGCTGCCGATATCTCCGTCACCTACCCCAGCGTCATGGAAAACTACCGCGTGGCGCACGCAATCGCCGTTCGCTCCGGCCGGGTTGAAGCCAGCACCGAAGAACTCCGCACCGCAATGATTCAATATCGCGCTATCTTCGATGAGCTCGTCCAGCCACAGAGACCCAGCGAAACAAGAGTCGCCGCATAACTCGACGCTTGCGGCACAAAGGAGTCCGACTCTATCCAGACGTCCGGAGGATCGCAAAAATGAGACCACTCACAAATGTCATTCAATGTGCCCACAAGCCAGGACTCCCCATCCTGCTCATCGCGGGCACATTCATGCTGGGAACCACCCCGGGGTTCACCGGTGAACCAACGCCTGAGACGATTCAGGCGAATTATTCTCAAGCCGGTAACACGGCCGGCCTGACCCTAATTGTTTACAACTACTCCACTCCTTCGGACCTGCAGATTCTCTCGCAGGCGTTCCAGGACGGCCAGGATCGAGGGCTGGCCACCGCGCTTTTCAAAATCAAAGCGGTTGGGCGTTGCTCGATTGAAGGAGGTCTCAGCTATGAAGTAGCTTTTATCCAGATGGTTCCCACGCCAACCGGACGGAAGATCACCTTTGTCGCCAGCCGACCGCGTCCTCCCGAGGAAGCTGACCCCCCTGCGTCCCCTCAAACCTTTGATCTAGCTGTTGGCCAATTCGACCTGAACGATACCGATACGGCCAAGAGCACAGGATTCCTCTATCCGGCAAGCAAGCTCGTCATCGATCAGCAGGGGGAGTTTCACTATGATCTGGCAGGTATTCCGTGGTCGCTGGTCAATGTCCTCGATTCACGGTGGAACCCGGCACTTACTGCGAGGGTGTCCCAATAACTAAACCTGAGACCGAGATCGCGCGCGGTCGAAACTCGCAAAAGCCGACACACTTGAGAATCGCCCGGGCTGAATCGCTTACGCAATTGCGACGAGCTTGGGTTTCTCGTAGTTCCGCTCGGGCAACTGATCGAGCAGAACTACGTTGAGCAGTGACTTATGCACCCGGATGCGGCCGTTGTACTCGATAAAACCGAGCTTGCGAAAGCGATTCATAAAGAAGCTGACGCGAGACCGGGTGGTGCCGATCATCTCCGCCAAGGTTTCCTGGGTGACGGGAGGAATGAACTTCTCCGGCTCGCCCGGCTTGCCGAATTCCGCCATCAAGAGAAGAATCCGAGCCAGCCGTTTTTCGCTTGAGTTAAAGAGTTGATCGACAAGATCGGCCTGGGTTCGCATGCTGCGGGCGAGCAGGAATTTCAAAAACAAGTCTGCGAAAACGGGTTCATCATGCATCACGCGGACCATCTCGTCTCTTCCAATCCTGAGAGCCGTGCAGGCGGTTACGGAGGTGGCTGTCGCCAAACGCAGCCCCGCGATCGACGCCAGCGACTCTTCCCCGACAAATTCGCCGGTCGCCAGAATGGTGATCGTGGCCTCTTTACCGCTTTGTGATACGACTGTTAGCTTTGCTCTGCCTCTCTGCAGATAGAAGACCGCATCAGCCTTGTCTCCCTGGCAAAAAAAGGTCTCTTTCGGCTTCAAGTCTAAGATTTGCCGGCCAAGCCCGGCCTGGGCCAGGAATACCGATGGGTCAAACTTCGTAGAACTGCTGACTATGAGCATAATCACCTCGTCGCGGGGAAGTCCGTTTCGCGGGCCCGGTTGCTGTTTTGCAAGCATTCAAGACATATTGTGGCTAGCGAGGAGAAGAAACGTCAGACTGCAACAGCGAAAGATGTCTGACAATCGGGTGTTGGCAACGCTATTCAGGAATAGTACGCTGCAACTTGGGCGTCAGGCGCAGCTACTTTCCGGCCTAATCTACACCTTTAGCGATTCTCGCTGCATGAATAGATCGATGTCTGCTCCATATTGCTCACAAACGGCAATTTATGGGCCTTGACGAAGCAAACTCGACCGGAGGATGGTTTTTTGCGCGAAAGGCTAATGAACTGAAACACGGACCTCTCCAAACGTGCGAGCATAGTCTCTTTTCGGCACAGACGGGTCAGCGCGGACAGCGCCATCTTCGGATGCGCTTCTGTTCAGCTGACTTGGTGGTATTGCATAAATTCTCGAGCGAACGCCCGCGCTGTTTCTGGCGCTTTTACATCCCACGTTGGGATCGGGATTTACTTAATCCGTCCGCCTGATTCGGAGGAGAGGTATTCATCTATTCCGCGCATACTCGACGGCGGGTCTGCCTTCCCTGACAACTTTTGCGTCATTACCTGAAAGTGATAACCCATTACCGCCAGAGTCATGGCCGCACCGATGCAATGACGATAACTTGTCGCCACAGTCAACAAGAACTTCCAATAACTCCAGCGCTGCCTGCCAAAAACTCCTTGACGGACGATCGAGGTGACGAATGCACGCGCGTTGCCCGCGGTCAACCAACGCTGCCTGGTTCTTCGGTTTCCATTACGCGGCTGGGTGCGGCTTAGATAAAGTTTTACGCGCTCATAGTATGCCTCGCAGGAGTAGATCCTCTTCAGCACAGAGCGGTAGCCCTCGACCAGCCGAGTTGCATCCATCTTCGGAAGAAAGTTCAGCTTGTCGTCCGTATTGTCGCCATGGCCTGCGTCCAAAATCCGGCCCTCTTTCCCCAAGCGACGGAAGAGCTGGGTTCCAGGCATGGCTTGCAACAGGCCGACCATAGCAACGGGGATGCCGCTCTTTTGAATAAACTCCACCATGCGGTCGAAGATGTCGTCGCGATCAGTGTCGAAGCCCAGAATGAAGCCGCCCATCACCTGCATTCCATAACTCTGGATCGTAGCCACGCTGTCCAGCAGGCTGCGGCGCGTATTCTGCAGCTTGTTGCTGGCGATCAGCCCCGATTCATCGGGTGTTTCGATGCCCAAAAAGACCGAAACGAAGCCGGCGTCCTTCATCAGTTGCATCAACTCCGGATCGTCGGCCAGATTGAGCGAGGCCTCGGTATTGAAGTCGAAGCTGGTCTTGTATTGGCTGCGCCATTCGGCCAGCGCCACGCATAACTCCTTGGCCCGGGCCTTGTTGCCGATGAAGTTATCGTCGACGATAAACACTGCTTCGCGCCATCCCGCAGCACGCAACTGGTCGAGCTCCGCCAGCACCTGGGCAACGGCCTTGGTGCGCGGACGCCGGCCATAGATCTCAATGATGTCGCAGAATTCACAGTTGAAGGGACAACCGCGTGAGTATTGCACTGCCATGGTCGAGTAGCGGTGCATCTTGATCAGGCTCAGGTTGGGCAGCGGGCTGGTTGCCATCTCCGGCCTTTCAGCGGCTTGGTAAACAGGCTTGGCTGTCCCCTGCTCCAGGTCCTGTGCCAGGATTGTAATGAGGCTTTCTGCTTCGCCGATTACAACATGGTCGGCCTTTAAATCGGAAGCTGAAAGGCTGCTGGCAATGGGCCCGCCTACAACAGTCCGAAGCCCGCGTGCGCGGCAGCGCTCAATAATAGCCGCCAGCGATTCGCGCTGAATGTGCATTGCGCTCACCAGCACCACGTCGGCCCAGGCCAGATCGCGGTCAAGCAACCGCTCCACGTTGGTATCAATTAGACGCTTCTTCCAGTTCCCTGGCAGCAAGGCAGCCACAGTCATCAGTCCGAGAGGAGGTTGTGCTGCGCACTTGCCTAGAAACTTGAGCGCGTGTTTGAAGCTCCAATAGGTGTCGGGGAATTCCGGATAGATCAACAGCGCGTTCATGGGACCCTCTTTGGAAAGATGGGCAGCCGGAAAACGTGAAGATCGATGCTCGGCCCGATGTTCCTATACTTGGCGCTGCGGGGCGATTGATCTGCAGTCTCTATTGAGATTGGCAGCAAATTCGCAGGTGTCCGATCTTCACTGAATACGCCCTCTCGAAGTGCTGGCTTCTAAAACCAGCGCCGCCTCCGTCGTGAGATTACCGCAACCGCAACCACCGCCAGCAGTATCCCGATCAGTAACCATGCGAAGTCCCGGCCGCTGAAATCTTGCAGGAACCGAAAATCGTGCCAACGCATCAGCGCCAGCGCATTGCTCGTCGCGATCCGCATCTCTTTCCTCCGTGCACCGTTTCGATTGCCCGCCTCAAGAACATAGCCGGCAATCTTTCGTGCCGTTGCCGTTCACCTCGAAGCGAGCCTTTCTTGTCGCAGACCGCTCTATCTGAAAACTCCAAGCAGATAACATACCAGGAGAATTAGAAGCACTGTGCCAAGCCCTATTCCTGCGCCTCCTCCTGTACCCCACCGGCCATAGCCATAGTATCCTCCGCCCCCGCCGAAGACGAGGATCAGAACGATGATGATGACGATAAGCATTTCAAACCTCCTTTGCTTCAGGCAGCATTTCCAGAGTTCTGCCGCCGTTTTGCTTTGCTCCGTGCGCATAATCTTGAAGCGAGTTCATCAAGGCGTGCGGAGCTTGAGCGTTCGCAGACTTCGAAGACTGCGTGGTGACGATAGCCCTTTGCGAATCTCAGCTACCATGCTCTTGACAGACCCCTGCAGCGAGGATCATCCATTTCAAGCGCATTGTTTCCGCAGCGAGGGTCTTCCATCTCCTTCGCAGCGCGGTAGAGCAGGCTCTTGCATCGAGGATCTTCCATCTCAACGACCATGCCGTCCAGCAGACCGTTGCACCGGGAGTCATCCATCTCAATCGCCGCAATCTTAAACCGAGGGTCATCCATCCGAATTACCTCATCATTGGGCAGGCTATTACACCCAGGAGCTTCTTCACCGAATCAAGATCCAGTTGACACCGCCTTCTGGACGGGGTCTGCTCAATACTGAACACTGCTCCGCCTGAGGGCGCAAGGTGGAATGGAAGTACCAATCTGCTGCATCTCCGGATGCCGTGACCGCGGAGCAGATCGCCGTCTACGCCCTCACTGAGCGGCTGAGCGCGGTCCGCAATGCGAGCCTGAAGGCTGTTCTACCTGGCGAAAAAACCCGCCAAGCGCTGCACGTACTAGCCGATTCGGCGGAATTCCGCAGCCTTCTTCCGGACGAAGATCCTGCGACGACCGCACCCGATCTTGCCGAATAGCGCCGAATAATGGCTCTGGTGTTCGGCTATGTAACCAAGGCCGTTCATCAGCTACCGCATCTAATCGCCGCGCGCGCAGCCATCCGCTTTGAAGACCGTCCTCAGGGAGAATTTGGTTATCTGCCCATGCATGTCTTCGGAAATTTCAGCCGGATAGTTCTCTACTGTGACGAGCAGGAGATGGTGGATGGTACTTCCGACAAGAGCGGCTCCGCGGAGCAGGGGCTGGTCTCCTGGTGTGAGTTCGGGCCGATCCTGAGCACGGTGCTGCTGGACGCGGCGCAGAACAAGTTGGTGCGGAGCCACTGGGAGCGGGGCGCAAACGGGCCGCTGGCCGTTTTCGCCTGCGCTCGGCCGGATCAGTAGGTCAAGCAATCTCAGTTAACGTGATGACGCCAGTTACCTGAACATAGCCGCCTTCAATCCCGCTGCTAAAGAGGCCGCTATCCTGCTGGCGCGCTCCCATGTCGCCGTCTATCTCATCAAAGCCGAGGAGGCTCGCAAAGAGCGCTCTCGCTGTTGCGGACTGTGCCCTATCTCGTGGCCTTTGAGTCTCGACCTTGTTTCTGTTTCTCCGCCGCTTGCGCCATCATGCCGTCCCAGGTCGGCTGGAGCTGTTGTGGATCGCGGATGCAATTGAGAAACATGAGCCGGAGATCTCCGGTAGTGGGAGCGTTTGCGAAATCGCGATAGTTTGCCGGCAACGGTGGCCCGCCAGGAGTTCCCGCTGGAGGAATCACGCTCGGGAGTTGGAAGGCAACCATGCTGCCGCCAGCCAGGGCTTCATGCGGAAGTTGCAACATCCAGAGGCAGTTGTGGCTCTCCCGAATCAGGTTGACGGAGACAAAGGCCCACTGGCCTCCATCCTCCGGCATAGCCTTCTGGCAATTCCATAAGGTCGCTTCAGGAACATACACTTTGGGATCGGAAAACCCATACGCATCGATCAAGGCGTGGGTCAGGCCACGCTGCCGCACGAAACTCTCAACTTCGAGAAGGCCCTGGTTCCAGTCGAGATTGGAATCGGCAATCAAGTCATAGGCGGGACGGTCGCCGCTCAATGAGTTCAGGAATGGAAAATAATAGGGATAGGCGCGAACCGCTGTAGCAACCGACGCCAGCGCCAATGCGACCGTGAGCCAGGCGCCGGCGCGGGCGGTAGGCCAGCCTGAGCTCCGCAGTTGATTCAGGGCTCGCGGCAACGGAGCCAGCAAGAGTATCAGCAGCACAATGGAAACAGAGAAGTGGCGGATACTGAACTGAAATCGGCTGAGAATACATGCGCCTGTAAAGACCATAAGGAAAATCCACACAGCCCGCCAATGCAACTCCATCCCTTCAGGTATTACGGCGAGGCGTACCGGCCGAAACTTTGCGACGAGGCCGACGATCAGCGCGAGAATGAGCAAGAGGAGGAAGGCTATCGGGGATTTCAGCAAGAACACGACTGGAAAGAAGAACCATACGCCATGCGGATATGTGTGCCCCAGAAGATAAGCAGGTGGCTTAGTGGTAAGAGCGAAGATTGCCAAGCCACGCAGGTAGATCCACGGTGGCATGAGAGCTCTGCGCAGGAACAGCGAGGCCATGCCATTTCCAAGACGACCCAAAGAGTCGGTCGGCTCATTCCACGAGAGGACAAAGTAGACGGCATAGACGACAAGTGCCGCACATAAAATGCCCTTCGTGAGACTCCACCAGCGCAAACGGCGCCATGACCGGAGCTCCGTCTTGCCGGTCGGCTGTTCCGGCACCGGGCGCCAGCGTAGGCTGAGAATAAACAGAGGAAAACAGAAGAAGAGAAGTCCCGCGGAAAACTTCGACAGGAGTGCCCCGCCAAGGGCAAGGCCGAATCGCAGAATCGTCGCACGCGATGGCGACTGCCACATGCTGGCAAAGGCCCACAATGTCAGTACGACGAACAACGTGACTGCCATGTCGGTCAGGACCAAAGGGCCGAACGCGAGCATGACAGGCATGGTGGCGTAAGCGCAAAGGCACAGCAGGCCGCCCCACTTGTCGCCGAGGCGAGAGCCAAAGAGAAAAAGAACAATCCCCAAAACAAGCGTCAGGAACAGCATGGGCTGCCGAGCCCAGAAGACCGTCGCGATCGGGTCGTTCCACCGAGCGATCAGCCAGTGGCCGAAGACCCATTCGCCGAGAAACTGCTTGAACATTCCACTGCCGCTGAAACTCCACGATACTTGAGAGTAGTCGGCCCGCACACCGCGAATCACCAGCGGCACCGCGGCCAGCACCTTCGCCAGCGGGGGGTGTTCCTCGTTCATTCGCATGTCCTGCTTTTGCAGATAGCTCACACCCGCCCCGATGTGCGCTATTTCATCAAAGGTGGCGGATTCGCGTCGGGCAGCCCCGTCCGCAAGCAGAGCCATCAGAACAAGGAGCAAAACCGCCCCGGCCAGAACAATTCTCGATGATTGTGTTTTCATTCGTGCCATCCAGATTTGAGAATGATTGGAAAGGTAAGAACAACAAACGAACTTCGCTGAGCCACAAGGACGCATACTAATGTACGCGGCTTTATGCGACCAAGTTCCAAATCCGAAACCGTCCGCCCGGATCCAGGCACTCTGAAAGCCGGCTTCGGAGATGAACCTCCGCAGTTCGCATTCGGCTTCAGCGCTCCGCTCCGGGCGCCGGAAGATTCCTGGCGTGATAAACGAGTCTAGCGGCCGACGGTGCGTGTCGGCAACGCATCTGTTGATGTTTGATCGGCGTGCAAACGGCTGGACAGCAAACCAAGTGGTTGATATTTAGGGACTTAGGCGTATCAACGCAGGTTACTCGCTTGAGTCGGCCAGCGTTCACCAATTTTGCGGTCGCAAAGCGAAGAGAATCGCATTGCTACAGGGAACAATCCGACCTGTTCCTCGCACCTGGTTTTAGTTGAGTTTGTTGGGCGGTCTAAAGCCGGCGAGGGATCGGGTGGAGGCGCCGTTGACGGGTTAGGTATCAAGCCCCGAGCCGCAGGTACAAGCTCTTGAGTTTTTTAGCACGCGCGGAGATTGCCCTGCCCAGTTGCTGCGGGTCAAAGAGGAGCGGCGCGTCTGCTGTAATTCTTAACTGGAAAAGGACAGAGACATGACCGACCGGAAATGGATATTGGCAGCGGCAATTTCGCTTCTGCTCTCGTTTGCAGCTGCGGCGCAGGACGCTCCTGAACTCAAGACCGACAAGGATAAGTTCAGCTATGCGCTGGGAATGAAAATCGCGGAGAACTTCCGCAAGCAGGGGCTGGAACTGGATCCAGCCGTGTTCGAGAAGGCCTTCGCAGAATCGTTCAACGGCGGCAAGACCGCGTTGACCGACCAGGAGGCGCAGGCGCTGTTGACGGCAGCGTCGGAGGAGATCCGGAAAAAGCAGGCGGCGCAGCAGGCGGAGAAGGCCACAGCAGCGCAGCAGGAAGGCGAAGCGTTTCTGGCCGCGAACAAGGCGAAGGAAGGCGTAGTGACACTGCCTAGCGGTCTGCAGTACAAGATTCTGAAAGCGGGCACGGGCGAGAAGCCGACGCTGGACGACTCGGTGGTGTGCAACTACAAGGGCACGCTGATCAATGGAACGGAGTTCGACGCGTCGGAAAAGCACGGCGGGCCGGCTACCTTCCCGGTAAACCGCGTGATTGCGGGCTGGACCGAAGCGCTGCAGTTGATGCCGGTGGGATCGAAATGGCAGCTCTTTGTGCCATCCAATCTGGCCTACGGCGCGAATGGACCGGGAGACATCGGGCCAAACGCGACGCTGATCTTCGAAGTGGAGTTGGTTTCAATCCAGAAGGCGGCAGCGCCGGCGGCGGGGGCTGCGGGATCGAAGTAAAGGACCCAAGGAAGAGTTCGCCTGTCACAGGAAACCGGGCCATCGCAACCGTGCAGGAGCAGCTCGCAAACCCGCTTTGCGAGCCCGGTTGCGACTGCCTGCGGCTTGCCTCCAACTCCGTGAATCCGGCTGCGATGAAATATTACTCATCTCTGTGTTTGAGAGTCAATCGTCATCCGCTGATTCCTCTACCCGTGCGTAATCCGCTCTTCTATAGAGTCGCGTGGACTCAGTGCGAACTGAGCGTCTAAAGTCAGAAGGTCACGACGCAATCGAATCTGGGAAAGTGGGGCGATAGTGTGGAGTTCCACGGTTCCACCCCCCATTCGCGGTGTTCAGTTGCCCGGAATCGCATAAAGCGTAATCGACATAGCCGGAAACACCTGGTCCTTTACCATGCTTGTTTCGACTTTCTCGCCCAAGCTCGATGTCTTGGCCGCAGGAAGCGCGCGAATTTGTGAGAGATCCGCGCCACTGTATCGATACACATTCGCCGGTTTCTTAGCCTTCAGATGTTCAAGCGTCAAATCGGCCCGCAGTTCGCCGAATGTCTTGTTGACCACTACCACGGTGATCGCCTGATCCGCCGTGCGCCGCGCCGCATAGATAGCAAGCTTGCCCTGGTCCGCGCTCTTAGCTGCAAGGCTCGTGTCGCCAAAGGCCGCACCGGCGCCGTCATAGTTGCGGAAGATCTTGAAGGCGAACATCAGAGGTGAATTGAGGTTCGGCGGTCCCCACAGCGCGCCGAGGTCGAGACCCTCTCGCCCAAAGATACCAAGGATGTCGGCCTGCGCCACCGCCCCGCTGATATGTTCCGGCGCTCCCCAGTTGTACTCGCTGATCGCGATCTTCGTCCCCGGATAGCTGGCCGCAACCCAGTTCTTCATGCGCGGAATCATTTGCGGCGCAAGGGGCACTGTGTAGTTGTCGGGGTCGCGGAATTGCGGGTCGGTATAACTCGCATCCCAGAAGACGCGCGTCGAGTCGATCACTGCTCTCTGTTGAACACTCGTTCCTGCGGGCTTGAGCATCGCGTCGTTCGCCGCGAAGTAGGTGTGCAGATCCAAATAATCGAGGAACCGCGTGTGCCGCGGGTCGGCGTCCTGCGCCGCCTTGAACGCGCGCAAGTAGTAATCGATCAACGGTAGGTTCCCGTGGGCCTTTCTATCGACAGGACCAGCGGAGGGATCTTGCCAATGTGCCTGAAACCATTTGATGTCATTCTTCGAATAAAAGTAAGTGAACCAATAGTCGATCACCGGCCCGCTTACTTCAGCGGTCGGATCGGCGTCCTTGATCGCCTTGGCCACCTTCAGTCCATTCTCCGTGACCTCGTCGTATGTGAAAGGCAATGGGTGCACATCACGATGCATTTTGTCCCACCAATTGGGCTCGTTGTCTAAGGCATAGATAGCCACGCCGCCGTTCGCTGCATTGCCGAACCTGTTCACCAGAAACTTCACCCAATCCGAGGTCCAGCTTTCATCGATAAGCATACAGGTGTCGTTGGGATCGTTATTCGAGATCAGGGTTCCGTCAAGTTTGACGCCGTTGCCATAGGTCCCCCAATAGGGGTCCGTCTTCTGCTGCGGGCCATATTTAGCCACCGAGTAGCTAGACCCGCGAGTCCGTGTCTTTGCGGTCCAGCCGATCACGGGCATCGTTGCCATGGTCTTGGAGCCGGCATCCCGATCTCCGATCACCTGCGAGTTGAACTCCGATTGATCGGGGTAGCCGGTGTTCTTGTTCGGTGCGATCTCAAAGAACCAGTCGTTGCCCAGATTGGAGACGTCGAGCTTGTAGTTGTACAGGGTATATCCGTCCCCACCCCAGCGGTTCAATGGCAGCCGCACCTCCTTGGCCACCTTCGCCGCCTCATGCTGTGGGTCAGAAAGCCGCCATGAGTTCATCCCGTAGATGAGCGGGCTGATGGGATGCGCGGGGGCTGCCGCATCCACCAGGAGCTCTGGCCCGGGCGCTAAAGGGGGCGCAGCAAATGTAATGGTTGCGCTTGCAGATTTGGCGGGGTCGGACGCGCTCGTGGCTTTAATCGTGACGGCCGCCGGCGTCGGGTAGGGTGTGACATACAACCCGCTGCTGCTGATCGTTCCCAGCGAGGCGTTGCCTCCGTCCATGTCATTGACCGACCACTTCAATCCAGTGTCGAAACTTCCTGTTCCCTCGACGGTCCCGGCAAACTGCCGACTCTCGCCGGAAACCAGGGTCCCACGATCAGGCGCAATCTTCACTCCGGTGATCACAGCCGGGGCCATCGGCGTCTTTTCAGCGGTCTTGTTTTCCTGTGCACTCGACCCGATCAGCGTATCGCCCAGCAGTTCCGCGGTGATGACAGCTCCTCCCATTGCAGCCACGACTGCTGAGGCCTTCACAACCTTGTGCGTATTCTTGGCTACCCAGACTGTTTTCTTGTCAGATCCTCCATCGGCCGAGGTGATGTCAATTCGAAACGCATCGAATTCTCCCGCAGGCACTGTAACGGATTCGCTGCCGGCAACGTTCAGTTGCATCAGCTTCACCTTCTGAGTCTGGATGTCGAAGTTGCGGAAGTTCGTACTATAACCCACCGCCAAGGGCAGGCTGGCAATCGCCTCATCCGCACCGGCGCCATCGGCAAAAAGCGGCCCATCCAGGTCGACGGCTATCGAGCGGTCCTGACCGTTCATGCTCATCCTGCCTGTTACCTTGTCGCTGCTGAAATCCAGGTCAATCACCACCGGGCCTTGCGAAAGATGCCTCTTGTGCGGAATCAGAGTGGTCTTCTCAATGGTTGTGGTGTCAGTCACTGCGCCACCAGGCATTTCTATCTCACCGATGGCTGTCCAGAAGGCGCCGCTGTCTTGAATCGTCGTGGAGGACTTGAGGTTCATCACCTGGCCGCCTGCTTCAAGCTTCACTTGAGAGCGATAGACGCCCGGTTGCAGATCAAGGACCGGTTTCGGAAGGCCGGTGGTTTTCTTATCCTGCGCTGCCGTAGCAGTTACAAAAAACGTAAAGCACATTAAGGCGCAAATAAGAGTTTTCATCAAGCTGGTTTCCCTTTCTTGAGGTTTGGTGCAATCGAATTCGCGGTCTCGTGAATCTGGGGCAGTATACTCCGGTCGTCCCGCCGCCTCAAATCATCGTGTGTGTGCGGAGCAGATTTGAGCGTGCGCAGCTAGAACTGAAAAGCCCATTTACCGGCTTTCGATTCCGAGATCTCAGACATCAGGCAATCACAGAACTGGCCGAATCCAAGGCGAGTGACCAGACCATCATGGCGATTGCCTGACACGTTTCCAACAAAATGCTTCATCTCTACTCACACGTTCGCATGGGTGCGAAGCAGACCGCGCTGGACGCACTCATGATGAAGTCGGAATTGAAAGGCGATTCCAGAGACACTGTGGAGGGCACAATCGAGGGTTGCGACACAAACATCGACACAGATACTCGTCGGAAGATGGAGGGAATGCCGCAGATTGTTGATTTTATGGTGGAGCTGAGCGGGATCGAACCGCTGGCCTCCTCGTTGCGAACGAGGCGCTCTCCCAGCTGAGCTACAGCCCCACGACTTCATTATCTTACCAGCGTGCGGCAAATCCGCAAAGCCGAATCCCGGTCATCGGTATTGAACGGCCGTGGCTTCAGCCGCCGCAACGCCCGGCTTAGGTGAAATTCAATCCGCCCCGTGGCATTCTGGAGAGGGTTACGAGCACGACTCCCCTGGAGGCACGTCATGAATCCCTCCCTGTCCGTCTTGCGCATCAGTCCCATGCTGGCAGCCGCCAACATGGACGAGACCCTGGCTTTCTATCAGGAGGTTTTGGGTTTTTCACCTGTCCGCCGCTCACCGGATTATTCGATTGTCCAGCGAGATGGTCTCACGATCCACTTTCAGCGTGCCGCGGACGAAGAGGTGCTCCGCAGCATGCGGGAGCACACCGAGATTTATATCGAGGTGCGTGGCATTCGCGCGCTCTGGGAGCATGTGAAGGCCTTCAAAGACCGCCATAAGATCCGAGATCTCTTCGACCGCGAGTACGGGATGACGGAGTTCCACATCATCGACCCCAGCGGAGTGCTGGTCTTCGTGGGCGAGGTGACGGCGGAAACGGCCTGACTGAGTGACTCTGAACTGCTGTCATTGCCAAGAAAAGGCCGCCTCCAGGAACAGAATCCGGGAGGCGGCCTTTTCACACACATCTGCCCGGGCTACAACTGATTCATGTTGGCCAGGAATTCGGCGTTGTTGCGCCTCTTATCCAGTTGGCTGATGAGCAGTTCCATGGCCTCGACCGGCGAGAGCGGATTGAGAATCTTGCGCAGAACCCAGATACGCTGCAAATCCTCCTTGGGGATGAGCAGCTCTTCCTTGCGGGTGCCGGAGCGCTGGATGTCGATGGCCGGGAAGACGCGCTTGTCGACGAGCTTGCGGTCCAGGATGATTTCCATGTTGCCTGTGCCCTTGAACTCTTCGAAGATGACTTCATCCATACGCGAGCCGGTGTCGATCAGCGCCGTGGAAATGATGGTCAAAGAGCCGCCTTCTTCGATGTTTCTCGCGGCGCCGAAGAAGCGCTTGGGCCGTTGCAACGCGTTCGAGTCGACACCGCCCGAGAGCACCTTGCCCGAGGGGGGCACGATGGTGTTGTAGGCGCGCGCGAGACGCGTGATCGAGTCGAGCAAAATGACCACGTCGCGTTTGTGCTCGACTAGCCGCTTGGCCTTCTCGATGACCATCTCGGCCACCTGCACGTGGCGTGCAGCCGGTTCATCAAACGTGGAACTGATGACCTCGCCCTTCACCGACCGCTGCATGTCGGTGACTTCCTCGGGGCGCTCGTCGATCAGCAGCACGATCAGCACGACGTCGGGGTGGTTGGTCGAGATGGAGTTGGCCAGCGCCTGCAAGAGCATCGTCTTGCCGGTCCGCGGCGGAGCGACGATCAGGCCGCGCTGGCCCCGGCCCACCGGAGTCAGCAGGTCCATCACCCGGCCGCTGATGCCCTCGCGGGTCGTCTCCAGCTTGATGCGATCCTGGGGATAGAGCGGAGTCAGGTTGTCGAAGAGGATCTTGTTGCGCGTCTCCTCGGGCGACTCGAAGTTGATGGCCTCGATCTTGACCAGGGCAAAGTATTTTTCGCCCTCGTGCGGCGGGCGGACGTTGCCGCTGATCGAGTCGCCGGTCTTCAGATCGAATTTGCGGATCTGCGACGGAGAGACATAGATGTCGTCGGGGCCGGGCAGATAGTTGTAATCGGGCGAGCGCAGGAAGCCATAGCCGTCGGGCAAAATCTCCAGTACGCCCTCGGCAAAGATGTGGCCTTCCTTTTCGCTTTGTGCCTGGAGGATCTTGAAGATCAGATCCTGCTTGCGAAGGCCGCTGGTGCCCGGGATCTCCAGGGTGCGCGCGATGCGGCTCAGTTCAGTGATGTTTTTTTCTTTAAGTTCAGCGATGGTCATGTTCACCTGCGACTAGATGGGATGGAAGTGGGAGGAACCGGAAAGGGGGAAGTGCTCCGGGAAGAAATGGGCGGGAGTTCAAAGCCTGCGGCCAGCCTGCGCCGCCTTGGAAGCCTCTCCTGAATCCGAGTGGAGCCTCGAAGACCGGGAAACGCAACTGCCTCAAACGGAAGCTGAGTAGAATTGCTGCTAGACTCAACTATACACTTTCGGGGGCGCGATCAGGCGGCGCGGCGAGTTTCTACCGGCTGTTCCGCAGCCGCCACACGAAGTGCCGGGGAGCCGGGGTTGGTGGTCTGAAACCGGCCCAGGACTTCGTTGGTCGTGTCCTGTAGCCGCGTGTTCGGCTTGTGCAGCTTGCGAGTTGCCTTGCTTGCCAACTGACACAGCTGATAGCGGTTGGAGACGTGAGAGAGTGCTCCAAAAACAAGATTGGAACGCATAGCGAGTTCCTCCTTCAAAAAATCTCTGCTAGCCGGAACTCAACCGGCGCCGGCAGTGCGGCAAGGGAAGCCAGCGCAACGCGGACCGCCCCAAAGTCTACCACTCCCGAGTTTTAGACGCGCGAAGTGGGCGTGGAGTTCACAATCATGACGCACAATCGCACATTGTGGAACAGGCTTCATGCCGTATCAAGGATACAGATTTCCGCCTGGGGGACCATCCGCCCTGCATTCCCGTTCCGGCAGCTATCAAAGACACCGGATCATCAAGGGATGAGCCACAGCTCAAAATGATGCGGAAAGCGGCAGATGAGCACAAATTCGCACTCTCAAATCTGCCTTTGTGGATGGCTTAGATGAATGTATAACGACTTGCCATCGAGGTCAATAGTTTTTTCAGGGGCCTCGCCCTTCTCCGGACCGGAATGAAGGGAGATCCAATATCTTCAATTAAGAACCTAACAATCAACAATATATGGCAGATTAAAGCGAGAGGATTTCGACCGGTAAGCACCATCCAACGCACCTGGGGGAATCTCCCTGGTTACTTTCGTTAGGGGACAGGTTGTTCAGTTCCATGTTCCCTCTTCCCTGCCTTCTCACGCCCAGTAGCTCCTATCCAGCGTCCGGTACTGAATCGCCTCGGCCAGGTGGGTGACGGCCAGATGCTCAGCGCCCTCCAGATCCGCAATCGTCCGGGCGACTTTGAGGATGCGGTCGTGGGCGCGGGCGGTCAGTCCCTGCTGTTGCATCGCCCGCTCCAGCAAGCGCTCGGCGTCGGCGCCCAGTTCGCAGTAGGCGCGAATCTGCCGGGTGGTCATCTGCGCGTTGGCGTAGATCTTCTCGCCAAACTTGTGGAAGCGTTGGCGCTGGCGTTCCCTTGCGGCCAACACGCGCGCGCGAATCTCCGCCGAGCCCTCGGCCGCCGCACCGCCGCGCAGTTCCTTGTACTTCACCGCCGGAACCTCAATGTGAATGTCGATGCGGTCGAGAAGCGGGCCGGAGATTTTGGAGATATAGCGCTGAATCATCGGCGGCGTGCACTGGCACTCCCGCGATTTGTCATTGAAGTATCCACAAGGACAGGGATTCATAGCCGCCGCCAGCATAAACCGGGCCGGAAAGCTCAGCGACATCGAGGCCCGCGCGATGGTGACGGTATGGTCTTCCAGGGGCTGGCGCATCACTTCGAGCACGTTGCGCGGGAACTCCGGCAGCTCGTCCAAAAATAGTAGGCCATTGTGCGCCAGCGAGACTTCGCCGGGCCGGGGCACGACGCCGCCACCGATCAGGCCGGCGTCCGAGATGGTGTGGTGCGGCGACCGAAAGGGCCGCTGTGTCACCAGGCCGGCCGCCGAGTCCAGCACCCCGGCAACGGAGTGAATCTTGGTCGTCTCCAGCGCCTCCTCGAAGGTCAAAGGAGCCAGAATCGACGGCAACCGCTTGGCCAGCATCGTCTTGCCCGAGCCGGGCGGCCCGATCATCAGAATGTTATGGCTGCCGGCAGCGGCCACCTCAAGGGCCCGCTTGGCCGTCTGCTGGCCCCTCACGTCCTTGAAGTCCACGGCAAAGTGCTGCAACTCACCCAGCAGCGCCTCAGTTGAAACGCGAACAGGTTCGCGTTGAATCACGCCAACGACCATCGTGTTTAGTAACTCAAGCACGTCGAGCAATGAGCTGGCGGGATAGACGTTAACTCCCTCGACCACTGCTGCCTCGGCGGCATTTGCAGCGGGCAAGATCAGGTTCGGAATGTTCTTTTCCCGCGCCATGATTGCCACCGGCAGCATTCCCGGCACGGATCTAACGCTGCCGTCCAGCCCCAGCTCGCCTACCAGCAGAAAGCGGCTTAAGTCGTTGGTGTGCAGCGCGCCATAAGCACCCAGAATGCCGACGGCGATGGGCAGATCGAAGCCTGAGCCCTCTTTCTTGATATCAGCCGGGGCGAGATTGATTGTGATGTGCGTCGGAGGAATCAGGTAGCCCGAGTTCTTGATCGCGGCGCGCACCCGATCGCGGCTCTCGCGCACCGCGGCGTCCGGCAGCCCCACGGTGTGAAAGACGTCCTTCTCCGCAACCACGCCGCTATAGTCAACCTCGACATCAATGAGGTTGGCGTCGATCCCGTACACGGCGGCGCTGTGGGCTTTGAATAGCATTGGAGGAGATTGCAGCGAGTGTAGCAGATGCCAGTGAGCCGGGGACAGCCACCCCAACGGCGAGCAGTGGCGCAATCTCCGGTTTGACGGTCAATCGCCCAGAACGCCATAGCTGGAGAATTCTCCGCCTGCTAACCGACGATCAGGATGCTTCGTCGAACCGGTTGGGAGAAAACAACGTCCACCTCGGCCAAGAGTACCACCTCCTCTCGTCTCCTCCGCCGAGCGCTCTCTTTTGCTGCCTCTGCCCTTTTCCTCGGATGCGCCGCGTCCTTTATCCATGCTCATCCCGTCCAAGCTGCATCCGGCGGCGCATTTGAAGCAGCCGATTTTGTCGGCGCTTGGAACTGGATGTTTGAGGGCAAATCGTTCGCCACCATGACCTTGATTCGCAACGGCGAAAAGTTTGCCGGCTCCATCACAAACGGTTCCATAAACGTTGGCGCAGACGGGAAAATTGCAAGCGCGATTGCCGCGCCGGGATCGTCTGAGATTTTCAAAGCCACCATGGAAGGCGATACACTGCACATCACGACAAAAGATGGTGATGACACCACCGATGTGTGGGTAACGCTGAAGTCGGCTCAGGTGGCTGAGGTGAGTTTTGCAGCACCCGGCGCCAACGCCCCCATTCCGCCCATTCGCGCAGAAAAAGTGAAATGAAATAGGTCCGGTGTCGAGCAGCGACTCCTCCTGGGGATTTCTATCGTTACGCTTGGAAGTCGCCTATTCGGAGATTACACCTGAACCGAGGGCGAGAATCTGTTGCCGAATCAACACCAATCGCAACAATATCCTCTCGCCTCACAGCCTCTTCAGCTTGCCATCGAGATCCGGGATGGTCGTTGCCTGCGCCTCCGGCTCCATCCGCATCGCGGAGGCAATGGCCGCCTGCCAGGCTTTACGGGCCTCATCCTTCTGACCCATCTTTGCGGCGATGTCGCCCAGCGCTGTCTGACTGGTGATCTCGCCGGGGTCGAGGCTGACGGCTTCGCGGGCCAGTGCCAGGGCCTCGGGAAGCTTGCCTTGAGCTAACAGTTCGTTGGCGCGCTGGGCGCGGCTCAGCGCGGCGGCCCGGTCGACCTGGAAGCTGCCGTGATAGACGAGCACGCCGTAGTCGATCATCTCGACAGGTTTGAGCGGCTGAAAAATCGCATAGGGATTCATGCGTCCGCTCGCCCACTCGCAGCCGCTCAAGTCGCCGGCGCTGATCAGCACGTAGCCATTGATGACTTGCGGAACGATCTCCGACCCGCCCAGCCACCCGGTGTCGGCAGTGGGCATGGCATGGCAGCGAATGCCGTAGACGGCCGGATCGATCTCAGGGCGCGCAAAGTAGGCGAACCAGCATTCGTCGCCGGGATGCCGGTCCTGCCATTCCTTCACTTGAATGAGTTGCTGCGCCCAATCCACATTGGCGTCGCTGAACAGGTTGTGGACGTTTTTAGGCCCGCCCCAGGCCTCGTTGGCGTAGGCGATGTAGTCCGGAAAAACGCAAAGAGCCGACACGATGTGGGCCAGAATAAGGCCGGCTCCAAGATAGGCCCAGCGCTTGCTGCTTGATGCCAGTGCAGTGATTCCCCCGGCGGCAAGGATGAACAAAAACGCGTAGACGGGCAGGATATGGCGCGCGCCGATGTCGATTCCTGCCTGGATGGCTACAAACAGATAGAAGGTCGACGGAATCAGGATGAAGGCCAATTCGCGGCCCTTGCGCAGGCACCCGGTGAAGATCGCAAAAAAGGCCGCTGCAACCAGCGCCAGCAGTCCCAGAGTAGTTTTGACGAGGATCACCGCCGGAAAGTACCACCACTGGCCGTGCGCGTAGACCTTGCCGAAGGCGAAGGTGGGATACCACTGGGCCATGCGTTTCACATCCACCAGGCCCATCAGATAGGACTCGGGCAACAGGCGAAGATGCGCGATGGCCATCACCCCGGCCGCGTTGAAGTGGCTCAGCGGAGCGACGTAGTCGGCCAGTGAACTGCTCAGCGCGAGACCCGCGGGCCGCGCGGCGTAGCGGAATCCATAGAAGGCCCACAGTACGACGACTCCAACCACGACGATGGCACCGAACGCCCCCGTGAGACGCAATGCGAGCCTTGCGCGTGTCCCTTTCGCTGCTGTCGCTATCTCCCAGCAGATCAACAGCACCAGCATCGGCGCCAGCAGAATCCCGGAGTGTTTGGTGGCCAGCAGCAATCCTGAGACCACGCCGGCCAGCAGCAGTCTTAGCGGCGAGGGCTGCCTCACATAACGATAGAAGGCGTAGATACTGGCAAGGAAAAAGAGCGAGACGCCGATATCCGTGGTGACGAGAGCGGAGTGGCCCACGATATTGGGATCAAAACTCACCAGCGTCAACGCCACCAGTCCGGCGGCAGTGCCAAACCACGCTCGAGCGGCAAAGAAGACAACCAACGAGATGGCAATAGCCAGCAGCCCCGCAGTCATCCTCATGCGGAAAACCAGCCTTTGACTGTCGCCGTCGTTGCGGGCGAGCCAATCGCGCCCATCCAGGTAGGCTTCGCTCTTGAATTCGCGATTGCGCAGCGGCGGAATCCAGAGCTTCTCTCCCAGCAGCGGCAGCGTGGCCAGCAACTTGACGAGCGGCGGGTGTTCGGGGTTGAGTCCGTAGTCGCTGGTGTGCCACATCATGTATCCGGCAAACATGTGGTCGTCTTCATCAAAGGTGAGCGACTCGCGATGGACGACGAAGGCCGTCTGCAGGGCCTGTACGAGAATTAGTGCGGAAACAACCAGCCAGATCTGCTTCTTTCCAAGCGTCACAGTGGGTCAAACTCCTTATGGAATCAACGCCCCATTTTAGATGGTGCGGCGCTTGTGTGGCGCGGATCTCGAAACTGCGGTTGAAAGCGTCTAATTATCGGACCCGGACGCACCCTCATCGGTACTAGGAGCGCAACACGGATTGACCTACACTGAAATTGCTCTGGTTTCTCCGCGGACCCCACTATGCGGCGAACCGTAATCATTTTCGCGATAGCAGCCCTCCTCTTCGGGAGCGCAGCCTACGGCTCAAAGAAGCCGCGGGTGAGCACTGCTCCTGCCTCCTCTCATCGAAGAGCTTCGCATGCGACAAAGCGCGCGGCCATGCGCGGAGAAGCTCGCCGGGCCTTTTTTGCGCATCCCTTCCGCAATCGACCTGCAAAAAAGGCCGTTCTGGAAGCAGTGCCCCGCACCTTGCCGGAGACTGACACCCCACCCGATCCTCCCGCAGCCGTCGAATCCTCTTCGCTTGGCAAGACACGGATTGCTATGCCGCCACCCTTGCGCGGCTCCTATGAATCACTGGTGCGGCAAAACGAAAGGTCCGAGGAGGCTGACGGCCTGGAGCGGATCGAGGACGACGACGATCTCGCCGATCGCATCGCGAGCGGAATGCTGGTGCCGGTTCCCGTCTCGTCGGCGCTCAACGTAAACGGCAACCTGCCGGAGAACCGGCGCTACTGCCGACCCTGGACGGCCAGCTTCCTCTCCGACCTGGCACGCGCCCATGCGGCCCAGTTTCATTCGCCTCTGCTTGTAACCTCAGCGGTGCGGACCGTCGAGTACCAGAAGCAGTTGGAAAGAACCAACGGCAACGCCGCCGCGGCCGAGGGCGACATTGCCAGTCCGCACCTGACCGGCGGCACCATCGACATTGCCAAGCAGGGCCTGAGCCGGCAGCAGATCGCCTGGATGCGCGCCCGGCTGCTGCCGCTTCAAGAGGCCGGCAAGATCGATGTTGAAGAGGAATTCCACCAGTCCTGCTTCCACATCACCGTCTACAAGAGCTACGTGCCTCCAAAGACAGAGCTCACTGAGCCCGTTGAGGCGACGGCGACGAAGGCCAAGCCTGCACAGGTTCAGACCGGCAAGAGCAGCCCAAAGCAGCAGAAGAGCGGCCGCCACAAGCCAATGCAGGTGCCTCCGGTCCAGCCAAAGCTGGAACAATCCGAGCCCGAGCAGCAACCCGCAGCCGCCGAAGGCCTCTAGCGCTCCCTTCTCAGCCCTAGCGCCCAAACCGGACTGTGTACCCGATCCATCCGCACCTTCATCGCGAATGGGTGGGAGACCACGGGCCGATCCTGCGCAAATATTGCTGGCAAATAATGATGTGACGGGTGGGCCCTTCGAGGTTACAATCGCGGCCAGAGCCATCCATGGCTGAGCGAGGCTTCATCATGAGCGAGCTGGAAGTTCAACCTGTGGGCGAGGCAGCCCCCGGACTAACCCAAATGCAGCGCGTAACGAACATCTTCTCCGCGCCGTCGAAGACCTTTGAAGACATCAAACGCGGCAACAAAAGCTGGTGGATGCCGTTCATCATCTTTGCCGTTGTCGGCTATATCTTCTTTGCAGCTGTCTCATTCAAGATTGGCATGCAACAAGTCGTTGACAACCAGATCCATCTCAACCCCGCACAGGAGGAGAAGCTGGCCCAAGCACCGCCTGAGGCGCGCGCAATGAGTGCCAAGATCTCCTTGTACATCACGGAGGGGATTTTTATTGCCAGTCCGGTACTCGTTTTGGTAGTTGTTGCGCTGGGTTCGTTGGGGCTGTGGGGCACCATCAACTTCGTCTTTGGCGGCAAGGCGACCTTTGGCAAGATCTTTACCGCTTGGATGTATGCCAGTCTGCCGTCCATCGTTAAATCGCTATTGGGCGTTCTGGTGATTTTCGCGGGAACTGCACCAGAGTCGTTCAACATCAAGAACTTTGCGCCAACAAACCTCGGCGCCTTTCTGAATCCGCTGGAAACCAATAAGGCACTCTACGCCGTGGCCACATCCCTGGATGTCGTCACCATCTGGACGCTTGTGCTATTGGGGATCGGGACGGCGATCGTGGCGAACGTCAAGAGGACCTCCGGCTACATTGCCGTCTTCGGATGGTGGGCCATTTTTGTGTTCCTCGGCGCGGGAATTGCGCTCATCACCGGGTGACAGGTTGGCTAGGCAGCCGGGACTGATGCATGAATCGGCAAAGTACTACAGTTGTAGATCGTCGAGTCCGGAGGGAGCCGGGGGTTTTAACCCCCGGAAAGGAAGCTATTTCGGCGGCCTTTAGGCCAGGGTGTTGGTCTTTTTCCTCCGCAAAGAACCATCTACACTTGTAGCAAAAGGGCGCTCATCGTCAAGATGAGCGCCCTTTGCCGTTTGAGGCCGTGAAAAGCTGAATGCTAATAGCCAACAGCTAGAAGCTGCCTTACTCTGTCCAGCGGCGCAGGATCAGCGTCGCGTTGATGCCGCCAAATCCAAAGGAATTCGACAGCGCCACATCGAAACTGTGAGCCACGGCCTTGTTGGGCACATAGTCCAAATGACACTCGGGGTCGACGTTTTCGAGATTCATCGTCGGTGGAAGCATCTGGTCGACCAGCGCCATCACGGTGATGCCGGCTTCAAGGCCGCCCGCGCCGCCGAGCAGATGCCCATGCATCGATTTGGTGCCGGAGATCTTGAGCTTTTTGCTGGTTGCGTGTTCGCCAAAAACCGCTTCGATGGCTTGCGATTCGTTGCCGTCGCCTGCCGGAGTCGCTGTCGCGTGGGCATTAATGTAGCCCACCTCTTCCGGCTTGATTCCGGCGTCCTTCAGAGCGGCCCTCATGCTGCGCTGTGCGCCTTGGCCCTCGGGGGCGATGCCTGTCATGTGATAGGCGTCGGCGCTCATGCCGTAGCCGATCACCTCGGCGAGAATCTTGGCGCCGCGCTTCTTGGCGAACTCCAGCTCCTCAAGAATCAGGATGCCTGCGCCTTCTCCGATAACGAAGCCGTCGCGGTCCTTGTCAAAAGGCCGGCTGGCGTGGGTGGGGTCGTCGTTGCGCGTCGAGAGCGCGCGCATCGCGGCAAAGCCGCCCACTGCCAATGGCGTAACGGAGGCCTCGGCGCCGCCCGCGATCATCGCATCGGCATCGCCGTGCAGGATCATGCGCACCGAGTCGCCGATGGCGTTGGCCGAGGTAGCGCATGCCGTCGACGTTGCCGAGATCGGCCCCTTGGCGCCGTACCGGATGCTGACCTGGCCGGCCGCCATATTCGCGATCACTGCGGGAATGAAGAAAGGTGAGATCTTGCGCGGCCCACCATTCAAAAGATTGGTGTGCTCGCGTTCGATGATTTCAAAGCCGCCGATGCCGGAGCCGATAAAGACGCCAACCTGGTCGCCATTCTCCGGGGTGATCTTGAGGCCCGATTGGGCAAGAGCCTCCTGAGTGGCGGCAAAAGCAAAGTGGATGAAGCGCCCCATCTTGCGCGCTTCTTTCTTGTCCACAAAATTGAGCGGATCGAAGCTCTTGACCTCGGCGGCGAAGGTGACCGGAAAGCCCGTGGCGTCGAAGCCCTGAATCGGCCCCATGCCGCTCGTTCCGGCCAGCAACTCCCGCCAAACCTCGGGCGCGGTGTTGCCCACACCGCAGACCAGCCCGAGGCCGGTGATGACAACGCGGCGGGTCACAGGCTAATTGCCGCCTTTCGCGTTCTTTTCGATGTATTCGATCGCGTCCTTGACGGTCTTGATCTTTTCGGCGGCCTCGTCTGGAATCTCAATGTCGAAGGCCTCTTCGAACTGCATGACCAGCTCGACAACGTCCAGCGAATCCGCGCCCAGGTCTTCCTGGAAGCTGGCGCCGGGGGTGACTTCGGCCTCATCGACCTGCAACTGTTCGACGATGATCTGTTTAACTTTCTCTTCAACGGCCATGCGTATTTCTCCTCGTGAATTTCTTAGATCCGGAATCTCCGGGGGGCACGTCTCAACAGACTCCGCCTGCTTACCATACCGGCTCGCGGCAGGGGACCGCAACCGCCTTGCACTAAAAAATGCGATTTGCCCCGAAGTCTCAAGTCTATCGGGCCGACCGGGGTGTGTAAAGGCAGGAGAGCGTGGGAATAGGGAAGAGGGAACAGGGAATAGAAAGTTGGATCAATGGGGCTGCAAACCTGCCCTGAAAAGGCGTATATTAGGCGAAACAGTTGAAGAGGGATTTGATGCAGACATTATTGATTGGCGCGATTGCTGTTTTGGTTGGCGTTCTGCTTGGATACTGGCTTGGAAAGAGCTCGGCAAAGGCTGTGATGGCCCCCCTGCAAGAGCGTATTCAGGAAGTAAGTGGCGAACTAGCCAGTGTCAGGGCCGAGCTTGCGAAGGTGCAATCCGAGTCAGCAATGCGGGCAGGCTTTGAGTCTCTGGCTGGTGAGCGCGAGAAGTCGATTGGACTGCTCATTGCCGAACGGGAGAAGCTCAAGTTGGACGTGGCAGCAAGAGTCGAGTTGGAGAACCATTCTTCCTCGCGTATCCGCGAGCTGGAAACCGAACTGAAGAATGAGCGACAGGGCCTCCATGAGAAACTTGCGCTTTTGGAAACGGCGAAGCAAGCGCTTATCAACCAGTTTGAAGTCCTTGCTGGAAAGATCCTGGATGAAAAGTCTAAGAGTTTCTCTGAGAATACCCAGGAGAAATTGGGGACTCTCCTGAATCCTCTACGCGAGCAAATCAAGGATTTTCGCGACAAGGTGGAGCAGGCGCAGTCGGATTCCAAGGACGGTGTAACTGCGCTCAGAGTCCTTGTAGGGACATTAGGCAGCCTCAATCAGGCGCTAACCGAGGAAGCGCACAATCTGGCTACTGCGCTTCGCCGCGACACAAAGGCCCAAGGTAATTGGGGCGAAACCATCCTGCGCAATATCCTGGATAAATCGGGCTTACAGGAGGGCATTCACTACAGTTTCCAACAGAGTTTTGTCGAAGCAAACGAAGAGGGCGAGCCAGTCCAGCGACGGCAAACAGACGTATTGGTCAAGCTCCCAGGCGGCCGCCATCTGATCATCGACTCGAAGGTCTCTCTCAACGCCTACAATGATCTCGTCAACTCCGGAAACGAAGAGGATCGAGCCAGCTCACTCAAGAAACATCTGCAAAGCGTGCGCAATCATTTCAACGAACTGGCGGGCCGCAACTACCACACACTGCCAGGCCTGCAGTCGCCTGAATTCGTAGTAATGTTTGTGCCGATCGAGCCTGCATTTCTGCTCGCCCTGCAGAATGACGACGCTCTCTGGCATGATGCATATTCAAAGGGTGTGCTTCTCTCGGGGCCGACCACGGTACTGTTCGTGATCCGCATTGTCCAGGATCTGTGGCGACAGCAGCGACAGGCCGATAACGTTGAGAAAGTCATGAAGCGAGGCACTGAACTCTATGACAAGTTTGTAGGGTTTGTGTCGAACCTGGAAGCGGTTGGAAGTTCGCTCATTGACGCACGCAAAGCCTACGAGGAGGCGTGCAGACAACTCTCTACCGGACCTGGAAACTTGATTCGTCAAGTCGAGATGTTGCGTAAGCTCGGCGTTGCTCCCAGAACGAAGAAACAAATACCCGCCAGGATGCTTGCAGGTGCCGAACTTGAAACCGATGAGGGCACATTAGCCATAGCCGCAGAAGCAGAAAGCGAGGAGGGCTAAGATCTCAGCTCGCCAAACGCTGCTCGCATTCGCTTCCAGGTTGTTTCTAGATCTTCGGGTAGAATTCGCGACTCGGCTACCGTGGTCATGAAGTTTGTGTCGCCGGCCCAGCGCGGCAGCGCATGCAGATGCAGATGCCCTGCCACGCCGGCGCCGCCCGCCTTGCCCACGTTCATTCCAAAGTTGAAGCCGTGCGGGCGATAAAGCTGTTGCAACACTCGCTCCGTCCGTTGCGCCAGATCGATCAGCTCATGCGCGGCCTCGACGGGCAGCAGCGCCAGCCGGTCGAGATGCGCATACGGCATCACCATTACGTGGCCTGAAGTATACGGAAAGGCATTCAGGCAGACGAAGCAGTGCTGGCCGCGCACAATCAGCCCAGCGGCAGCCTCGGCCTCTTCAGCGCTCATTCCCTTTTCAATTGCGAAATTGATCGATGCGATCAGGTTGCAAAACACGCAACGGCAGTCGCCGGGCCAGGCTGCGAGGCTCGCGGGAACGCCGGGGCGCACAGCCGTATCGGCCGAGGTGACATAGGCATAGCGCCAGGGAGTCCAGAGATAGTCCATGGATGGGGTCCGCCTGCATCAGTATAGAGCGCGGCTGCGTGCCGGGGCTGGGGATTGAGCTTTGAGGCTTCCCACCCTTTCCGCAGAAAAAAGCGGAGAGAAAGGGGCACGGAGATCCCGGGGCTGCAGAAATGGTTGAGTCGCGCAAGTCCATTGCTTCTGCCGCGGCGCGTGTGAAAATGCGATGATATGTCGGTCAGCAAGGCGGTTTTCCCCAATCCGTTGGATTGACGGGTGAAAGCTGACGTTGATACACTCGTGAGCGTAGCTTCCTGCGCGGATTCCAGCAGTGAGTTGCGGCTGCCCTCCAGACTGCCGCTGCCTGCCGGGTGCTTCCCAAGGAGATCAGCCCCCTTTAACGCCCGCTTCAGAGGCCGGGGATACTGTTCTTTTGAAAAGCGCCACGGCCCAAGGCTCGCGGATGCTGGTAGGGAGATGGTCTACGGTTCCCCTCGTTCACAGCATGCGCGACGGAGGGACCACCCCCAGCGACAGGCAAGTCAAAGTCGCGGGAGCAAGGAATCCCGGAGCTCGCAGCGATGGCAAACGTCCTCAATCCCGAAACCGAGAGTACAACCCTGAACACTGAATTGGAAGCGCCAGTCCTCGAACCTGCGACGGAGCAAGAGCAGCCGTTGCCAGAATCCACGTCCAACACAGAGACCGCAGCAACCGTAGAAGTACCCGCGCTGGACGCCGATGCCCCAACCAAGCCTGTAGTCGAGTCATCGCCCGTGGCCGAAGCCATTGTCGAAGCCGCGCTGGCAGACGAGGTTGCAACGGAAGTTCCCGCTCAGCCCGCCAAGGCCGCACACGCCGAACACAGCCTTGAGTCCATGGACGACTTCTCCGCCGCACTCGAAGCCTTCGAACGCGAACAGGCCGCCGAGGCCGCAGCCGTTGAAGCCTATGGCGACAAGATCGTCACCGGAACGGTGATCAAGCAGACAGAAAAGCATCTGGTGATCGATGTAGGCCTGAAGTCCGAGGGCCTGGTGCCGCTCGAGCAGGTTCTCGATCACACGGGCGCAGTTAAGTTCCAGCCCGGCGAGACCATCGATGTCGTCATCGAGCGCGAGGAGCCGGAGGGCGGCTACCTGGCCAGCTACGAGCGAGCGCAACGCCTGCGCGTCTGGGACACCATCGAAAAGGCTGCTGCCGACAAGACGCCGGTGATGGGCACCGTTGTCAGCCGCGTCAAGGGTGGCGTCACGGTGGACATTGGCCTCAAGGCATTTTTGCCCGGCTCGCAGCTTGAGATCCGCCCGGTCCGCAATCTGGACGGCTATCTCGGCCAGCAGATTGAAGTCCGCGTCATCAAGCTGAACAAGAAGCGCGGCAATGTGGTCGTCAGCCGCAAAGAGATTCTGGAAGAAGAGCAGAACGCCAAGCGCTCCACCACGCTCGAGCAGTTGGGCGAGGGCGCGGTGCTCACCGGCACGGTGAAGAACCTCACCGACTACGGTGCGTTTGTTGACCTGGGCGGCATCGACGGCCTGCTGCACATCACCGACATGAGTTGGGGACGCCTCACTCATCCTCGCGATCTGGTCAACGTAGGCGACGAGATTCAGGTCAAGGTTCTCAAGTTCGACAAGGACAAGCAGCGGGTCTCGCTGGGCTTCAAGCAATTGACGCCCGACCCGTGGCTCGATGCTACCGAACGCTATCCGGTCGGGGCGCGCGTCAAGGGCCGCGTACTTTCGGTTACCGACTACGGCGCGTTTGTTGAGCTGGAGCAGGGCATCGAAGGCCTGGTTCATCTCTCCGAGATGACCTGGTCCAAGCGCCTAAAGCACCCCTCTAAATTGGTGAAGCCGGGCGACGAGGTCGAGACGGTCGTTCTCAGCGTCAATCCTGCCGACCGCCGCATCTCGCTGGGCATGAAGCAGCTCCTCGAAAACCCCTGGGAAAATCTGACCGACAAGTATCCGGCCGGAACCATCGTCGAGGGCCGCGTTCGCAACCTCACCGACTTTGGCGCATTCATCGAGATCGAAGATGGTATCGACGGCCTCGTCCACGTCTCGAATCTGAGCTGGACCAAGCGCGTCAAGCATCCCTCTGAAGTGGTCAAGAAGGGCGAGAAGGTGAAAGCTGTAGTTCTCGGTGTCGAGCCGCAGAACCGCCGCCTCTCGCTGGGCATCAAGCAGTTGCAGCCCGATGTCTGGGAGAGCTTCTTTGCCACGCATCGCGTCGGTGACATCGTGCATGGCAAGGTGCTGCGCACGGCGCAATTCGGCGCCTTCGTCGAGATTGCCGAGGGAGTCGAGGGTCTCTGCCACATCTCCGAGGCGGGCGACGAGCCCGGACAGCCGTCCAAGCTCGAAACCGGCCTGGAGCACGACTTCAAAATCATCAAGATCAACGTGGAAGAGAAGAAGGTAGGCTTGAGCCTCCGCACGGTGGGCCACGAGGCCAGCCGCGCCCAGGTCGAGAGCTACAAGAAGGAGGCCCACAAGGCTCCCGTCTCCAGCTCAACCACCACTCTTGGCGACCTCATCAACTGGAAGAGCGAGCGGTAAGGCTTCCCTTCCAAAGCAAGCCAGCAACGGCCACCCGCAAGGGTGGCCGTTCTGCGTTGGGGTGCCTTGTGATCCGACTTGGCGCCCAACGCCGTAATATCCCGCAGAGTCGGCGGTGTGGTAAATCATTGGCATAAAATGCGCAACGTCTTGCGCACGATCACCTTTCTTCACTCGCATATGGATCAAAACAAACGTTCGCGGTTGGTTGCCAACATGCATGCATTAAATAAATCTTTCTCTGTGGATCGAACTTTCAAAATCGATTCTTGGCATCCGCGCCTAAATGAGAATCCTTCGTCATCTTCTGGGAACACCTAACGTGACAGGCGCTGCGAATGTGAAAGGTACGTCCATGAAAAAATCGGCATTTTTCTCCGTTTTGATCCTCGTCCTGACGGCTACGCTGACTGCGGTTCCCGCATTTGCCGGCTCGACGGTTCTTTATGACAATACAGCCTCGGAGTCTTTCGGGAACTCGCCCGACTGGGGGTGGGGCACAAATGGGACCACGGATTCGTTTGTGCTGTCTTCGAATGCGACGATCACGGGCGGGACGTTGGGACTTTGGGTCAACCAAGGGGACACGCCGGCGAGCGTGACCTGGCAGATTACGAACAACGAGTTCGATGGATCTCCCCTTGCCGGAGGGACGGCAACTAGTTTGGCCAATACATACGAAAGCTTGTTTACCATCGAAACCCCTTTCGGCAGCTATTCACAAGACATTTATGACTCGGCCTTCTCGATGTCCGGCCTGCCACTGAGCGCCGGAACCTACTGGCTCGAAATTGACGGCGTCGCCACGGAAGATGGGGGCAACAACTATTGGGATGAGAGCGAAGGTCGATCGACTGCGTACATCTCAGATGGAAATGAAGAGGTGCCATCGGAGACCTTCCAAATCCTGGGCGAACCGGATACAACTGTCACCCCGGAGCCAACCAGCTTCCTGCTCCTGGGCAGCGGTCTGGCCGGTTTTGCTGGCCTCATCAGGCGCAGGCTTAAGGTCTGAAGATGCGTTGGGTTGGATGCTCCTCTCGTCTCGACGTAGGCGTCAGGGTCAGAGGCTTGAAGCAAGAAAGTAGAACGATTATGAAGAGATCGGCAGTATTCGTCGTTTCGATCCTTGGCCTGGCCGCCGTACTGGTAGCGGTTCCTGCTTTCGCCGACGACGTTCTCTACAGCAATACGGATTATTTGACCGACAGCTTCACGGGAACTTCGATCATGCCTGGTTCGGTCACACAATCCTTCACGCTCGCGCAGGCCTCAACCATTACCAGTGTTGATTTCAGTGCCGTGACAGATGATCAGGTAACTATCATTCCAATTTGTATTCCAGGCCCCTTTGGGGGCGAAAACTGTGTGACAGGGACGCCTCAATACACCCCCGTGGACCTGAATTCTGTTAATTGGATGATCACTGATTCATCCTCCAGTCCACAGTCCTCCGGAACGGCAGCCGGTCTTTCCAACTCATATGCGGACTATGATTACATTGACGGTGTGACCGCCTATCAGGAGACATTCAGCATTCCCAGCCAGTCGTTCGGCGCAGGCACCTACAATCTCCAACTCTCCGACGCCATGGCACAGAGTCCAGATGCATTCTGGGAGTTGACTGGCACCTCGCAATATGCGCTGAAAATCTTGGGCGCCGCGAACGATCTTCCCAATCCTGGCGCGACGCCGGAGCCCTCCAGCTTTCTGCTGCTGGGCAGTGGACTGGCAGGGTTGATGGGCCTGTTGAGGCGCAAGCTCAATGCCTGAGTTGCCAGCAGATTCATGGGCAGAGGACGGAACTGGTTTCCGTTCACGACAGGGCCGGTGCTCCGCAATCTTGCATCGGCCACACTACTCGTCTCTATCACCCTGCCCCAGGCCATCCTGCTCTGGACCGAGCCCGACACGGAGCAGGAGCAAAGCTGAACTGTGCTACTTTAAGGCTGCTGGAACATCCTCGCATCGAAGACAAACGGCTGCGGCGGCTCGATCCTTAACTCAGCAATGCGCGGATGCAGCGGATTGACAAGCACATTCCACTCGGCACGAATGGGAACCGAAGGTACCAGCAACGCCAGCGACGATCGGCCGGCGATCCATGCGTCTCCCAGTTCGCGAATCGCCCCAGCAGCACCGTCCGTCCACCATGCAGCAGGCAAATCGGCAGTTTGAAAACTCCGCGCAGGCTCTCCCTCCGGCAGTAGCGCCGAAATCGAGACCAGATCGTCAGGCGCCTGGCCGGGTTCCAGATGAACGAAAAGTTCGATGGCCGCAAGAGCCAGTGAAGTAGACGCATAGACTATCGGCACTCCGCGCGAGTTCCAGCGACCGCCAAAGCGCCGCGCTCCCTCGCCGCTGAAGGCCTCCGCCGCGTAAGGCGCCCGGCAGAGCCGCCAAATGCGCATCAGGAATAGACGCCGTAGGAGATGCGGCCCAGCACGTCTTCGACCTCACGCACGCCTGGGTCGGTGTCCAGCTGATCGAGCGGCGTGCCGCCGCGTAGAGCGCGATTGGGCGTCTTGAGCCATTTCGCGGCTTTTTCTTCGCTGCCCAGCGTCTCGGCCGCCGTGGCAAAGACCTGGGCCAGCCGCACCGTGCGGTCGGATTCGGCCGCCGTAAGCCGCGATTTATGAGTCAGGCGGCGGGTCAGGGTGCGCTGCGGAATGCCGATCTTGGCCGAAATCTCCGCTTGTCGCAGATCGAGCCGCTTGGCCAGCGAGAAAAGTGCCTCTGCAGGCAGCCCCTCGCGCACCAGCTGAGCCAGCGCGCCTCCCTGCTGCATCGGCTTGCCGAGCACCGGTTCTCCGCCCAAGACGCCGGGGACTGTGAATGTGGCCATGGTCAGCCTCCAAAGCCAGTATACGCCATTTGGCTAAATTAAGCTGGCCATTTTTACGATATTTGCGCGACTTTCGCCCGCTTGTCGAGGCGAACGACAACGCTAAGACATCCCGCAAGCCAATAAACTCCTAAACAAGATCTCAGCCGGGGAAGTTAAATATCTTCTGATACTTCCAGGTTTCTCAAATTCGACAGCAGTGCGCGGAAATCGTCATCTACATCAAACGACCGCATGATCGAGATATTGCTGCTCTTGTCTTTCAGTTCTAGTCGCCAATAAGATGCGTTCTTTGTCTCCGCTATGCGGTAGCCTTTGATATCGCACAGGTTCGCCGACTTCTCCCGAATTGCACCACGAACCGAAATCGTTGTCTCATCCAGCACAACTCTCGATCGCAGTGCCAACGCCAAAGAGTAATACCCCGCGGGGAAGAATACGAAGAAAAGGATGGAATCCCAATCCAGGAGGAAACTCCGATCTCCACCCATGATCCGTGCAGCAACATGAGCGGTACCTATACCCAAGACAAATAGCCCCAGGGCCAAGTACCACGCTTGCGCCCACCACTTCAACCGATAAACGCGTGGTTCATGAGCAATTGGCGGAAATTCTGTCATGATTTCTCCAACCTTCACAATATTATCTGGAGGATTCTTTTCATTTGACTATGGCGACCTTTGCGCGCTTGCCGAGGCGGACTATGATGCGAGCAGGCAGGGCTGGGACGGAGATGAGGGCGGCAGCGGCAGGCTCTCCATCCAGCTTGACCGCCTTCTCGGCGATCTTGCGGTTGGCCTCGGCGCCGCTGGCAGCCAGCCCCAGATGCACCAACAGCTTGGGCAGGCGAATCTGGTTCGGCTCCGGACCGGCCACATCGGCCAAGGCCACGGCAACCTCTTCGAGGTCCTCTGCGGTCTCTTTCTGCTGGAACATCCGCGCCCAATTCTCGTCGGCGCTCTGGGCTGCTTCCGCACCGTGAAAGTCTGCGGTAATCGACCGCGCGAGACTCTTTTTCAGCTCCATTGGATGGGCAGATCCGGCAGCAACCGAAACACGGAGCGCATCAACCTCCGACTGCTTCAGGTCGGTGAGGAAGACCCAGTACTTCCACATCAGCTCATCCGAGATCGACATCAGCTTGCCGTACATCTCGGCGGGCGGCTCGCTGATGCCGATCGCGTTGCCCAACGATTTCGACATCTTCTGAACGCCATCCAGCCCCTCGATGATCGGCGTCATCAGCACGATCTGCGGCTTCTGGCCATATTGACGCTGTAGCTCGCGCCCGCACAGCAGGTTGAACTTCTGGTCCGTCCCGCCCAATTCGACATCGCACTCCAGGCAGACCGAGTCGTAGCCCTGCATCACCGGATAGAGAAACTCATGCAGGCTGATAGGCTGCTCGGCCTCGTAGCGCTTGTGAAAGTCGTCGCGCTCCAGCATCTGCGAAACGGTAAAGCGGGCGGCAAGCCGCACCGTGTCTTCATAGCCGAGCTTGCCCAGCCACTCTGAGTTGTAGCGGATCTCGGTGACCTCGCGGTCGAGGATCTTGAAGGCCTGGTCGGTATAGGTCTTGGCGTTTTCGTTGATCTCTTCGCGAGTGAGCGGCTTGCGGGTAACGTTCTTCCCTGTCGGGTCGCCAATCAGCGCGGTGTAGTCGCCGACCAGGAAGATGACCGTGTGGCCCAGCACCTGAAAGTGGCGCAGCTTGCGCATCACAACCGTGTGGCCCAGGTGCAGGTCGGGCGATGTAGGGTCGAGGCCGAGTTTGATGCGCAGCGGCCGCCCGGTCTTGCGGCTCTCTTCGAGGCGTTCGCGCAGGTCGCTGACGCGGATGATCTCCGCCGCGCCCTTTTGGAGCAGGTCCATCTGTTCGTCTACGGGTAAGAAATTGCTCATGTTGTCTTTGAGTATAAATTCCGGGGTTGGCGCATTGCAGGGAGGAAGCGGCGCTATACTTGCTGCCATGGTACAGATAAGTGGACGATTCGACAGGATGATGTGGTATGCAGCATTCTCGTTGCAATGCTGTATGGGCATCTTCATGATCGTTGAATTCGTCAAGGATCATCACGATTCGTTCAATCTTTATGGAGGCGTCGCCAATATGGCGCTTGGGGCATTCATGGTCATCCGCCGTCTCGTCGCGGAATCGCGCAAGATCTCGTAACGCCTATGGCATCCTCGCTCCTCCGCTTGATCGGCTATAATCGACTTCATGCACCACCCCTTCCTCCATCCCGCCATCGCCCGCGCTGCTGCAGCGGCTTCGGCCGCCTAAACCCGTTCCACCTCATCGAAAAGCAGTGGTCAGTAAATAGTGGTCAGTGGCCAGATTGCGTTTGAACATAGCCGGATCTCTTCAAATGCTATTTCCTGTCAACTGTCCACTGTTCACCGTTCACTGAACACCGATCACTGGCCACTGGCTTTACACTGGAGTCATCATGGAAGAATTTTCCCGTATTCAGCGCTTACCGCCTTACGTCTTCAGTATCACCGACACCTGGAAGAAGTCTGCCCGCCATCGCGGAGAGGACATCATCGACTTTGGCATGGGCAACCCCGACGGAGCCACGCCCAAGCACATCGTGGACAAGATGATCGAGGCGGCGCTCAAGCCGCCCACGCACCGCTATTCGGTCTCGCGCGGCATTCCGCGCCTGCGCAAGGCCATCTGCAACTGGTACAAGACGCGCTACGACGTCGTTCTCGATCCCGAGACCGAAGCCATCGTGACCATTGGGTCGAAGGAGGGGATCGCGCACCTCTGCCTGGCCATCCTCGACTCGAACGACACGGTGCTGGTGCCCAACCCCAGCTACCCGATCCACATCTACGGCCCGGTGATCGCCGGAGCGCATGTAATCAGCGTGCCGGTTCACGACCGCGAGCAGTTCCACGCTCAGCTTGAGGACCTTATCCCGCGCATGGTCCCGCGGCCCAAAGCGCTGATCGTCAATTTCCCGTCGAATCCAACCACGGAATGTGTGGACCTGCCCTTCTTGGCGCGCCTCGTCGAACTGGCCAAGCAATATGGCTTCCACCTCATTCAGGATCTGGCCTACGCCGATATCGCCTTCGACGGCTACAAGCCGCCGAGCGTCTTAGAGGTCCCCGGCGCAAAGGATGTCGCCGTCGAGTTCTTCACGCTCTCGAAGAGTTACAACATGCCCGGTTGGCGCGTCGGCTTCATGGTGGGAAATCCGGTGCTGGTGGCTGCCCTTGCACGTCTCAAGAGTTACTTCGATTACGGAACATTCACGCCCATTCAGGTTGCCTCCATTCACGCGCTTGAGGGGCCCCAGGAGTGCGTCCACCAGATCTGCGAAAACTATCGCAAGCGCCGCGACGTATTAGTCGAAGGGTTGAACAAGTTAGGCTGGCCGGTAGCGTTGCCCAAGGCGACGATGTTTGTCTGGGCGCAGATACCGGAGCAGTACAGGCACCTCGGGTCTCTTGAATTCTCGAAGCTGCTGCTCAACGAAGCCAAGACTGCTGTGTCACCAGGGATAGGTTTTGGCGACTACGGCGACGGCCATGTGCGCTTCTCCCTGATCGAAAACGAAGAGCGCACGCGCCAGGCGCTGCGGGGAATGAAGCAGATGTTTGCCAAGGGATAGCCTGCGCGTTCCAGGATCACACTGGATGAAAGATGAAGGAAACAGGAACGATGAGATTTCTAACTTCTGCTTTGCGATTCTTCGTGCCATCTTTGGCGCTTTGTTTGAGCATTTCGCCGGTTCTTTGCCAGAGCAGCGCTCAGCCCTCGAAAGATGCGCCGGCTGCTAACGCGCCGGCGATCGTTCAACAGATCCAGAACGGCGTTCAACTTGCTACCGGCAGTCTCAACGTCAGAGTGCAGTTTTACGCCGATGGCACCGTCCGCGTGGTGAAATGGCCGGCCGGAGGCACATCCGCAAAGGTCAGCCTCTCTGTACTCCAGAAGGACTTGCCCGCACTGGACGTACCGGTCAAAGAGGACGCTAACAAGGTCATATTGAGTTCCGGAAAGATCACCGTGCTGGTGAGCAAGTTCGACGGCTCAATTCAGTTTCTCGACAGCAATGGCGGCACGGTTCTAAAGGAGCAGGGTAAGGCTGTCTTCGCGCCCACCGGAATCGCGCGCGAAAGCTCGGCCTTCAGCGTGCGTCAGAACTTTGCGCTCAGCGCGGATGAAGGCGTCTATGGTTTGGGCGAGCAGCAATTGGGCGTCATGAACTACCGCGGGCACTCGGTCAAGATCGTGCAAGCCAACACTAAAGCTGTGACGCCCGTACTGGTCTCCACCGCGGGATACGGCATCTTCTGGGATAACTATTCAAAGACGATCTTCGATGACAGCAACGGCCAGGCTTCTCTCTGGTCCGAGGTCGCCGATAACATCGATTACTACTTTTTCTACGGCCCAACGATCGACCAGGAGATCGCAGGTTACCGGCAGCTTACGGGCGATGCGCCGCTCTACGGCAAATGGGCCTACGGTTACTGGCAGAGTAAGGAACACTATGCCACCCGCGACGAATTGCTGGGCATTGCGCGGGCGTATCGCGACAAGCATTTTCCCATCGATAACATCGTTCAGGACTGGAATTACTGGGGCAATAACGACAATTGGGGTGGGATGTTCTTCGATGAAGCCAAGTATCCCCGCCCCAAAGAGATGATCGACGAGCTGCACCGCGAGAACTTCCACTTGATGATTTCGATCTGGGCCGGCCTTGGACCGTCGTCGCCGATCCACAAGGAGATGGACAAGCACGGGTATCTCTTTCCGACCGTTGGCTGGGCCGGATTCAAATACTTCGATGTCTACAACCCAGCCGCCACGGATTTGTATTGGAAGTACGCCAGCGAGGGACTTTTTTCAAAAGGCGTCGACGGCTGGTGGATGGACTCGACCGAGCCTGATATGGTGAACGCGCTCACGCAAGAGGGCGAAGAGTATGAGATGAAGCGAGTCAAGGACAATCACCTCGGCACCTTCGCCAGATATCTCAACTCTTATTCCCTGATGGATACGACCGCGGTCTACAACAATCAGCGAAAAGAGACGGACCGGAAGCGGGTTTACATTCTCACACGCTCCACCTTCGCCGGCCAGCAGAGAGCCGCGGCAACCACATGGTCGGGCGACATCGGCGCCGATTGGCCTGTATTCAGGCGCCAGATCGCAGCCGGAGTCAACCACAGCATGTCCGGCATCCCCTATTGGACATTCGATATTGGCGCCTATTCGCTTGGATGCCAGGGCGGCGTCTTCATGAATGGCGGGAAGGACCCTGCGTACCAGGAGTTTTACACGCGCATGTTCCAATTCGGCGCCTTCAGTCCCATCTTCCGCTCGCACGGTTCAGAGACTCCGCGCGAGATATGGGAGTTTGGCGAATACGTTCCGGTGCTCGAGAAGTTCGATAACTTGCGCTATCGCCTGCTGCCTTATATCTATTCGCTGGGCTGGCAGGTTACGCACAACAGTTACACGATCATGCGCGGCCTGCCGATGGATTTTGCCTCAGATCGCAAGACCTATTCGATCGACGATCAATATATGTTCGGCCCGGCGATTATGGTCGCGCCGGTGACCGAGTATATGGAGCATCGTCCGCCGGAGGATGGCGTGCTCGCTGGACCCGAGAACTTCACCACCAAGGACGGCAAGCCGGGCCTGAACGCGACTTACTTCTGCGACGACCAATTCAAAAACGTCTGCCATGAAGATGTGGAGCCGGATGTGAATCTGGATTGGTATACGGGCTGGCAGAGCTTTATCACCAACCCGCAGTTCTCCATTCGCTGGGATGGAAAACTCACTCCCTCCGAAACCGGAAAGTACCGCTTTAACCTGAAAAGTTTTGGGCCGCGGCGAGTCTATTTGGACGGCAAGGAGATCGCACATAACTACGAGTCGATGGAGTCATGGACCGTGCCCGTGGAACTCGTCGCCGGCAAGGCGTATGACTTCAAATTCGAGACCGCAAACAGCTCTCTCGGCGCCTTCCGGGCAAAGCTCTACTGGAAGACTCCGGCAATTCACGCCAGGGAAGCGGTCGTGGAGCCAAGGCAAAAGACAAGGAGCGTCTATCTGCCTGCTGGGACATCGTGGATCGATTTCTGGACGGGAGAGAAACTGGAGGGCGGCAGCGTCATCGCCGCCGATGCTCCGATCGAGAAGATGCCGCTCATGGTCAAGGCTGGATCGATTGTGCCGATGGGCCCGTTCCTTCAATACTCGACGGAGAAGCCTGCCGATCCCATTGAGTTGCGCATCTATCCAGGAGCTTCCGGCGACTTCACTCTCTATGAGGACGAGAACGATAACTACAACTATGAAAAAGGAGTCTATTCGACCATTGCTTTTCATTGGGATGACGCAAGGCGCGAGCTTACGATTGACGCGAGAAGAGGCGAATTCCCCGGCATGTTGAAAACCCGGAGCTTCCAGTTAGTGGTAGTAAGTAAAAGCCACGGAACGGGCGTTGAAGTTACAGGCAATCCGGACAGGGTGATCACGTATGACGGTCAACGGGTGGCCGTTCAGCTTCCGTCTCGATAGCTTCGGATGTACGAGTCGGCAAATGGGAAGAAAAGCTCGGCTATCAGGCAGCCTGGACGGCAGTTGGAATTGCCGCGCACACATACTAGAGAAGGGCATGCAAGTCAACGGGAGCAGTGCGGAAGAACGACCTTCGATTGTGCGGTGCAGGTTGTGGTGTCCTAGATTCTTGTTCTAAGATACGTCGTTCAGGCCCTGGTTGTTCTCTAACAAGGTGGAAACGGCGGGGAGTTGCATGCCGAAGCGTGAATTCAATAGCTTCCGCAACGCGGTCGCAACTGCACGACGGCTGTAGAGTGCTTCGTAGGTGCGATGGGCTGCGGTGGCGATCTCTTTCAATCGGTTCGGAGCATGAACCAACTCTCGAAGAATCCGCGCGAAATCTCGCGGATCATCCGCAATCAGGATGTTTCGGCCAGGTTCAACGCCATCGACTCCGCCAGCACCTACAGTCGTGCTTAGCACTGGCATGCCAATGGCCCACGATTCAACGACTCGTGTGCGCGTGCCGGTTGCTTGAGTCGACGCGACAACCTGCAGATCGCTTCTGCGATAAACAGTGCGAATGTCTTCAACAAAGCCGGAGAATCGCACCATTGGATAGGGACGAGCCAACTCACGAATCGCTTTAAACCATGCGCCATCGATGTCGGACTTACCTGCGACTTCGAGTTTCAATCGCGAGACGGTTTCGGCATCCAACAGCGGAAATACCTTTGTAAGAAGAAACTCCAAGGATGTAAAGCAAGCTGGGTTCTCTAAGACGCCGATGTGTAACAAACGTAACTCTTCAGACGATCCAGGTTTTTCAGGGACAACCCGTGAATCCGAGCTGGCGATGCTCATTGGGAGATGGGCGGCATGAGGTACCGACCACTGTTCGGCGATCTGCGTTGCCTCACCTCGCGACACGCAGAGCACCAGCCCGCTGCGGCGAGCCACTTCACGTTCTAACCGAAGCAATCGCCGCAATTGCCGCTTTTCCCAAGCGTATGGCGTTCGATTCTCGAGTTCCTGATTGACGGCAAAATCGTGTGATTCATACTCCGATTCAATATCGGGGCAGACCCAGATCGTTCGAGCCTTGGGCAAGCTTGGAATCACATTCGCGGTTACCAAGGAATAGAAGACATGGAGCGCCCTGTCATCTTTTGAAATTCTGTTTTTGACCTCCTGCAGCAATACATTGCGAGAAGGATAAAGTAGCTGCCAGGAGAGTTTCCGCGGCCTTCCGGCCCAGTAAGCCAATCGAGCATAGCGAGAAGGAGTCTGATTTCTGGCATCGACGACCGTACACACTATATCTTTAAAATGCTGTGCCGATGACGGAGTTTTATCCCGTGTTCGGATAAAGACAAATTCCACTTCGCAACCGAGATCGAGATACGCCTGAATATAAGAGCAGATTACCAATCCGGGTCCACAACCATCTGGGTCCGGAGGCCTTGAATCAGTGTAAATGTGCACACGTTGCGGTCGTCTCACTCTCAAAGCTCCGCTATCCATTGGAATATTCTAATCGGCTCGCGCCATAGGCAGGTGGCTAGTTTCTGCTGCGCATTTTGGACAGCAGCCGCAGGATTTCGAGATAGAGCCAGACCAGCGTGACGATGATTCCGAAGGCGCCGTACCACTCCATGTATTTGGGAGCGCCGCACTCCACGCCTCTCTCGATAAAGTCGAAATCCAAAACGAGATTAAGAGCCGCAATAGCAACGACGAAAAGGCTGAAGGCGATTCCGATAAACCCGGAGCCGTTGATGGCAACGAAGTGGATTCCGAAGAAACCCAGCAGAATTTCCACCAGATAGAGCAGCGCGATGCCGCCTGTTGCCGCGACGATTCCCATCCGCAGTTTCGCCGTCACGGGAATCAAGCCGGAACGATAGGCCAGCAGCATCACGAAAAGCGTGCCGAAGGTCAGGCCCACGGCCTGCATGGCGATGCCCGGATAGCGCAGATCCAGCGCAGCAGACAGGCCGCCAAGCACGAGGCCTTCCAGCAGCGCGTAGATGGGTGCCGTCACCGGGGACCATTCCTTCTTGAAAATAGTGACCATGGCGACGATGAATCCGCCGATGGCGCCGGCGATCATCCACGGCGCCACATCGGCGAAATCGCGCGACTGAAGGAAACTATGCCAGACCCAGGCAGCGGTCGCGATGGCGCAGACCAGCAGAATTCCGGTCTTGTTCACCGTGCCGTTCAGCGTCATTCGCGTGGATTCGTCGATGATGCCGCCGTACTGCGCGCCGGAGAGGTTTTGAAAGGTCTTGTCGCTCAGTGCGGGATTGGATGTCTTGAACAGTGCCATTGGGTCTTCCCTCTTTTCGCAACTTCCGCCACTACAACGCCGCGACAGGTTGCGTGAACTTCGATCTCTACGTCAAGTTTAGACCCAAGGTCCATGCCTGCTCAATTTGGATTCAGAGACAAGCGTGCCCGAGGGACGCGTACGAGGCGAGTCCTGGGGCATGCGGTATTGCAATTCGTTACGGAACGGATGCGGTCTCAACGCTGACGACCGGATTCACAACCACGAGGGCCTGCCCCGGCCCGATGGCAACCTCACCGGCCGGCGGACCGTTCTGGTTCCAAGTGGTGCTTCCCGGCAGGCGGGTTGCAACAGAGTTACCGCTAACCATGAAGGTCCCAGCCTGAGAACAGGTCACGAAGCCCGACCCGAGCATGATCGGAGTCTGGAATGCTCCGCCGGGAACTCGAGAGCTGACTTTACCGGAGTAGGCAGCCACTGCATTTCCGCTGCCGTCGACAGCCACGGTGGAGTCGGCTGCCGACGATGAAGGCAGATGGGCGGGCGCGGTCCAAACACCGTTTTCGTAGATTGCGTACTCACTGAAGGTACGGGCTCGCCAGGTCACAGCCGCTGTGCCGTTGTCGCCCAAGGCAACGTAAGGCCGTTGCCGTCCGTAATAGGGTGTTGCGATATCGAAGGACGCTCCCCATGCGCCGCTGGCCGTCCGAAGCGTGCCGACGATAGGAGCAACCTCGAGCGTTGCACCGCCTTGCACCGCCAGTGCCTCGCCGCTGCTGTTCACCGCCAGACCCACCGAGCCCAGGCATGTGCTGTTGAGCTGTTGCGGTGTTCCGAATCCGCTCACCGAATTGCCGGTCACCTCCTCCAAGCCGCAGGAACCGGAGCCGAGCAGTTGCTCCCATACGATGGTGGCCTCGTTGGCGGCGTCAATGCCGATGGCGGCAACATTGCCGATGCTGCTGGAGGCTGTGGCTGAGCCGCTGCCGGTGATGGTGATGGTTTTGCCCCACTTCCCGCCGCTGTAAAAAGCAGCCTGAGTTTCGACCGGCGAGCTGCTGTTGGTGGTCTCGAAGCTCCAAACCGCCAAGACATCGCCATTCGGAGCAACGATGACCCGTCCGACGGAGGTTGCTGTGGTCAGCAGAACCGGGGCGGTCCAGTTGCCGTTGATTCCTACCGTCGCCATAAGTCCCGGTCCGGTCTCCCAGAACAAGACGGCAGATGTCCCCTTTCCGTTTGTCGCGAGGGCTACCGCCTCGGTGCCGCTGGTTACGAATTCAGGTGCTGACCAGGTCTGCGCAATACTTGAACTGGAGCGGAAGCAAGCGGCTACAAGTAGTACGCTCAGCCGCAATTTGGTTGCGATTCTCATGGAACACTCCTTTGCTGGTTGAGTAACTCCGGGAGTTATTATGGCTCTGCGGTTTTCATTGGACGATCGCAAGGGTTAGACCGAGATTCGTAAAGACCGCCAATCCGGGCAGTCCAACGTTTTCTTTGGGATGTGGATTGCCCGGATATCGAACGCAGTCGAACGTTGATGCCGTTCGGTCAGCGTGCTGGAAGACCGGTAATGGTATAAATCTCGCCCGATGCCGCGCTTCCGTTGGGCAAGGTTCCACCCTTGATCGTGGTCCCATAGAGCGTGCCGTTCGGGGCCTGGACCAGCAAGCCGGTTGGATAGTTACCATTCTTTCCGTTGAAATTGAGGTTATCCACAAGCGATCCGCCGGTCGTCATCGAGAAGACCCGGCCATAGCTGCCGGTTGGGCTCTCGGCCGCCACGGCCCATAGATTGCCGTCAGAGGCTTGCAGAATTTGACCTAGCCCGTACTGCTTGAATAGCGGTTGCGTAATCTGCGAGACGATCTGAAACGACCCTCCCAGCGTAACGGAGTACAGATCGACGGTCGGGGAGCTGACGACGTGTGAGTAGCCGTAGAGCAGGCCATTGGACGCCTGCGTGGGAGAGGCCAGGCCATAAGCGTTCCCTGGAAAGACAAGCAGCGTGCTGTATTGGCCGGAAGGAGTGATCTTGAAGATGGTGCCGCCACCTTCATATCCAGTGGCTCCGTAGAGGTTTCCGTCTGAAGCCTCTGTGAGGCCGATCGGATAAGAGGATTCAGTTGTCCCATTGAATGAGTGGAGCACGGTGTAGACGCCGGCGGTGGTCAGGCGGAAAGCCACACCGCAGCCAAGGCCCTCGCATTCCATGGCGTCGAACGCGCCGCCGGAACTGGTCGTGCCGTAGAGGTTTCCGTCTTTCGCGGCCATGATGAAAGTTGGAAAGCCTCCGTTTGTGCAGGTGGTGCAGTAGTTCTGAAGTACCTGGAAGTCAGTTCCGTCTTTGTGCATTCTCCACAAGGTGCCGGCGCTTGCGGCAGTAGGTCCGCCAACGGAAGCGACGCCATAGATCAAGCCATCGCTCCCTTCCGCAATGGAGGCAGGCGAATAGCCGTTGGGAAAGAAACCGGTGTTTGGGTTTTCAGGGAAGGTGTAAAGAACTGTGAGTTGCCCAGAGGGAGTCAACTTGAAGATTGTCCCGCCTCCGGCCCCGCCCGTAGGTGGGTTCGTCAGTTCGGCGGCTCCGTAGAAATTGCCGTCGGAGGCCAGAATCAGCGCGTCGGGTTGCTTGCCGTCGGTGCAGCTTGTGTAGGGGGACGGGCACGAGAAGCCGAAGAGTTCCGTTAACGTGAGGGTTTGCGCGCGCGCTGTGGTGGCGAGAGCTAATACCAGCAGCATACTGAAAGCGGTTTTCATGGTGCACCTCCTGACACAGTGCCCCACATTCTCCCAGAGTTACTGAGACAGGCAGGCCAGCTAAGGGGGCACTGGCCCAATTCAGGCGTCATCATACATCGGAAAAAGCGCGGTCTGCGCCTGTAGAAGTCAAAGGAATTGTAATTTCTTTGTAAAGCCTCAGGGACATTTACATGACAATAACATCGGAGATGTTTTCGGGGAGAATTCTAATCACTTTTTGCGGCAAAAATAGGAGATGCTCAGTCCTGTCTCGGTAATCACTCAACTAACTTAAGAGTTAGTGCACGGCCTCGCGGGCAGCCCCTGAGTCCGGCTTGTTTTTGCTGAGCAAGAGGGCCAGCACGATCAGGCCCACCGACATCCAAGACAGCTCCATATAAACATCCTGGTAGCCCTGCATCTGCGCCTGCTGGTTGAGCTGGTTATAGATCGATGCCAGCGCCAGTCCACCTCCATTAGGACCGCCAAAGCTGCCGCCGAAGAGTCCTGTCAGCGCTTGCTGGTGCTGCGCAAAGGCGCTGTTGGCCGAGGACATCAGGTTCTGGAGATGCTGTTCGTGCCACAGGGTACGGTTGGTCACCTGCGCGTTGGTCACGGCGATCAGGATGCTGCCGCCGATGTTGCGCACGAAGTTGATGAGGCCCGCGACTTGATTGCTCTCCTCCCTCGGCATGCCCACGTAGGCCGCCGTAGTGATGGAGATAAAGCAAAACGGCAGTGGCATCATCTGGACAACACGCAGCCACGACGCCGCGGGAAAGGTCATCCCAAGCGTGGTCACGTCGGCAGCATAGCGAAAGGTGATGACAAACATCGTGAAGCCGGCCATCGCCAGGTAGCGGGCGGCTATCTTGCCGGTAGCAAAACCGGCAAGGGGCATCATGAAGAGCAGCATCACGCCGCCCGCAGTCAGAGCCATTCCGGCAGTCGTAGCGTTCCAGCCCAGCAGTTGCTGCATAAACTGCGGCTGCAACACGGTGTTGGCGTTCAGCACGCCGCCCACCAGCGCCATAAGAAAGCAGCAGATGGCGAAGTTCTTATAGCGGAAGAGCTTGATGTTGATGATCGGGTTCTTGTGCCGCCACTCCCACCAGATCAGCGCAGTGATGCCGCCGACAAAAAGGAAAGCGAAGAAGCGGATGAAGCCGGAAGAGAACCAGTCGTTCTCCTCACCCTTATCGAGCATGATCTGCAGGCCGCCCATGGCGATGGTGAGGAAACTCAGGCCGAGGTAGTCGATTTGACGCAAGCGGGAGCGGTCGGCCTTGATCCAGGGTGGGTCCTCGACCAGCCGGTTGACCAGGATGAAGGCCAGAACGCCCACCGGAATGTTGATAAAAAAGATCCAGCGCCAGGAGAAATTGTCGGTGATCCAGCCGCCGAGGGTCGGGCCTATGGAAGGAGCCAGCACCGCAACCAGTCCATAGAGCGCGAAGGCCTGTCCACGCTTTTGCGGTTCGAAGCTGTCGGCCATGATGGCCTGGGCCATCGGCTGCATTCCGCCGCCACCGATGCCCTGAATGATGCGGAAGAGCAGCAGCATGGGCAGCGAGAGCGCCGAGCCGCAGAGGAAGCTGGAGATGGTGAAGATCACAATGCAGAGAACGAAGAAATTGCGACGTCCCAGGACGCTCGATGCCCATGCGCCGATGGGCAACACGATGGCGTTCGAGACAAGATAACTAGTGAGTACCCAGGTGCCCTGATCGGTCGAGGCGCCCAGCGAGCCGGCGATGTGGGGCAGGGCCACGTTGGCGATGGAGGTGTCGAGCACCTCCATGAAGGCGGCCAGAGCCACGGTCGCGGCAATGATCCACGGATTGACGCGAGGCTTCCATTGCACGCCCGGGCCCTGCGTTTGGGCAGGCGAGGGTGGCGCAGCAGGGCTGGCCTTGACCGGCGATGCGAGTTCGACTTCGGGCAAAAGACTCTCCTTGAGTGCTTTGCTCTGACTGCTGGATTCTTTTCTTGCTGGTCGGAAAAAAACGGCCTTGCCGAGGGTTCTGTGGGCCAGATGTCTTACGAAGATAGAGCGGCCGCTGGCATCCGATCTTCGGCCCGTTGTTTGGTTAGATTCGCTACAACGCCGCTAGGTTTCATCGAGCCTTTTGGCTTGGCATGGATGCGGCTTTGGGCGCTCGCCAGCCCACTAGTGCGATTGTCAGCGCCGCGGCCTGCATCGTGACGATGAAGGCTACGCAGGCAGGCCACTTGCCCAGCGCCCAGAAGGCTCCGGGGACGACGCCGGCGGCAGTGCCGCCGATGTAGTAGCAGGTCAGATAGAGGCCTGCCGCGGTGACGCGCGCCTCTGGCGGAGCAGCCACGCGCAGATGGCTTTGCGATGCTGTCTGTGAAATGAATACGCCGCTCGAGAGCAGGGTCAGCCCCACGATTATGAGGGGCAATGAGGGCGCAAGAGTGAGCAGGACGCCGGTCATCGAGCAGAGGATTGCGCCGCTGATCCCCGCGCGCAGGCCGACTCGCGTGATGAGAAAGCCTGCGGCGGGAGTCACCACGAGGCCGATCAGGTAGACGAAGAAGAGCGAACTCAGCGCGGCCGTCGAGAGGCTGAAGGGTGCGGCGGCGAGGTGAAAGGTGATCCAGGTGAAGACGCCTACCAGCGAGAAGAGCACGTTGAAGCCCACAGCGAAGGTAGCCACCAGGCGGCGACGCCAAAAAAGCGCCCGGAACTTGTGCAGCATCGCCGCGTCGGGAAAGGCGAAGCGCGTGCCGGAGTCTGCGGGCGGAGAGGAGCGGCGGCGTCCGCGCGGCAGCCAGAGGGCGACAGCTCCGGCCCCGGCCAGCGCGGCGATCCCCAGCGCAAGAAAGCTGACTCGCCAACTGAACCACGCGGCCAGGTAGCCGGAGGAGAGGCGGCCAATGAAACCGCCCAACGCCGTGCCGCTGACATAGAAGCTCATGATCAGGGCAACCTTTTGCTGTGGCCACTCCTCGCCGATGTAGGTGATGACGAGGGCGATGATGCCGGGCACCGTGATGCCCTGAAGAAATCGCCAGAAGATGAGTTGACCTAGAGAGGTTGAGGTTGCCGCCAGCAGCGTGGGCAGGGCAATTCCGACGAGCGATCCGACGATCACCCGTTTGCGCGGCAGCCGCTCGGCAAGCGCTCCGAAGATGGGCGCAGAGAGAGCCACTCCGAGTGTAGCGGCAGAGACCGTCATACCCACGCAGGTCTTGGAGGCATGGAAGAGCCTGGTCAGCAGAGGCAGCAGCGGCTGGGTGCAATAGAGTTCGAGGAAGGCGCAGACGCCGCACAGGGTTACTGCAGCGGCGGCCAGCGCGCCGGGCGATTCACGATCCGATTGTGCGGGAGGCTCCAATTGTCAGGATAATCGATGGCACAGACCAACGGGCAGATTGCGGGAGCGCAGTTCGACTCTTCAACGGCATATTTCTCCACATCTCAAAATCGACTTGAAATGTCGACTACCTGCCGTCACGCCTGTTTACCAGGTAATTACCTGCAAGGTTTTGAAAATAATGGAGGGGGGGTGGGGTACCCTTTGCCGCGTTGTGAGCTGACCCTCCAAGAGGAGAGCCCAATTTCAGCGTAGCAGGATGCCGGAAATGATCCGCAAGCGGTGCGGCCAAACTCTCGCTATTCGCTCGCACGGGAATCGACGCATCCCAGGTCCCCAGGAGCGAGGGACCTGGGGCACCCATATTTATAGGAGGGGACTTGAGCCGCCAGTCGCTTGCGCCTTTGCCGGGCGGAAGAGCCAGAGATTGAGCAAGGTAAAGAGCAGGCCGCCGACGGTGAACTTGAGCCAGATGGGGGCATGAGAGGGAGAGAAGAAACCTTCAAGAGTGCCTGCGACGACCAGCATTGGAATGATGCCGGAGACCAATTGCGTTGCTTCGACGCCGCCACGGGCGATCGACTCTTTCCAACGCAGCGGGCCGGGAAAGAGCATGGAGTGGCCGATCCGGAGGCCTGCCGCTCCGGCGATGATGATGGAGGGCAATTCGAGCGAGCCGTGGGGGGCAACGAAGCTCCACAGGGCGAGCGACATCTCGTAGTGATGGCAGGCTGCGCCGATGACGCCCAGCATCATGCCGTTGGTGAAGAGAAACCAGAGAGTTCCCACTCCGAAGAGGATTCCCGCGGCATAGGTCACGAAGCTGACCAGAATATTGTTGGTCATGATCGCACCGGAGGCCAGAGGCGCGACGCTGACCACGGAGTTGGTCCACATCTCGTGGCGTTCCATGGTGGCGATCATCTCGGGGCCGACGACGTGGCGCATGAATTCGGGGCGGGCGGTGGTGATGGCGGCGCCGAGCAGGCCAAAGGCCACTGAGATGAGGAGCGAGGCCGCGACAAAGCCGATCTGGCGCTGGAAGATGACAGGATACTGGTCGCGCAGAAAGCGAACCAGAGTGAGAAGATTGGTCTTTCGGCCGGAATAGATGATATGGTGGGCGCGAGCCAGCAACTGATTCACATGCTGCGCGTAGGCGCGGGAGGTCGAGTCCTGGCGCAGCACCGAGAGGTCGGCTGCAACCTGGCGGTAGAGCAGGGCCATCTCTTGCAACTCGGCGCGCGAGAGCTGGTCAAGGCCGCTCGCGTCGGATTGGGCGAGCAGCGAAGAGAGCCGGTCCCAGTGGGGCCGGCGCTTGAGAATCCATTGGTTGGAGAGGATTTGCGCCATGGAGATGAATTCGGACCAGGGTAACTCAGATCAGCTTAACATCGACACGCCGGAGCTGGTGGATATCGAGATGCCCCTGGCCGGCATCGGCAGCCGTTTCATTGCGCTTCTAATCGATACTCTGATCTGGATCGCCGGCTTTCTGGTGCTTCTGATCCTTTTCGCTGTCGTCATGGCGAGTTTCAAGACTTCCCCCGCGATCTCCGAACGATTTGCGACTGTCCTCATCGTGTCTTGTGTGTTTCTGCTGAATCTTGGCTACTTCGTGCTCTTCGAGGCCTTCTGGAATGGGCGCACACCGGGCAAGCGCGTTGCACGCATCCGCGTGATCCAGCGCTCGGGCAGGGCGATTGGCCTCTTTGAGTCGATGGCCCGCAATCTGGTGCGGTATGTCGATATGCAGCCGTTCCCGGTCTACGCCGTCGGAGTGATTTCGATGTTCGCCACGCGCCAGCACCAGCGGCTGGGAGATCTGGCGGCCGGGACACTGGTTGTGCGGGATCGCGAGCAGGAGGCGCCGATGTGGGGCGACTCCGCTCGGACCTTCACTGCGCAAATCTTCCCCCAGAGCGTTCATGCCCCAGAGCCGCACATGGCCTTCTCACTGCCGGCGACTGGAATCGCGAAGCTCTCTTCGACAGACCTGGAGGTCCTGGAGGGATTCTTTGCGCGGAGGCTCGATATGCCGCTGCCGACGCGCCAGGCGCTGGCCAAGCGCATCGCAGCCGCCATTCAGGCAAAATCGGGCATAGAGAGGCCCGCGGGCGCGAGTGTCGAGACCTTTCTGGAGGCTACGGCTCGTCAATTGAGGGATATGGCACGGATGCAATAGGGCCGGGAAGCAGGATCAGGCAACGGTCGTTTCGTGGGTCCGGGATCGGGCGGCCTTCTCCAGTTCCAACAACTCCGCCAGCGCCCTCTCGGGGCAGATGTGCCGAGCTTCCAGCCCAGCCAGTTCCTTGTCCGTTTCAATCGACGAGGCGATGGTCATGAAGCAGAAAAGGCAGCGGGTGTTGTAGGTCCCGTTTTCGTTCTGAGTGCGGCTGTACATCGTTCCCAGGGTTCTCCAAGAGATTCAACGATGGTAAACGGCCTTTTGATTGCTGGACGTGACCTGCATCACCGGATTATGTTTGGTGGGGTTGCGGCACAGCCTTTCCCTTTCTCTTCAAGGAGTCATTCCCTGGTTTGGATGGCGGCGAAGTTGCCAGCAGGGGCTTTGGCCCGCTTGGGGAAACAAAGAGATGGAACAGGGAACGTCGCTGGAGCCGAGATAATCGAACTCCTGCCTACTGCCTTTGAGTGGGATGGTGAGATAGCGGTTGACGGTGATCTTGGATTGGGGCGAGCCGCGCAGCTTGTAGATGATCCAGTCGCCCGCATACACAGCCACAAATGCTGCCGCCAGCACCAAAACGATCCGTCGCAGCCAACGCAGCAACCAACGCGCCATACGGATTCAGCCTTTCAGCTCGATTGTAGCCGGGGACGCCTGCGGATTCGACGAGGTTGGCGGATACGAAAGTCAAGCGATGGATTCTGTCGGGCTGACTTTCTGGTCAGGCGTGGAGATGTGAAAGCAGTCTCTTCCCTTGGCTTTGGCCTTGTAGAGGGCATCGTCGGCATACTTCAACAACGCCTCGTCATCGAGTCCAGCCACTGCGGATGTGCAAACTCCGACACTTACAGAGACGGGGACCTGTCGTCCAGCAAATGGAACGGGCTCTGCCAAGGATTCTACGATCTTCGCGGCAATTTTTTCCACCAGGGGCGGATCGTCCAGATCGGGGAGGAGGACAACGAATTCGTCTCCGCCCATTCTGGCGACCGTATCGCTCTTGCGCACCGCTTGCACAAGGCGATCGGCGGTCACGCGCAAGACCTCGTCGCCGCAGTGGTGGCCGAATGTATCGTTGATCTTCTTGAAATTGTCGAGATCGATCATAAGAAGAGCTAGACCGGTTTGATGGCGTTTTGCGGTTTCCACGGCAGCGGTCAGCCGGTCGTCCAGCAGCAGGCGGGTTGCCAGCCCGGTCAAAGCGTCGTGCCGTGCCATATGGCGGAAGCGGCTTTCGCTTTCGCGGAGCAGCCTCGCCTGTTCTTCCACTCGCCGTTGCAGCACGATCACCCAGCCAAGCACGCAGAGGGTCGCGATGAGCGCGAGGGCCAGGAGCACCAGGATGTGGCCCGGCGACCACCAGGATGGGCCTTGAAGAACGACCACGTCCTGGGGCGAACGCATCAGGAGTCTGAACGACCTGGTTACCGCGATCCCTTCCCGCACATGGCTTCGCGCATCGGACTGCACGCTACAGATTCCCGTCACTCGCAGCTTACTTCCGACCTTCCATGAGCTGGCGCTGTTCCCCACCATGTCCCTGGGAAGAACCGCGGCGAAGACTGTATTTCCGGAGGAGAGCATCAGGTTCACTTCGGACGAGGCGAGATCGTTGCCAATCAACCGGCCTTCGATCTGGATCAGATCTGAAGCATGATCGCCCCTCAGCGCCTGAGCAGCGGAAACCGGTACGCCTTCAACGAGCCCTCCCTCTCCTGTTTTTTTGACCAGGGCATCGGTCAGGACTGGTTCGTAGTTCTCAGCTCCCGCGAATCCCACGATATCGACGGTGTCCCCCAGTGCAAAACGCGCATCCTGGATGGACTGCACGCAGATTCCACGATCCGCATCGCGAATGCAGAGCCACGAGCCGGGCCACTGAAGAGTGACATTCCCGCGCAGATGCACGCGGTGGATGTGTGCCGAGTATTCGTCCCAATGCAACAGCTTGCCAACCGAAGTGAGCGGTTGCTTGAAGGGGTCGCCGGGCGCCGGCGCCACAATCTTCACTGTAGAGAGACCGGGCCCCATCAGGTGGACGCCGATCATCTGGGAGTCGAGATTGATGGTGGGTGCGGCATTGGCATGAACCTTGACTTCAGCATCCACCAGGTTGGAGTAGGTTGCGCCGGCCTCTCTCGGCATGGTCAGATTGATGATTCCATCGATCATTGCCAATTGCATTGTGACGCTATGGGGGTATTCGATGACGGAATGAATTGTTCCTTCGACCTCGACCCACTGGGCGTCTTCGGCCCCTGTTTGAAGGTGCGCGAGGCTGACCTTGGGCGGATTCGGCGGCAGGGGCGCGTGTCCGACCACGGTGATATGGGGCTTGGCGACGACTGGACCATAACCTCCAACGCCGCTGACGCCGCGCACATCGATCACCGACCCGACCGGCAGGGGATCGACTGAAGTGGAAAGCGGCTTTACAAAGACGCTGCCTGTAGCGTCGTGAAGGAAGATTGCCGCATATCCTGGGCCGAAGTCCTGGTCGAAGTAGGTGACAATCCCCTTGAGATGGATCGGGTACTCGCGCACGGCTTCGCTGGAGGTGAGGCTGTGCGCCTGATGGGCGGTGGTCAGGGTAGGCAACTGGCCCGAATGTTCCTCTGCGAATGCCCCGGTCACTGCTGCAGCGAAGCCCGAAAGGACCGCCAGCAGAATAGGGAAAATTCCATGAAGCAGCGGAGAAACAATCGGGCGGAGGCGGAACTTTGCCGGCACTCCATCTTGCCGCCGAGTCGCGCTCTCGGCTCTCGAGCGATTCACTTCACTACCTGTGACGGACATTGAGATCCAGTGTCTCAAATGGCCGGCCTTTCTTCCTCAGGGGAGTTACGTACTCAAAGCCGGATCTACTGAATGCCTATCGGCAACTCCGGCTGCAGGCTTTATGCTCTTGGCCCATCTTACACTTCATTTTCAACAACAAGTCACAAAGTCTCCCTGATCCGGAGCAAATTCCGATCGGCTTGCGAGGCCGGGACTTTGAGTCCAACAACGGGAGTCCCGGAAAGCGGACTATGAGACCGGTAAAGAAGCGCCTTCAAGAACGACCAGCTTCTCCGCAGCGCGGCAGACCAGATCGAGTTTGGCGCGGTCAGCGCGCATTTGCTCATCTGAGGCGAGCGATTGTAGAACAGAGTCAAGCAGCGAGGCGGCCGAGGGGGCGGCGGGCGGACAGATGCTGTAGTGCATCCACTTCCCTTCCCGGCGCGCGGCGACGATGCCGGCGTTGCGAAGATAGGCGAGGTGGCGGGAGATCTTGGGCTGGCTCTGGCCGAGAATCTCGACAAAATGGCAGACACAGATTTCGTGGCCGGCCATCAGGTTGAGCAGGCGCAGGCGAGTGGGATCGGCCAAAGCGGCAAAGAGACCGGCCAGACTGGAGGTTTGGGAGCTACCGCCCATGAGATCATTATCGCTCGCCCTGACACCGATTTGAGATGCCCAAGGGGTTTCAGTTCGGCAACCGCTTTTTGCCCGAATTCTCGCGGGCGGCTTCTTTGACTAGCGCAACAGGCTGCGCAGCAGGCGAGCTTTGGCGATGTGGCTCTCTTGAACCTGCCCGCCATTCTCAATGGTCCACCACGCCGACAGTACGGAATGAAAGTAAGCCCAACCCAGGACTCGCTCCCGATCGAGCTGAAGCATCTCCGCGAAAATATCGACCCTCATCGTCTGAATTGCCTTATCCAGGCAGGTTGCCGGATCGGGGTTGAGAAGGAAGGCGGCAGGTTCGTAGGCCGGTTCGGCCATCACTCCTTTGGGGTCGATCGCGAACCATTCGTTGCCCTTGCCTTGAAGGATATTGAGGTGGTGCAGGTCGCCATGCAAGAGAACAGCCTCCGAAGCGCACGGCAACAACTCGCTGCGCAAACGCTCGGCCGCATCGACCAAACCTGGATCGATAGGGCCCGTGCCACCGGAAAAGCGGGCTCGAAGCTTGGTCAGCCCGCCCGTCCAATCCTCCTGGCCGCGAAACTCGGAAGGATTGGGCCTTGCCTTCCAGAGCTTGAGCATCGTCCGCGCGGCGATCCCGGTGGCCTGTTTCTCATCGCACAAATCGGCAAGCGTCTGCCCAGGGACGATCCGCGCGAGCAGCAATGCACCGATCTCCTCGTCGCACTCGATCAGCCGCACGGCTCCATGTCCGTCGTAGGCTCGCAAGGCCCGGGCCTCCGATCGCAACTCGGAGTTCGGAACACCGAGCTTGAGGACGGCGCCTTTGCCGTTGGCGCGGGAGACTGGGACGACATAATTGAACGAGAGCGGAAAGGGATCTCCGGCAACATCGAGCTTCCAGCGCTGCTTGCAGCCTTCCAGCAGATTGGGCAGTTCTTTGAGCCATGCGGCGCCGTTGGAGAATGCGCCCGTGACATTGCTCCTGAACGATATTGGCAATTCCGCGCAGCTCATACGGACAGCGTACCTCAACAGCCCGCATGACCGATTTCATATCTGGCTTGACGGATACGAGAGAGAAACAATATATTTGCTTAGGCGAATGTGAGGCGCTCAATTACATGGAAGCTCAGACCGTAGTCGACAATCAAACCGATGTTGCAAACAGCCAAGCCGAAATCGATACGAAGACCCTGGTTCAGGAAAAGTACGGAGCCGCTGCGCGACAGGTGCGGGATGCGAATTCGTCCGGCTGCTGCGGTCCGAAGCGCGGATCGAACCCTGTCACCTCCAACCTCTACAATGAAGCCGAGAAGAGCGGCCTGCCGGCCACGGCTGTGCTGGCCTCGATGGGCTGCGGCAATCCCACGGCCCTGATCGAGCTCAAGGCGGGCGAGACGGTGCTCGACCTTGGCTCTGGCGGCGGTATCGACGTGCTGCTCTCGGCCAAGCGCGTAGGACCGACCGGCAAGGCCTACGGCCTGGATATGACCGACGATATGCTTGCGCTGGCTCGCGAGAATCAACGCCAGGCAGGCCTTGAGAATGTCGAGTTCCTCAAGGGCGAGATCGAGAAGATTCCCCTGCCCGACAATTCGGTGGATGTGGTGATCTCAAACTGCGTCATCAACCTCTCGGCCAATAAGGACCGGGTCTTGCGAGAGGCCTTTCGCGTGCTCAAGCCGGGCGGGCGCTTTGCCGTCTCCGATATCGTTGTGCGGGGCGAGATTCCCGAAGAGGTGCGCAAGAGCATGTTGCTATGGGCGGGCTGCATCTCAGGCGCGCTCGAAGAGCAGGAGTACAAATCCAAGCTGGCGGCGGCGGACTTTACAGCGATCGGCGTCGAACCGACGCGCATCTACTCGGCCGAACATGCCAAGGGATGGCTGGCCAAGGCGGGCATGGATGCCGAGGCAGTTGCGCCGCTGGTCGAAGGCAAATTCATGAGCGCCTTTGTCCGGGCAGAGAAGCCGGCTGCCGGATGCTGCCCGCCGGGATGCTGTGAGTGAGTGGTTCCTTGTCTCCCAGGTACGAGAATCCGGACCTGGGGCACCCTAGTCACTGGAGAAGACGGCCATGGAAAAACCTTACAACATTCTCGTGCTGTGCACCGGCAACTCGGCGCGCAGCATTATAGGCGAGGCGCTCTTCAACACGATGGGCGCCGGCCGCTTCAAGGCTTTCAGCGCGGGAAGCCATCCAACCGGCAAGGTCAATCCCTTCGCCATCGAGCAGGTGCAGCGGTTGGGCTATCCGACGGAGGGCCTGCGCAGCAAGAGCTGGGATGAATTTGCCGCTCCCGGCGCGCCTGAGCTGGACTTTGTGATCACGGTCTGCGACAAGGCGGCGGGCGAGATGTGTCCCTTCTGGCCGGGCCAGCCCGTGACGGCGCATTGGGGCTTTCCCGATCCGGCGACCGCCGAGGGCACCGACGAGGTGAAACGAGCGGCCTTCACGCAGATCCTTCATCAGATGCGCAATCGTGTGCAGCTCTTTCTCAGCCTGCCCTTGGGGACGCTGGACCGGATGGCCATCGAAAAGAGCGTGCGCGCCATCGGGCAGGAACCGCTATAACCACGCCTATCATCGCCGGAGAGAATCGAATGGAAACAGAGTCGCAGCTTTGCTGCCCGGCAACTGCGCCGGGCGGCCCGTCGAAGCTCTCGTTCATTGACCGATTTCTAACGCTTTGGATTTTCTTGGCCATGGCGTTGGGCGTCGCGCTGGGGCGTTTTGTTCCGGCCTTTCCACTTCTGCTCCAGCGCTTTCAGGTGGGAACGACCAATATTCCCATCGCGGTTGGACTGATTCTGATGATGTATCCGCCGCTGGCCAAGGTGCAATATGAGCGGCTGGGCGAGGTCTTTCGCAATCGGACGGTGCTGGGGCTCTCGCTGGTGCAGAACTGGCTGATCGGGCCGGTGTTGATGTTTGCCCTGGCAGTGATCTTCTTGCGCGGGTATTCAGAGTATAGGACCGGGCTGATCCTGATTGGCCTCGCACGGTGCATCGCCATGGTGATTGTCTGGAATGAGCTGGCTCGCGGCGATACCGATTACGCCGCGGGGCTGGTCGCCTTCAACAGCGTCTTTCAGGTGCTCTTCTACAGCGTCTACGCCTGGTTCTTTCTGGCCGTGCTACCGCCGCTGGTGGGATTGAAGAGCGTGGTGGTCGATATTCGGATGAGCCAGATTGCCGAGAGTGTCTTCATCTATCTTGGGATTCCGTTTCTGGCCGGAATGGTGACGCGCTTTGTCCTGGTGCGGGCCAAAGGCCGCGCGTGGTATCAGACGCGCTTTGTGCCGGCAATCAGCCCGCTGACGCTGGCTGCCCTGCTCTTCACGATTGTTGTAATGTTCAGCCTGAAGGGCAACTTGATTGTCCAGCTTCCGCTGGATGTGCTGCGCATCGCCGTGCCGCTTCTCATCTATTTTGTCGTGATGTTTTTTGTGAGCTTCTGGATGGGCCGAAGAGTGGGCGCCGATTACTCGAAGACGGCAACGCTGTCGTTCACGGCGGCGAGCAACAACTTCGAGCTGGCCATCGCGGTTGCTGTGGCTGTCTTCGGGCTGAACTCCGGCGCGGCCTTTGCCGCGGTGATTGGCCCACTGGTCGAGGTTCCGGCGCTGATTCTGCTGGTACAGGTCTCGCTTTGGCTGAAGAGGAACTGGTTTGGGGAGCGTCTCCAGATTCAGGCTTGAGCGGGGGCGTGAGATTTGTGCGGTGCCAGACCCCGGGAGCGGGACCTGGAACACCTGGCATCGAAGAGATTTTGCCGATCTCGACTCGACTCAAGGCTGGTTGGTCGACAATCGCCTTTGTAGCGCCTTGATCAGGGATTGCTGGAAGTCGGGCTCAGCCGCCAGAGCCAGCGTGAGCGCCTTCTGATAATACGGGAGCGCCTCTTCCGCTCGGCCGTTCGCATCCAGCGCTTTTCCCATGGTGGCGTTGACGCTGGCCGAATCGGGGGCTAGAAGCTCGGCCTGCTGCGCCTCTGCGAGAGCTTCCGGAGCTTTATTCTGTGCCAGCAACAGGCTCGCCTTTTGGCCATGGCTCAGCGCGGCGGCGAGAGGAACGCTGAAGCTCCCATCGTAGACAAATACGCCGTGGTCGATGGCCGCTTCGGGCTTGAGCCGCATGAACTGTTCGTAGGGATTCAAGGGGTAAGGGCCGAACTCGAAGCCGGAGAGGACGCCCGCGCTGATCAGCACCCGGCCATCGATCGTGGCCGGAACATCGTGCGGACCGTCGAAGTAGAGCGAATCGGCGGTGATCAGCGGCTTGCACGGAATGCCGTAGTAGCTATAGTCCGCAACCCCCTGGCCGAAGTAGGCAAACCAGCAGTCTTTGATGCCGTGCTCGTCGAGGTAGCGCTTCA
>CAZGHZ010000015.1:0-52933 GCA_964525655.1 uncultured Occallatibacter sp.
AAACCCGGGTTCGATTCCCGGTAGCGCTACCAGATATTGAACGCTAAAGCCCGCTGAATCAGTGGGCTTTGCTTTTGCCCGAAAATCCTCCTAGAGCGTGTTGAGCCACAATAGCGCATTCTCCGTGGTACACAGTTTGGTACACAGTCCTTTTTGTCCCGTTGCGCTGCCTTGGCAGAATCCAGCACTCACCGACGACTCCCCCGCCAACGTATACCGGCGCACTCTCAGGCTCTCGCTCGCAGCCCTCGCAATTCTCCGAAGCGCCCTCGGTGAGGGCGCATACGCACTCTCGATCACTGAGCTCCGCTGGCTCAACCGTCCCACAAAGCAAGGGAAAGCTCTGCCGGAAGACGAAGACAAGCCCGTCGATTCAATGAAGAAGAGGATCAATTCAAGCAAGGATCTGCTCAAAGAGTATGGCCTTTGAGGCGCCCTCATTCCCTGATTCAACGCTTGGTCCTTCGATCCGGCTAGGTTTTTGCAGAGAATTCTGGCTGCGCAAACGCAAGTTTCTTTCACACGCACGCCCCCTTTTGGTCGTGTTCTTTGTTTTCATTTCTGAGAAAGATTGAAATCGGAATGATGGGCTGCTTTCGAGTAAGTAATTTGTTTTCATAATATTAACCTTTAGACAATCAGGAGCCTTGTGAGCCTTGGCGACCGGATACCACTTTGTGATTCAGTTTCGGGGCTTCGTGACCGCTGTCACTGTTTCCTATTCCAATCCGCCTTAAAGTCGGTATATGGTTATCGATATGAATTTATCGAATCCACTACTGCTCAATCGACCTGAGGCAAGGTCGATTCCCCAGCCCAGCCTGCAGCGCCTTCCCCAGTACCACCACCTCCTGGTGGAATTGGAAGCCAAGGGGGTCAATCGGGTCTCTTGCAGCTTGATCGGCCAGGTGCTGGGCCTTGTCCCCGTACAGGTTCGCAAAGACCTGCAATACACGGGAATCATCGGCAAGCCGAAGACCGGCTACTCTGTTCCCGAACTGATTCGTGCCATCGAGACATTTCTCGGCTGGAACAACATCAACGAGGCATTCCTTGTTGGGGTGGGCAACCTCGGCACCGCGCTGATGGGCCACGAACGCTTTTCTAAGTTTGGTCTCCGGATCGTCGCCGCTTTCGATACCGACCCGGAGAAGATAGGCAAATGGATTCATGAGAAGGCGGTCTTGCATTTGGACAAGCTCGCCGATCTCGCGCCGCGGATGAGTATCCATCTTGGAATCATCACAACCCCCGCTGAAGTCGCGCAGGCGATAGCCGATGAAATGGTCAAAGGCGGCATCCAGGCCATTTGGAATTTCGCCCCCGTCAAGCTCAAAGTTCCAGAAAACATCATCGTGCATAACGAGGACCTGTACTCCACGCTGGCTTCGCTCTCCTGGAAGCTGGCTCGGCGATTCCGGGTGCCAATTCAAGAGAGGGAGGCCGTTTAAATGGCTTCGATGCCTGTTGCTGTTGATAACGCGGGGAAGTTTGAGAAGGTCGTCAGCATTCTCGATCGTCATTCCCGCCGTCCGTCAGGATTGATACCGATCCTGCAGGCGATTCAACACGAGTACCAATATCTACCGGAAGAGGTCCTCACCTATGTGGCGACCTCGCTCGATGTTCCGCCCGCTCGCGTCTATGGCGTGGCCACGTTTTACGCGCACTTCGCGCTCGAGCCGAAGGGTAAGCACGTCATCCGCATCTGCGATGGAACGGCCTGCCATGTGAAGCAGTCCCTTCCTGTTCTGAATGCGCTGCACGAGAAGCTCGGCACCAGCGAGAAGGACAAGACCACTCCCGACATGATGTTCACCGTCGAGACGGTCGCCTGCCTCGGCGCATGCGGACTGGCGCCGGTCATCGTGATCGATGAGCAGGTTTATGGACAGATCACGCCGGAGCACGCCGTGGCGCTGGTGGATGAAATCAAGGCAATGGAGGCGGGAGCCACAACCGCCGCAGAGCCTGCCGCTGAGCAGCCCTCAGCCGAGGGCGCCCATGCATAACCTATCGATTCCAGAGAAAGCGCACGGAATCTCTACGCTCGCGCAGGTACGCCGGGTCATCATCTGTGCCGGCACCGGATGCATGGCCAATGGAGCCATGAAGGTCTTTGAGCAGTTCAAGAGCCAGATTGCCGCCTTCGGCCTCAAGGTGATTCTTGAACTGCGCGACGAAGCAACCAGCGACGAGATTCGCCTCTCCAAGAGCGGCTGTCAAGGCTTCTGCCAGATGGGACCGCTGGTCTCAGTCGTGCCCGATGGCATTCTCTATACCAAGGTTCGCAAAGAAGACGTAGCCGAGATCGTGCAGAAGACGCTGACCGAGAACCAGGTCGTCGAGCGGCTTCTCTACAAGGATCCGGGGACGCGCAAGAGCTGTCAGGGCATCGAAGACAATCCCTTCTACGCTCGTCAGAGCCGCTTCGTACTGCACGAGTGCGGCTTCCTCGATCCGGAAGACATTCGCGAATACATGCTTCATGGCGGTTATGCGGCGGCGCGGAAGGCCTTCATCGAAATGTCTCCAGAGGAGATCTGCAAGACCGTCCTCGAATCCGGCCTGCGCGGCCGTGGCGGCGGCGGATTCCCGACGGGGCGCAAGTGGGAAGCGGCGCGCATTCAGAACTCCGCGAAAAAATATGTGATCTGCAATGGCGACGAGGGCGACCCCGGCGCGTTCATGAACCGCTCCGTGATGGAGGGCAACCCCCACAGCGTGATCGAGGGCCTGATGATTGCGGCCCGCGCCATCGGCGCCAACGAGACCTTGGTCTACGTCCGCGCCGAGTATCCGCTGGCTGTCGAGCGCATGCGCCGTGCGGTTGCTGACGCGGAGCGCGAAGGCATTCTGGGCAAGAACGTCTTCGGCACCGGCCTCTCGATGAAGTGCGAAGTGATGGAAGGCGCGGGCGCATTCGTCTGCGGCGAAGAGACGGCCATGATCGCCTCGATCGAAGGCCAGCGCGGAATGCCGCGGCCCAAGCCGCCATTTCCCGCACAAAGCGGACTCTGGGGCAAGCCGACGATCATCAACAACGTCGAGACGCTGGCCCATGTCTGCCGCATTCTCAATGAAGGCCCCGAGCTCTTCAAGCAGATCGGCACCAAGGATTCTCCGGGCACCAAGACCTTCGCTCTCACCGGCCACGTGGCCAACACCGGCCTGGTCGAGGTTCCATTCGGCACGACGCTGCGCGAGATCGTCTACAACATCGGCGGCGGAGTAACAGACGACGCAGGCAAGATTTGGAAGACCGGCTTCAAGGCCGTGCAGATCGGCGGCCCCTCCGGCGGATGCTTGACCGAAGATCATCTGGATCTGCCGCTAGCCTACGAATCGCTGCGCTCTGTTGGCGCGATGGTTGGCTCCGGCGGACTGGTCGCGATGAATCAGGGCACTTGCATGGTAAGCATTGCGCGCTTCTTTATGGAGTTCACGCAACGCGAATCCTGCGGCAAGTGCGTGCTCTGCCGCGAAGGAACAAGACAACTGCTTGCACTGCTCGACGACGTGATCGAAGGCCGCGCCGATCAGAACACGCTCGACCTGCTGGACAAGCTGGGGCGCTCGGTGCAGATCGGCTCTCTCTGCGGCCTTGGCAAGACGGCGCCCAATCCGGTGCTCTCGACGATGCGCTACTTCCGCAAGGAATACGAAGAGCACGTCTTTGAAAAGAAATGCCGCACCGGCCGCTGCAAGGCTTTGCTGAGTCCTGAGATCAACGAGACGAAGTGCAAGGGCTGCGGCCTCTGCATCAAGGCCTGCCCGACGGGAGCCATCACGGGCGAGAAGAAGCAGCCGCACCACATCAATCCTGAACTGTGCATCAAGTGCGGCGCTTGCGCAACAGCCTGCAAAATACATGCGGTCGAGGGGATATAGCCAGATGAACAAGGTCACGCAGCCAACATTGACGATCGATGGGAAAACAGTGGCGATCGAAGGCGAGCGCAATCTGCTCGAGCTTGTTCGCAAGGCCAACATTGACTTGCCTACGTTTTGCTATCACTCCGAACTCAGCGTCTACGGCGCATGCCGGCTCTGTCTCGTGCAAGTGGACGGGCGCGGAATCATGGGCGCCTGCTCAACGCCGCCCGAGCCGGGACTGAAGGTTCAAACCACGACGCCGGAAATTCGCGAGATCCGCAAGATCGCGGTGGAGCTGTTGCTAGCAAACCACGATCAGAGCTGCCCGACCTGCTCTCGCAGCGCCAACTGCCAGTTGCAGAGCCTCGCACTGCGGCTCGGCGTCAAGAAGGTGCGCTTCAAGTCGGTGCACAAGCCCATGCCGCTCGATGAGTCCTCTCCGTCGCTGGTTCGCGATCCGAATAAATGCGTCCTCTGCGGCGATTGCGTGCGCATGTGCGCTGAGATTCAAGGCATCGGAGCGATTGACTTCACCCATCGCGGCCACGAGGTTACCGTGCAGCCAGCCTTCGGAAAGCTGCTTGGCGAGGTTGAGTGCGTCAACTGCGGACAATGCGCCAGCGTTTGCCCCACCGGCGCGCTGACTGTGAAGTCCGAGGTCGATCAGGTTTGGCAGCTGCTTGCCGATCTAAAAAAGACAGTCATCGTGCAGATCGCGCCGGCTGTGCGTGTCGGACTTGGCGAGTGCTTTGGCCTCAAGCCCGGCGAGATTACTACCGGCCGCATCGTCGCAGCTCTCAAGCATCTCGGCTTCGACCAGATTTACGACACATCCTTCGCAGCCGATCTTACAGTGATCGAAGAGGGCACGGAGTTCCTCGAGCGCAAGACCAGAGGCGGAACTCTGCCGATGTTCACCTCCTGCTGCCCCGGCTGGGTGAAGTATGCTGAGCAGTACTTCCCTGAACTGCTGCCGAATCTTTCCACCTGCCGTTCACCGCAGGCGATGTTTGGTTCGCTCGTCAAGGCGATGCTTCCCGATCAGCTAAAGATCGAACGCAAAGACATCAAGGTCGTCGCCATCATGCCGTGCACGGCGAAGAAATTCGAGGCCCAGCGCCCGGAGATGGGCGTCAACGGCGATCCCGACGTGGATTATGTGCTGACCACGCAGGAACTCGCCCAGATGATCCAGTCCGCCGGTATCATCTTCGAAAGTTTGCAGCCTGAGTCCTTCGACATGCCCTTCGGCTTCTACACTGGCGCCGGAGTCATCTTCGGCAACTCTGGTGGCGTGATGGAGGCCGTGTTGCGCTACGCCGCTGAGAAGGTGACCGGCAAAAAGCTGGACAATGTCGAGTTTGAACAGGTGCGCGGCGATTCCGGTCTGCGCGAGGCGACTGTCACGATCGATGGCACGGACCTCAATCTGGCCATTGTGCATGGATTGAGGAATGCATTCGTCGTCGCTGAACAAGTGAGAGCCGGCAAGAGCCACTATGACGTGATTGAAGTGATGGCCTGCCCCGGCGGCTGCATCGGCGGCGCTGGACAGCCGGTTACCACTTCGACAACCGCGCGCGCGCTCCGGACCAAGGGCCTCTATAACGCGGACAAGATGCTGCAACTGCATAAGTCGCAGGACAACGTCTTCATCACCGATTGCTATGCGAAGTTCCTCGGCGAGATCGGCGGAGAGAAGGCGCATCATCTGCTGCACACGAGCTACCAGAGCCGTCGCCGCATCGCCGACGAGTCTCTTGCGCTGACTCAGGTCCAAGGTAACGACAAGACCAAAGTCAGCGTCTGCCTGGGAACGAACTGCTTCCTCAAAGGCTCGCAGGATGTGCTGAACGGAGTGCTTCGTCATTGTGAACAGAACGGGCTTGAAGGTCGCATCGATGTAAGGGCCGGATTCTGTTTCGAGAAATGCGAGACTGGCCCAACCGTAATGATCGACGGCGAGCACGTGCCTCACTGCACCGCCGCAAAAGCGATTGAAGAGTTGAACAGCCGCATTGAGAGCGAAAAACAGGCATAAGCAGCTGACGCGGAACTTGCAAGCCTCGCGCCGACTGAGTGATCGGAAAGGAGAAACTCTTGATTACTCACGAACGAGCAGACTTTATCAACGAAGCTGAGATCGAAAGGATATTGGCGCGGCACAAGCGCCCGGAGCCGGCCAGGGTCCGCGAACTGCTGGTAAAGGCTCGCGAGATGCATGGGCTTTCGATGGAAGAGGTAGCGGCGCTTTCCTTTGTCGAGAGTCCCGATCTGCTCCAGGAAATCTTTGCTACAGCGAAGCAGATCAAAGAGGAGATCTATGGCACGAGGCTGGTCTTCTTCGCTCCGCTTTACATCTCCAACCGCTGCGCCAACGAGTGCACCTACTGCGCCTTCCGCGCGACGAACGCATCCTTAAAGCGCCGCACGCTCACGCAAAATGAGATTGCGGAAGAGACACGCATTCTCATTCGCCAGGGGCATAAACGGATTCTGATGGTTTCCGGCGAGGCTCTGCCTCCGGAAGGTTTTCAATACCTTCTCGACTCCATCGCAACGATCTATTCCACGCGCGTAGAGCCAGGCGAAATTCGTCGCGTCAATGTGAATCTTGCGCCGCAGACGACAGAGCGCTTCAGACAGCTTAAGCAAGCGGAGATTGGAACCTTTCAGCTCTTTCAAGAGACCTATCATCGTCCCACGTATGCGGCAGTCCACCTGAAAGGTACGAAGCGCGACTACGATTGGCGCGCCACTGCCTTCGACAGGGCTATGGAAGCCGGCATTGACGATGTCGGCATCGGTGTCCTGTTTGGACTTTATGATTGGCGCTTCGAGATCATAGCGATGATGCAGCAGATTCGTCACCTCGAAGAGAAGTTCGGCGTTGGACCGCACACCATCAGCTTTCCGCGCATGGAACCGGCGGTGGGTTCCGACCTTGCGTCTCAGCCTCCGCATCCGGTCAGCGATGCGGACTTCTTGAAGATGATTGCCATCATGCGCCTCGCGGTGCCTTACACCGGAATGATCATGTCCACGCGCGAAACGGCGGAGGTGCGCCGCGCAACGCTGGAGCTAGGAATCTCGCAGATCTCCGCCGGCAGCCGAACCGATCCAGGCGGCTACAAAGACGGCGAAGGCGACCCCAATGGCAGCCAGTTCCAACTGGGCGACCACCGCACGGTCGAAGAGGTTGTCAGCGACGTCGTCTCGCTCGGCTTTTTGCCTTCCTTCTGCACCGCATGTTATCGCTTAGGGCGCACCGGACAGGACTTTATGGATGTCGCAAAGCCGGGAGAGATCAAGTACCACTGCCACCCCAATGCGCTTTCCACTTTCCAGGAGTATTTGAGCGATTACGCAAGCCCTAAGGCAAAGTCAATTGGCGAAATACTCATTTCGATTGAACTGCAACACATGGATGGGCAGCAAACCGCTTGCGCCCTGCCGATGCTCAACAAGGTCCGCCGCGGCGAACGCGACGTCTTCGTCTAGAAAAAGGAGATCACTATGATTCGGGCAACTCAAAAGGGATTTCGGCTTCATATCGGATTCTTCGGCCGCCGCAACGTCGGCAAGTCAAGCTTGCTGAATGCCATCACTCAGCAGCAGGTCTCTATTGTCTCTCCGGAGGCCGGCACCACGACGGACCCAGTCGAGAAGCCAATGGAACTGCTTCCTATCGGGCCGGTGCTCTTTGTCGACACAGCAGGAGTCGACGACGTGGGTGCGCTCGGCGCACAGCGCATCGAGAAGACGCGCCTCGCAATCAATCGCACTGATATTGGCGTGCTCGTTTGCGAATCCGGCGTCTGGACCGACTTTGAAGAGAAGCTGCTGGCGGAGCTGCGCGGGCACGGCATTCCCGTGCTGATCGCTTTGAACAAGACGGACCTTCACCGCCCAGAGATGGTGCAGATGATTCGCTTCGAGCAGGAGAACCTTCCCTATGTAAAGCTCGTCGCGACGACCGGCGACGGAATCGACAAGCTCCGCGCAAAACTCTGGGAGATTGCGCCTTCCGAATCCGTCGAGCCGCCGCCTCTGCTGCGCGATCTGATTCGTCCGGACCAAACAGCGGTGCTGGTGATGCCGATCGATAAAGAAGCGCCCAAGGGCCGCATCAAGCAGCTCCAGACCCAGGCGATCCGCGAACTGCTCGACGCCGAGACCTCTTGCGTGGTGGTCAAGGACGCAGGACTTGCAGGCGCGCTGGACAATATGAAGACGCCTCCCAGCCTCGTCGTTACCGATGCAGCGGTCTTCGATCAAGTGGCGAGGGTCACTCCAGAGTCCATTCCACTCACCGCATTTTCAATTCTTCTGTCTCGTCTAAAGGGCGATCTGGTTGCGCAGACTCGCGCTGCCGTCACGGTGGATCAACTGCGTCCCGGCGACAAGGTGCTGGTGGCCGAGTCTTGTACGCATCATCCGATTGAAGAAGATATTGGCCGCGTAAAGATTCCTCGTTGGCTGCAGAAGTATGTCGGCGGCGACTTGGAATTCACAACTGTAAAGGGGCGCGACTTCCCGCAGGATCTGACGCCATACAAGCTCGTGATTCATTGCGGGGCTTGCATGTGGAATCGTCAGGAGATGATGAGCCGCATCGCCGAGTGCCATCGTCAGGGCGTGCCCATCACAAACTACGGCCTGGTGATCGCCTACTCGCTGGGCATTCTCGAGCGCGCACTTGAACCATTCCCTGAAGCGCTGGCCGCATACAAAGAGGCACGCCAGGAGCAACTGGAAGCGGTCGGAGTAAGCAGCCTGGACGACCTTGACGCAATCGAGATGAGTCTAGTGAATTGATCTGTGAGTAACCTGACCAAACTCGATCTACTCGGATGGCTCCGCGAGCAGCGGTCCTCGCGACTCGCGGAGCTGTACGAATGGGGCAACGCCGTTCGCAAGCAGAACGTCGGCGACGCCGTCCATCTGCGCGGGTTGATCGAGGTTTCCAGCCATTGCGTTCGACAGTGCATGTATTGTGGACTGCGGCAGGCCAATCGCGCCCTGCCGCGCTACCGCATGACGAGAGATGAAATCCTCGATTGCGCTCGCGAAGCCGAGAGACTCGGATACGGCACGGTCGTGATGCAAGCCGGCGAAGACGATCAACTCACAGCCGACTGGATCGCGGAGATCGTGCAATGGATCAAGCGCGAGACAACGCTCGCAGTGACTCTCAGCCTGGGCGAGCGCCGGCCCGACGAACTCAAGCTGTGGCGCATGGCGGGCGCAGACCGTTATCTGCTCCGTTTCGAGACCTCTGACAAGAATCTCTTTCGCATCATCCATCCACAGCGCTTCGCTGATGGGCCAGATCGCATTGCGTTGCTGCGCAAGATCAAGGCGCTTGGCTACGAGGCAGGCGGCGGCGTGATGGTAGGCATTCCCGGCCAATCGTTTGAAAGCCTCGCCGAAGACATCCTCACTTTTCATGCTCTCGATCTCGACATGATCGGCATCGGCCCCTTCATTCCTCACGAAGACACACCATTGGGCTCGGGCGCACTGCGTCCTGCGATCGCGCCATCCGATCAAGTCCCGGCCAACGAAGAGATGGTCTATAAGATGATCGCCCTTACGCGCATCGTCTGCCCGACCGCGAATATTCCAAGCACAACAGCATTGGCCACGATCAATCGCGTCGATGGACGGAAGATGGGCCTCAGGGCCGGCGCCAATGTTGTGATGCCCAATCTCACTCCAGTGAAGTATCGCCGTCTATACGAGATCTATCCCGAGAAGGCTTGCATCGAAGAGAGCGCGACGGATTGCAACCAATGCCTGCGCGGCCAGATCCACTCGCTCGGCCGCTTTGCCGGCGAGGGGCAAGGCGGGCGGGGTACGGTCGAGACACTTGCGAGCATCCTGCCCGATGTGCCTTCGAGGTTTGTGCAATTGCAGGCGTAGTGAGGTGAACCATGGCTTCCGATGACGGCGTTGTTGAGATTGTGGTTTGCCTAGGCAGTTCCTGTTTTGCGCGCGGGAACTCGGAAAATCTCGCCATCATCAATCAGCATGTGAAGACCCATGGCCTGAATGCTTCGATCCGGCTCACAGGCAAGCTTTGCCAGGACCAGTGCAAGCAGGGCCCCAATCTTACGATTGGCGGAGAGTTTTATCACGGCGTAACCGCGGCCAAATTGCGCGAACTATTGCAGCAGCCGGGCAGTCCGCTGCGGGGTGACCATGGAACGCCGTAATCCCATCTATACGCAGGAGCGCGAGTGTCAGGACTGTCACAAGTGCATCCGCGAGTGCCCCGTCAAGGCGATTCGTGTTGAGGATGGCTATGCGCGCGTCGTGCCCGAGCTCTGCATCATGTGCGGCAACTGCGTGCTTGCCTGCCCGAGCAGCGCAAAGCGCGTGCGCGACGATCTGCCTGCGGCAAAGGACCTCCTGAAGAGCGGTCGCAAGGTGATCGCTTCGCTGGCTCCTTCCTTTGTCGCGCAGTTCTCCGGCGCGCGCCCGGCACAACTGATTCACGCACTGAAGAAGCTTGGTTTCTTCGCAGTGTCGGAGACTGCGCTCGGCGCGCAGCAGGTCTCGGCCAGCATCTCTGCGCTGATGCGCAGCGAGCCCAAACAGATTTGGATCTCGTCCGCCTGTCCTGTCGTTGTTGATTTCATCGGCAAGTATCATCCCGAGTGTCAGCCCAATGTCTTTGGCGTTCTCTCGCCTCTGCTGACACATTGCAAGATGTTGCGCGCACACTACGGAGATGAAATCGCGGTCGTCTTTGTCGGCCCATGCATTGCCAAAAAGATTGAGGCCGAACAGCATCCTGAATTACTCGACGCGGTACTCACCTTCGAGGATCTGGATCATTGGCTCGATGAAGAGGGAATTCGCCTGGAGGAGATCGTCGAGACGCCGACGGACCGCTTCCAACCCGAGGAGGCCCAGGAGGGTGCGCTTTATCCCATCGACGGCGGAATGGTTCCGAGGGTCGCCGGCAGCAGCGAGGTCAATAGCTCACAGTTCATGGCCTTTTCCGGGCTGGCAAATGTCGAGCAGGCTCTGAAGGGCGTAGGGGAGTGGAAGCCCGAGCACAATATTTTCTTTGAACTGACAGCATGCGCCGGATCTTGCGTGAACGGGCCGAAGGCAGCGCGCAGCACATCCGTTGCGCGACGCCGCTACGATATTCTCCACTACGCTAAGCCTGCTGGCGAACTTCCGCGCAAGCTCTCGTTTAGAATTGATCGGCAATATACTGCTTCTCCGGTGGCTCGCAATGAGTACAGCGAACTGCAAATGCAGGAGGCGCTGCGGACGGTCGGGAAGTATTCCGCGGAGGATGAATTAAACTGCGGAGGCTGCGGATACGATTCCTGCCGCGATTTTGCTCATGCGCTGATTGCCCGCAATGCCGAGCGCATGATGTGCGCAACGTATACCCGCAAACTCGCGCAGAAGAAGGCCAATGCTCTGCTGCAAAAGATGCCGTCCGCGGTAGTCATTGTCGATGAAGATCTGAAGATTATCGAGTGCAATACAAACTTCGTGCATCTCTTTGCCGACGATGTCGAGCAATCGAAGGACCTTGAAGGCAGCGCTCTGGATGCGGTGATCCCGTTCTCCTACTTGTTCCGCCGCGTGCTCGATTCCGATGAAGATATTGTGGGCCACGACATCCGCTATCAGCGGAGCATTCTCAACACGAGCATCTTTACGATCGAACCTCATTCCGTGATGTGCGGAATCTTCCAGGACATCACCAAGCCGATCTTCCAAAAGGAGCAGATCATTGGGCGCGCCCGCGAGGTCATCCAGAAAAACCTCAAGACCGTGCAGCAGATTGCCTTTCTTCTTGGCGAGAATGCGGCCGACTCGGAGATTATTCTCAATTCCATCGTGCGCTCCTTCAGCCCCGAAGAAGTTGACGGCAATGAGGCCGGGGGAAAGCCATGACCGGCTCCGAGAGCTTTATCGAGGTCGATTCATACCAGCGGGCCAAGCACGGACAATACATTTCCGGAGATGTCTTTCTATCCCGCAAGGTTGAACCCGAAGGCCGCATGATCTCGGTTCTCTCCGACGGCCTGGGCAGCGGCGTGAAGGCCAGCGTGCTGGCATCCATGACGGCGACGATGGCTTTGAAGTTCACCGCGAGCCCGATGGACATTCACGAGTCGGCCGAGATCATCATGGACACGCTGCCCATTTGCAGCGTGCGCAAGATCAGCTACTCCACATTCACTGTCGTCGATATGAACGGCTCGGGCGAGACGCGGATCATCGAGCACGGCAATCCTCCATTCCTGCTCATTCGTCCAAGCGGCGAGTTGCATGTCGACAAGACCGAGGTGCGTCCCAAACGCTGGGAAGACCGCGTGATCAGCTTCTCCGCCTTTGACGTCCAGCGCGAAGATCGCATCATCTTCTTCTCCGACGGCATCACGCAGGCAGGCATGGGCGAGTATCGCACGCCATTGGGATGGGGCCTGGAAAGCGTCGACAAATTCGTGCGCGAAAGAATTGACCGGTATCCCTACATCTCGGCTCGCGAGTTGTCTCGCGTTCTCGTTTCGCGCGCAGAAGAGGTCGATGGCCTTAGCGCCAAGGACGACATTACTTGCGGTGTCGTCTATTTTCGCAGTCCACGCCAACTGCTGGTGATGACTGGCGCTCCATTCAACCGTGCGCACGATACCGATCTTGCAAAGATGGCCGAACGTACTCCTGGGCGAAAAGTCATCTGCGGTGGAACCACGGCGAACATCGTCTCGCGGATGCTGAATCGCCCCATTCAGATCGACATGCGGCAGCAACTGCATTCGAAGGTGCCGCCGTCTGCAAGGATGGACGGATTCGATCTGGTGACCGAGGGCACTCTGACTTTGGGTGAGGTCCTTCGCCTGCTTGAACAGGGCTTCGCGCCAGAGGATATGAGATCGAATGCGGCGGTGCGGCTTGCGACTATGCTGCTCGACAGCGACATTGTGAAGTTCGCGGTCGGCACCAGAATTAACGAAGCGCATCAGGACCCTAACATCCCGGTCGAACTCGACCTCCGTCGCAATATTGTGAAACGAATTGCGCGTCTGCTGGAGAGCAAGCACATGAAGCGGGTCTTGATCCAATACGTCTAGGGCGGGATACAAGGATGCCTCGTGCTCCATCCTGTTCGCTATCTTTGAGAAAAGGGTGGAATGCCGGGAATTAGGACAGGCTCTGCCGGGCGCCCTCGCCCTCAAATACCGGCTTGAATCCCAGTTCCCGCCAAAACCGCTCCACCAGCTCCACGCTCTCGCGGCTGGTACTCGTCGTGCTCAGCAGCAGGATCTCCCGGCCATCGCCACCCGCCCGGGCGTTCCCCGTCAGTGCGCTGGCCTCGGTGGCAATGGCGATGCATTTCTCGGAACGATAAGTGCAGTTGGCCAAGTCGGTGATCGAGAGCCGCGTCGTTGGCGTAGCCAATACCGTGCGCGGCGGAGCCATGCGGTCCAGCAGCCAGAGAATCTCCAGCTTCGACTCCAACTCATCGGGCACGCAGTCGATCGCCAGATCCGCCTCGCGCACAGCATCCTCGATGGTCGAAACTAGCGTGATCTCCGGCAGCGTTTCCGCCCCCAGCTCCACCTGCAGCCACTCCTCCGCGTGGTGCAGATTGGCGGGCATAACGTCCTCCAACAGCACCCTGAATCCCGCGCGGGCTGCGGCCAGGGCCAGCCAGCGTCCCAGCGGACCGGCACCAATGATGGCGACCGTCTCAGGCAAGCGGAGCTGGCTTCACAGGCAGTACCGGAACCGCAACTTCTGTGCCGGGTTTCGACTTCAGGGCCTGCACCACGTCGTCGGCGCTCGGGCTGGCCTGCTGCAGGTGTTCGGCAACGCGTGCGCGCTCCTCGGCAGAAAGCGTAGGGACGGTGGCCAGCACCCGGCGCAGGGTCACGGCAACGTCGTCAATGTAGTTCATCAGGCGAATAGCTTCTCCGGAGAGCGGCATGGTTGTCCTCGATGGGTTGTACGTGCCTCTTTATTGTAGGCGAATTGAGCCCGACTTTTCCCATTTACAGCAAGGCAGACGCGGATAGCGCCACAAGTCGTTGTCGGTTGAACGCTCAGGAAGTCTGCTGTTCAGGCTGCCATATTTCAACAAGTTATGGGATCCCCAGCCATCCGTTACGTTCCAAGACGTCTCAATTGCGCGTCGGAGTCGGTCTGCTTCCACCCCAGACCTGTCGAGACTGCCAGCCGGTCTTCGGCACAAATCCCCTCCTTTGCATTCGTCCCCCCAACCTGGCGTCACCCCTTTCTGCACTGCATCTTCACGGCGCTTCTGGGGCAGGCGGCGTGAGTGCCGCGAGTAGTTCCTTGCCCAAGGGATCCTCCGACCACGCGGCGATTTGTCGAGAGCTGCATAGAATAATGGCACACCGCTTTCGTTCGACCAGACCCGCAGTTCTTCCCAAATCTCCGATTTCTCAAGAGGCCTCAACGAATCGGCGAAAGTTTGGAATTACAGCCCCCGCATTCCTTGCGCTTGGAAAGCTCCGACAGCTTGAAACGATCAAATCCCGTGACAGCCTTTCGAGTACTCCTGGGCTCGAGGTGTCGGCTAATTCCCCGAGTGCTCGTGGTTAATAATCTATGGATGCAGCGATTTTGGAAACAGACGGGGAAGCTGCTGGCGGTGCTGACCGTCGCTGGCTCGTTAAGCTGGGCGCAGACGTACCGCCCGGCGCAAGGCGGAGCGCGCCTTAATGCACAGTGGCAACGCGCGGTGGACCAAGCCACATCAGAATCTGCTCATCCACGGGTGCTGGTGCTGGAGGTCGGTTCAGGGCATCTTCTCGCGTCGGCGCACCTTGCTGAAGCCAGTCGCACGCCGGCGACTCCCGGCTCGACACTGAAACCGCTGATCCTCTATTTTGCGCTTGCCTCCGGGCGCTGGAATCCTGAGCGCAGAGTTGCGTGCAGCCGCCAAATGCGCATCGGCAGCCACGAACTCAACTGTACTCATCCGGTTGTCGATCCTATGAATGCCCAGCAGGCGCTCACCTGGTCCTGCAACTCCTATTTTGCGGAACTGGCCGAAGCGCTATCGCCCCAGGAACTCCGCCAGGCTCTCAGCGAGCGAGGACTGCTTGCGGCCACAGGGTTGGCGCGGCAGGAGAACGTGGCCGCCTTTCGCGAGCCCCGCACGCGGGAGCAAACTCAGCTTGCCGCGCTGGGCGTGGAGGGGATTCGCGTCACGCTGCCGGAGTTGGCCGAGGCGTACCGGTCGCTCGCAATTGAACTGGCCGCGCATCGGCAGACAGTCGCTTCGCGAACCGTTACGGCGGGGCTAACGGACTCGGCCAGCTTTGGCATGGCGGGCGCTGCTTCGCTGGGCGGCGTGCCCATCGCCGGTAAAACCGGCACCGCGAGCGCTGAGAGCGGAGGCCCGATTCACGGCTGGTTCGTCGGCCTTGCTCCGGCAGAGTCGCCGCAGGTGGTCGTGGCCGTGTACCTTCTCACGGGACACGGTTCAGATGCGGCACAGGTGGCCGCAAAATTGCTGGCGCTTTCGCCGTTGAGGAAGCCATGAAGCGGGCGGTGCTGGCACTTTGTTTCGCCGTTTTCAGCACTGCGGTGCCGGCTCAGGCTGCTCCACGCTCCACGATTCGCGTGGGCCTGTGGACACTCTGGCACGACAAGGAAGTCGCCGTTACGCCAAGCGTCGGCGCAGCGCTTCGATTGTGCAAGACCTGTGACGACCGGCCGCTCGCGGCGATGACTGTCCGAGTGAAGAATGCGGAGTTATCCTGGACCGATGCGGGTGGGCATGCACAATCGTCGGCAGAAATGCTGCTGAAGGGCAGTTACAAGATCTCAGCTCATGGGGAAGCGCTGACAATCTCTTATCCGCTCAGAATCGCTGCGCAATCGGGCGCACTCGCGCTGGCAGCGACGCTGCCGGTGGAGCGATATTTGGAGCTTGTGGTTGCCGCCGAGAGCGGCGCGGCGGATTCGCAGGAATCGCGCAAGGCGCTGGCAGTGGTGGCACGCAGCTTTGCGCTGGCTCCTACCCATGGGCACTCTGCATTCGATGTCTGCGACTCGACCCACTGTCAGTGGGTCCATTGGCGATCTACGCCTGAGGCCCATGCGGCGACACTCGCCACCGCCGGCGAAAGTCTGTGGCGTAATGGCAGGCGCGCAGAGGCCTACTTTCATCAGAATTGCGGCGGACGCACTGCGGCGCCCGAAGAGGTTTGGCCCGCACGGATAGCAGCGGACCGCACCGCGAATGGGTTGTTGGCTTCGCGCGTCGATCCTTATTGCTCGCGCGCAGGCTCGAGCGAGTGGTCGGCTACGCTCTCGCGTGCCGAGTTGACCCAGGCCCTCGGTACGGCGGGCTTGGCAGCGCCCGGATGGAAGAGCCTGATCGTTGCCCAGCGCGGCGAATCGGGCCGGGCTACGGTATTGTCGGTGGGTACGACACAGTTTTCAGCAGAGGATTTTCGCCTGGCCGTGGGCCGCGCTCTGGGATGGAACCGCATTCGAAGCAACTGGTTTGAAGTTGCGGCAGAGGGCGAAGATTTTCTCTTTCATGGCCGCGGCTCCGGCCATGGCGTGGGCCTTTGCCAGACTGGCGCGGCGGAGATGGCGCGCGAGGGACGCAGCTACCGTGAGATTCTTGCTCAGTATTTTCCCGGCGCGACGCTGGCCGAGGAGACGACCGGTGCGGTTTGGCAGATGACGAATGGACAGGGCTTTACACTGGAGACCAGCGAGGCATCGGACTCGGTATACATCGCAACTCTGGCGCGCACACTGGCCACGGCCGAGAGCCGCAGCGGGCTTGCTCCTGGCGCGGCAATCGCGGTTCGGAGTTATCGCTCCACGCCGGCCTTTCGCGATGCAACGTTGGCGCCCGGATGGGTTGCGGCCTTCACCGAAGGCAATCAGATCGCTCTACAGCCGCTGCGGACTCTGGCTGCGCGCAAGCTGCTCGACGCCGTATTGCTTCACGAGTTTCTACACGCGCTGGTCGAGGAGCAGTGCAAACCACACACGCCGTTATGGCTGCGCGAAGGGCTGGTTGAGGCCTGGTCTGGCGCTTTGCCGAAAAAGCCGGGTGCCCCATCCTTTCGCGACTTTCGGGGCGAAAGGGTGGGAAACCAGTTGCCTCCGGAGACGATCGACGAAAAGCTCGCACACGCCGCCAGCGAAGCGGAGTCGGAGGCAGCGCATCGGGCTGCGGGTTGGTACGTCCAACAGCTTCTCGACCGTTTTGGCCGTGCGCAGGTGCTGGAGTGGCTGCGCACGGGTGTTCCGGAGAGCGCGCTAGCTTCTCTCCGGTGAGGGCGGCTTCTCCGATTCTTCCTTCTTGATCTCCGGCTCTCCCGCATGGCCCTGAACCGCTGCGAGCGCATCGTCGGTCTTCAGATTGTTCCGGTCAAAGAGCACCGCGAGCCAGCCCAGCAACAAAACCCAACTGGCCATCGCCAGTAAGCAGATCACACAGGCTCTTAGATCCGTAACCCAGAGCGAAGGTGTCGTATTATCGCTTTGCGTCGCGGTGTCGATCAGAGCGGGCAACGCGACACCCATAACCATCGCAGCAGCCATCCCAAGCCACCACCGCCATTCATACGTAAGCCGCAGAATCCTTCGCCAAGGCAGCACGAATCCCCAACTCGCAGACGCCGCAACCACTGGAATGAAGAAGCCGGGAACCACGAAACAGCACACGACCCACGTCACTAGCGAGTTGCGCAAAGCAAGTAGCAATGGCACGATTCCCAATGCTGTTCCCGTCCAAAACAGCATCGAAAGCGTGCCCCAGATCATACGAATTCGCTTTCCGCCATCGCTCTGCAGGGAGCGCATCGTCCCTGCCTGCGCCACCACCCCCGCAACCAGTAGCAGCAGCAACAGCGGCATTGAGACCCAGACCCCCCACTTGAAATGGCTCAGGATATTCGACGCCGTGAGAGCCGTAAAAGCAAAGATCAGAATCCAGCAGAATTGTGCCAAAATCCAACGGCGGCTATCTCGCAAACGCACGAACAGCCGGAAGAGTGCGTCATCCTCCGGCAATGGCATTTCGCGTGCCAAGAGCACAGCGGCCCAGGCGAGTAGCAAGACCCAACTGATCATTGCCAACAGATACGTCGCTGCCAGCTTCAGCGACACGCGCCAGATCTGCGCGGAGACGCTGCCATGCGGATCGACGGCAAAGAACAGCCCGGGCAGCCACACACCCAACAGAGCAGCCACGATGACTGCCGGCCACCAGCGCCAGTTCCATAGCAGTTGCAGAACGCGCCGCAAGGGCAGGCGATAGCCCGTTTGAGCCGATGCCATCGAGTAGGGAATGACCTTTGCCGGCACAACGATCCAGCGGAAGATCCAGATGAGAATAGTTATCCAATGAGCAAGGTGATCGTAAGTGAAGAACCTGGCTCGCCAATGAGCGGGAGCCTGGGAGTTCAGATAACTCGCCCACTGGTAACTCTGCCCATCGCACCAGTCGAGAATTGTCCAACTGATCCAAACCACTGCGATCCAGAAGAGCAGAGTTACAGCGCCCCACACCAGCTTGACTCGCTTGCCATCGCCCCCGACGAAGCTGCGCATGGTGCCGGCGTTCAGTTCCAGAATAGAGATGGCCAGTAGCACCGGCACGATGAGCGAGAGTGCTACCTGCCAGAGGTGTTTCTCGGGCAGGCGCGTCCATGCAATACCGATGAGGATCAAGAGCGGCGTTCCAACAAACTGCGCAACAACCCAGCGGCGGCTCTGGCTCAGGCGGCCCAACAGGTCTTTGAAGTAGTTCACGGCTGCACCTCCAGAGTTGCCGGATCGGTAGTGGCTTGGACATTCGGTTGATACATGGGGCCGGTCTGCGCCGGGCTGATGATGAATTTGCCGGGATTGACCACCTTGAGCAGATAGACGTACTCGCGGCGGCCGCTGAAGTCAGTATTGAAAAAGGCCGCGCGGTCGTCGTGGAACTCCTTGCGCGTATACCAGTCAGCCCACCAAGAGGGCTTTTGGTTCAGGGTATAGAGGCCAGTGTTAGGCAGGAATTCTGTGCCTGAAGGGATGGGATCCTCGGCCAGCAGATACTCCCAGCTTGTTCCACTCAGCGCCAGGCGAACGGCAACAATGTCGCCGACGTGCACGGGACCCTTCAACGGAACGAGGTTGTAGGTGATCGAATCGGTTGGCTTCGGTTGATACTTTTGAAGCACGTAATAATCGCGCGTGATATTGAGCGCCAGTTGGCCCGATTGGAAGAGCCTCTTATCCGCCGAATACCACGAGCTCTCGGTTGACCAGTAGCTGATGCCGTTGCCGCTCTTTCGCACCGTGACTTGCCCGCCGTTGCCCACCTGCGCGGCGGGAACCTTGATGCGCCATGGCGCCACAAATCCGTCCTCGGGACCGAAGTGGTGCTTGCCGACGCTCGCGCCGTTGACCACTACCTCCACATCGGAGCTGTTGGCCAATTCACCGCTCAGCGTCAGATAGTCGGTGAGTCCCTGGATCACCATCGCCGTCTGCTTGGTCGTGTACCAGTAATCCCCATCGCGATGCTTGGCGAGCCATTCCGCGGCTTTGGGCAGCAGGCCGCTCGACCGGTCTTGCCGGACCAGAAGCTTCAGCGCAAAGGCCGTTGTTTCGACTGAGGTATCGGCCCAGTATTCGAGCATGCCATCGTAGCTTCCCGTCCAATGCGCATCGGAGTCGGTGGTCTTAGCTTTCTTCTCCAACAACTGCGTCACATCTTTCGCGCGTCCATCGCCGGCTGCATCGAGAGCCAGACCCACCAGCGCCAATCCCTCGTCGCTGAGTTTGTCGCGGCTCTCCCATATTTTGTCGAGTTCCTCCTTGGGCGCGCCGCCGGTGGTGGCCAATGCGTAGAGCACGTAGGCACGAAGATCGGGAATCATGTCCGGATGTTCACTCAGCGTGGATGTGAGCCAGTCGCGTCCTTTGCTCAACCGGTAATCCTCGATCTTGTAGCCGGCGTCCCTGGCCTGGCCCAATCCACTCACCACGTAGGCCGTCATGAAGACCCGGCTGGGATCGTCCGGCCACCATCCCCAACCTCCATCATCGTGCTGGAAGCTATAGAGCCGCCCGGTTCCCGCATCGACCATATCGTTCAGCATGGCTCTATCGATCGGAGACTTGAGATGCAGTTTGTCCACCGCCTGCGCCACAATTACGTCAGGCAGGAAGCTGGACATTGTCTGCTCCGTGCATCCCCACGGATAACCCGTCAGATAATCGAGTGCATCGAAGACCGCCCCCGCCACGCTGGGCGCTACGGTGATCGTAAGCCCTCTTGTTCCTGCGTCCGAGTTAGCGGGGTAGTTATAACTCCACTGGCTCTGCGCCGTGCCTGAGAAGACCACCCCCGAAGCAGCAGCCCGCTGTTTCACGCCAAAGGGCAGCACCGGAAGAGTCATCTCCAGCGCGTCAGACTCTTCGTTGGTCAACGCCTTTGCGGTCAGCACCGCACTGCCCGTCGTGCGCGCGCGCACACGCCAATCGACGTAGCTCTCGCCCTTTGCGGGTATGTTCACCTTTTGCGACTGGCCGCCGATCGCGTCCAGCCCACTAACATCCAATGCAAAGGTCACATCCTTGTCTGTCTCAAGGTAGTTATGAGCGATCACTCTGACGGTAACTTCATCGCCCTGACGGAAGAAGCGCGGCGCGGCCAGCCTGACAATCAGGTTCTTGCGCACCAGCACGCGCGTCACCATGCTTCCGGCCTTGCCGTCGTCGGTCATGGCGCGAATCGTGGTTCGCCACGTTGTCAGTGAATCCGGGAATGCGAATGTAACTCGCGCATGGCCGTCAGCGCCCGTATGCACATTCGGATTCCAGTAGGCCGTATCCGGAAATGCCTTGCGCACCTTGGGAACAACCAGATCCGATCCGGGCTTTACTTGCGCCATGCGCGGATGGAAGAATCCGTCGCTGATCTTTGCCAGCAGCGGGCTTTTGGTTCCCGCCTCGCCGTGGAAATAGAAGTTGAATGAGCTTTCCGGGTTGAGTTCGACATATCGCTTCGGATAGAAGGAGGCAACAATGTCTCCGCTCTCGTCCTGCCGGACCGAGTAAAGCGCCTCGTCGACTTCGCCAAAGCTGAGATCGGCCTCAACCGGTTTGCCGGTCGAATCCGTTGTCTGCACATCGAAGCTGCCGGTCTCTCCGGGCAGGAAGCGCAGCTTCGAAGGCGTGGCCGTGATGGTCAAAGTCCGTTCCGCCAGCGGGACCTTCAGGCTCTTCTTGGCGGTGATCAACGCGTCGTCGCGAACGATCACTGCGGTCACCACAACGTTTGGCTGCGCCTTCACGGTGATGGGGATATCGAAGGCGAAGCTCTCGCCGGTCGCGTGAATCAACTGCCGCGATTGCACGCTGTCGCCTTCGGCAGTCACCACCGCCCACGATTCTTTCAGTCCGGTGACCAGCAGCAGATGCGCAACGTCGCCCACCTGATAACTCTTCTTGTCGGCAATAATCTGTGCTTGAGTGTTGGCGTTGTACCACTCGCCGCCGCCATTCCATATCCAGATCCAGGTATGGTCTTCGATACTCCGGTTCTCCGCGCCGTGTGCGCTGGCCGTGATCTGATAGTCGCCGTTGCCGCCATTCGAAACGTTAATGGGCAGTTCCACAAGCGCCGAGCCGTCGGCACCCGTTGCGGCATCGATTCCACTCAGCTCTGTCGTCGAACGCGCGTGCGTCGTCGAGTCCCACTTCTCCAGACTGACGGCGAGATGCACCTGCGTTTGGACTGGCTTGTTATCGTAGTCGAGCGCTGTCACTCTGACCTTGGGAGTCTGGCCGGGCTGGAAGATATAACTCGTTGGCTCGACATGGATGCGGAAGTTTCCGTAAGTCGCCAACACGGTCGCATGGCCGGCGACCTCGCGTTCGCCAACGTCGGTTACCCGCGCTTCGATGCGATAGTCCTGGTCGAGGTGATAATGGTACTGGCCTTCGTCATCTACTCGCGTCGGCAGAGTGACGGTTAGCTGTCCATTCGCGTCCAGAATCCCTTCCTGCTCCTGCTGCTCCGTCTCGTCGTAGCTGGTTTCTGAATCGTCGGAGAATGCGGCTGTACCTTCGTCGCCCTCAGCCTCATCGTTCTCCGAGTCCTCCTCATCCCACCAATAGTGCGTTGAGGTGTGCACCACATACTTCACCTTGGCCCCGGCTACCGGCTCTCCAAAGAAGTACCGCGCCTCGATCACCGCCTGAAACGAGTTACCCTGAAGCACGCGCTGCACCGCCGGTTTTACTGTGACTTGATATTCCGGCTTCTTGTACTCCTCTACGTAGAAGTTGCCTTCGCCGGCCGATTGGCCATTCTTCTCAATTGAGATGCTGTAGTAGCCGAGCCCCGCATCGGCCTCCAGAGTCAGATCGGCCGTCACGGTTCCATGCGCCGAGACTTGCGCGTTCTGCGTGAGGACGGCTTTGTTGTCCGCATCGGTCACCTTGAGTTGCAGGCTGGTGTCCTCCGGAAGCAGCAGCGCGTCGTCCTTCTCGTGCCGGACGATCGCCTTGATGTGGACCGTATGCCCCGGCCGGTAGACGGGCCGGTCAGTATAGACATAGGCCGTGAGATCGGTCGTCCGGTTCGTAATGAATCCATAGCCGTAAGGAGTCATCACCGCCGCATCGGAGCCATGGCGCGCCATGATCCACAGATTCTCCGGTTCGGTGCCTTGCGCGCCGCCGCGCACCTTCACCGTTAGTGAGGCGAGACCGTCCGCGCCTGTCTTGCCCGTCGATTGCTGGTGTCCGTCTGACCAGAGCGCAACCTCGGCTCCATCCACCGGCGCTCCCGTCTTCCGGTCGGCGACGTAGAGATCGGCGCGTCCGGCGTTCGCCCGCTCCACAACTGCAATGCCGGTCACGATGGCCACGGTGTAGGCCTTGTACGTGCCCTCGGTGGCTTCGATCAGGTAAACTCCTGAACTCAGCCCGTCGATGGGCAACTGCTGAGTCTCGCTTACGATGGCTGGAGGAGTGACCAGCTTCCAGCGCGCCACCAATTGGCTTTCATTCAGCAGCGGAACGCGGGCAAACTCCGTCGCCCCCACCACCTGACTTCGCTTGCCCAGTTTGCCCTGCCCCTCGCGGAGGCTGTCCCGCGCATCGTCGGTTAGCTGGCCGCGGAAGAATCGCCGCACGCGCCACCACAGATTGGCCTTGAATTCGTGCACCCTCTCAAGAAAGGTCTTCTGGTCGATCTGCTCGCTGGGCGACTCACTCTGCACCCCAAAGCTGTGCAGATCCTTCAGCCCGGCAAAGAACTTCTGCGGGTCGCGGACCTGGTAGACGCGAAACTCGAGCGCAGGAACATTCCTGGCGTAGAGCTGAATCTTCACGCTCTCGCCAGGCGCAAACGTCCGCGAGGTTGAGAGCGAGAATGAGCGTGGCGCGTCTTTGGTCTCGGCGGCAGAGGCGACCAGGGCCAGCAAAAGGACTATCGGAAGGGCAAGCGACGTACGAAACCTCATTGGTTGCCTCGCAATATATTCCAGCGATAAACGCCGAGAAAGTTAGGATTCTGTTCGACCGGCCGCCACTGCGGCTGCGGGTGATCGAGTAACTCTGAGATCAAGACGCGACGCAATTCACCGGGAAGCCCGTGATCGGGACCGGTGTGATAAACCACCCGCGCCTCCGGTCCAATTTCGGCAACAATCATAGAGTGCCAGGGCGATGACTGGCCAAACTGGCGGTAAAAAAGCAGGTCGCCGGTCTGAGCCTCATGCACGTTCCGGCTGACAAAGTAGGCATTCCGCTCCACCAGCGTTTTGGCGTCGGCAAACTGGGCAAAGGCGCCGTTTGTCGCGTCGGCGGCCGCGAAGCTGCCCGGCCGCACCCGGAAGAGCGCGGCGCCCAGCGGCGTATCCGGATAGTGCCAGGCGCGAATCTCCCCCGGCGGCGCCATTACCTCAATGCCCGTCGCCAGAAACCAGGAGTCGTTGTGGCGTTTCAGAGCCTCGCGATAAGAGAAGCGCAACAGACTCGCGCAGTCAGTGATCTCCGGCGGGATCTCCGTCTTGGGGAGGATGGCCTGATACTCGGCGATCAGCACAAACCAGCGGCGAAATGCGCCCTGATCGGCCGGATCGGAGAGCCGGAGAAAGTCCGGCGTGCCGTCGCCAAAGCGGTCGCCCCAATCCTGCGCCGGGCGGGCCGCGCCGCCCAAAACCGCCTGAGATCTCCGCTGGGACTGAGCGGCTTTTCGCCCTCCCACGTGCCGAACGTAGCTCGCCATCCGAAGCAAGAGCAGCAATATCGCGAGCACGGCAAGCGAAGTCGCCAGGACTCGTCGATAGCGAACGTTCACATTCGGAATTCCGGCTCTCGCCATCCCCAACCTCTCCTCCGGTTTTGCATCTCTGCCGCTAAATGCGTCAACGACAGCCATCCCGAAGAACTTCCATCGCGGCTACCTGGAGTCCTGGAGCCTGATCGCCCAGCGCGATTTGGGACATGATCTTGTGGCCAGCGTGGGGTATGTTGGCAGCCACATGGTCCGTCAACATGCTACCGTAAGCCCGTATAACTCAGCCCCACCGCCCAGCGGCTCAACCTCATGCATGGCCAATGGCCAACGGAATCCGTCCACCGGTTTGACCGGACCTTGCAGCTTCCGATGGTGAGCGGGTCCGCAGAAAAGTGACAGCATCCACGCAGACGCGGCCTTCGATTGCTTGAGGCGTCACAAGACTGGCGAAAAGCGGGCGGAATCGCTCGGCGTGCATCCCGACAGCTAAGCGCGCTCAATGCACATGCACCTGCCGCTTGGCCATGTACCCAGTGCTCAGCCCGCCGCGACGCGGGCATTTGAATCCCTCCGGGCCAGCAGGGCCGGCCTAGCTGTTCCCCGCGCTGCTACTCGTCCCCGAACGATGCCCTGAACTGCTGCACCGTCATCATCCGACCCCGCCTCGTCGTTAATCGTTTCGCCATGACCCTACAGTATCGCTATCTATTCGCCTGAACAGGATTGATATTCATTCAAAATAGATACCTTAATATCGCTTGCCGTCCATTGCGGTACGGACTTGTGAGCAGTTTGCTCCAATCAGTAGGTTGATTGGGCGCGATTCGAGGCCTTCTATCGAGTGAATGCTCTTGAATCCTTTAATCGTGATGGAACGGTATGCATCGGAAGGCTTACCCATCTTTGTGACGCAACGTTTTGGTGCAGGTTCTCTCGTCGCTGTCGGTTGCATATCGCGGCGAACCCCTTTACCGTCTATCATCAATACTGTGAGCGCCGTTCCCATCCCCAGGGTCCGTTTTGCCCCGTCGCCGACGGGATTGCTGCACGTGGGCAACGCCCGCACTGCACTTAACAACTGGCTCTTCGCACGGGGCAAAGGCGGCCGGTTCGTTCTGCGCATCGAAGATACCGACCTGGAACGCTCCCAGGCGCGATATGAGGCGCAGATCATCGAGGATCTGCGCTGGCTGGGGCTGGACTGGGACGAAGGGCCTGCCTGGACTGGCGCTGCCGAAAAGGGCGATTTCGGGCCCTATAGCCAATCCGAGCGGCTGGAGATCTACGCGCGGCACACAGAGCGGCTGCTGGCAGAGGGCAAGGCTTATCGCTGCTTTTGTACCGCTGAAGAATTGGAAACCGAGCGCCAGCGGGCCGTTGCCGAACATGCCCCGCAGGTCTATTCGGGCCGCTGCCGTTCATTGCAGCCGGCGGAGATCGAGCGGAACCTTGCCGCCGGTAAGCCCTTTGCCGTGCGGCTGAGGATCGGGCCAGAGCCGCTGCGCTTTCACGATCTGGTCCGCGGCCCGGTCGAGTTTGCCGCCGAGACGGTCAGCGATCCGATACTGGTCCGCTCCGCGGCGAGCGGCGCAGGCGGAGTTTCGGCGGGCGTTCCGGTCTACAACTACGTGGTTACAGTGGACGATGCATTGATGCAGATCACCCACGTCATTCGCGGCGACGACCACATCTCGAATACACCCAAGCAGGTGGCCATCTATCGGGCCTTTGGCTGGCCACTGCCGGAGTTTGCCCACCTGTCAACGATTCTAGGAGCCGACCGTGAGCGGCTCTCCAAGCGCCACGGCGCTACGTCGATCTCGACCTTTCGCGAGATGGGCTATCTACCCGAGGCGCTGGTGAACTACCTGGCGCTACTGGGTTGGGGCGCGGAGGATGGCAAGACGGAGACCTTCACTCTGGACGAGCTGACTCGGGCCTTCTCACTCGAACGCGTCACCGCCAGCCCGGCCATCTTTGACTTCGACAAGCTCAACTGGCTCAATCGCCACTACCTCAAGCTTGCGGCGCCCGAGCGGCTCTCCGCGCTGGCCTGGGACTGCTTCCTTGATCGCCTGCCCCACGCCGAGACCGCCCCTGAACCCGTGAAAGCCTGGTTTACACGCCTGCTTGCCCTTTTTGTCCCCGCCGCCGATCACCTCTCGCAACTCCCGATCAAGGCCGCGCCCGTCATGGGCTTCGATCCCGAAGCTGCACGATCCAACGAAGAGAATGCCGCCATCCTTGCTTCCGACTCCGCCCGCACAGTGCTTGGCGAGCTGGCCAGCCGCGTCCGTGCTTATTCCGGCAGCATTACGCCCGAAGTCTTCAAAGCCTGGTTGAACGAAATCAAGGCCTCCACCGGCGTCAAAGGCCCGGAGCTCTTTCATCCCGTCCGTATCGCTCTGACCGGAGCCCACTCGGGCCGGGAGTTTGACAAGCTGCTGCCTCTCATCGAAGATGGAGCAGCGCTCGGCATCGGGATCCTTAACGTTCGTGAGCGCGTCCTGCAGTTTGTAGGGGTCTGACCGTTATGGCCCGCGTCTTTTGGATTCCCGGCAACCCGCGCCCTCCGCTAGCCGTGCTTCTCTGTCCGCGTGGCGGCAGGGAGCTCTTCGACGAGTTGCGCGGAATCCAGCGCGACGGCATCCAAACGCTGGTCTCCTTACTAGAGGATGAGCAGGTCGAAATGCTCGAGCTGGCCGACGAAGGCCGTCTGGCCAGCATGATGGGAGTGCAGTTTATCCATCATCCCCTGCCCGACCACAGTCTCCCGCCCGACGAGGCCGACTTCCGCGAGTTTGTCAGCGGGCTGGCCAACCGCCTGCGCAACGGCGAGCGGGTTGGAATCCACTGCTGGGCCAGTATTGGTCGCGCCACCATGGCCGCGGCGTGCGCGCTCATCCATCTTGGCTGGGATCCTGAAGTCGCTCTGGCCGCTATCGAGAAGGCCCGCGGCTGCCGGGTTCCCGACACAGGCGAGCAGGAGGAGTGGATTCTCAACTATCAGACCATCGCGCCCGTCCCGGCCCCGATCCAACGTCCGGCCCCCATCCCAGCGCCAATTAGAGCCCCCATGCCCGAACTCATTCCAGAACCCACAGTGGACCTCAGCTTTCCTCATGCATGGCGGGCAGCGATCCTCGCCGACACACCCACCACCCTGCCTGCGCGCCACTACATTTATCCCACAGAGGCCGAAGAGGTCGAGAAAGGCGCATTGGAGGTGCAGATCCGGCCGGCTGCAAAGGATGCCCAGCCCTTCCTTGCGACATTCGCGTTGGGTTTTCGCGATCCGGCGGTGCCGACTGGCATTTGGTCTGCTCCAAGGAAGGAGGAGATCTGCGCGGTCTCCGGCGGTTACGCCTACGTCGTCGATACCTCCGCTCCTGAGAACTTCACCATGATCGAGATGCGGCCTGTGCTCGAGATTCGCCCGGTTGTGGCGCAGGGACTGCTGCTCTTCATCGACCATCACTCGATTGTTGGCTGGGGAGCAGACGGCCTGGCGTGGGAGTCGGAAAAGCTCTCCAACGAAGGGATCACAATCACCGACATCGCGGGCGGCATCCTACAGGGCAGAGGATGGGATATGACATCCGACAGGGAGACGCCATTTGCGCTGGATCTGCCAACAGGAGTACGCGTACCTCCAAGGGAATAAATCGGGAATTTTGAGCCAATTTGTTGCCGTTGGCCGCAATATCCTCGGGAACACAAAAAAACAAGCTGCGGTCTCAATCCAACTCGGTCCTCAGGGCAGGTGTCCCTGCGGATTCAGAAGCCCCGGTGAGCGGACTTGGCTCGCTGGGTTAAGGGACAGGTCTACATCCGTGGGGTGGAGGGAACGACGGCAGAGACGCCGGCAATGGCCCAATCCATCTCCGGCAATGCTGAAGTGAGGAAAGTATGAATGCACGCGGAACCACTGAATTGACGATTACCGAGTTGCCCGATGAACTGCGATTCCAGGCTGTTCGCGCACTTGGCTGGATGGAACTGGCAATATGGCCGATTGCCTTTCTTGTCGGCGAGATCTTTGCCTGGAGGATGCCGGCAAGCGATGAAAGAATGGTTTTAGTTGCCTCCATCATGCTGCTGCTTGTGCCTCTGGCAACCGTGCGCAGAGTTCTCACCTGGCGGCTGTCGGTGACTAGTGAGCGCTTCGAGGCCAATGGATACCTGGACCAGTTTGCGATTTTCGTCTATATTCCCCATCGAGTCGTCGTGCCTCTATCCAAAGTGAAGTCGATCGGTTACCAGGGGGCCGAAGACCACGGCTTCTATCTGGATTGCGGCATCTGGAAGAAGGAGAATGTTCTACCGGGATTGAGTCGCGAACAATCGCAACAGGTTACCATTACGATTCTGCGGCGATTTCCAGGAATCGGCGAAAAAACGCGCGCGGTCAGACAGACTCCCTTAACGATTCACGAGTGATCCGATGGCAGCGATGTTCAACTTCGTATTGACAACCGAAGAACTCCCCGGCGAACTGCGGTTTCAGGTCGATCGCGAGGTCGGTTCATTACTTCGCGTCACCTATCCGGTGATCTGTGTTGTGCTCGCGGTTCTCTGTTCGCTCATAGCGCTCACGCAGGAATACCCTCCTGATTGGAGTGTTGGCATTGCGATCGGCGCTGGGATCAATCTGGTGGCGTGGCCAATCTTGCTGGTTATCGCCCGCAAAAACCCGACGACGAAACTGTCCGTAACAAGCCAGCGCTTCCTGGCCTCTGGACGCGGTGTGGGACCTCATCCCTGGAGTTCCGGCTCGGCAGACTTGCCCGTGTCTGAAGTCGATTGGATCGGATACTTGGCAAGTCAACCTTCGGGGTTGTATCTGAGTTGCGGATTTATGCAGAATACGTGCGTTCTTCCCGGCTTGAGCCGCGAGCAAACCAGCTCCGTGGCCAATGCAATTGTGCGGCGTTTTCCGGAGTGCCAATCCAAGCTGCAGCAAGGCCTCTGACTCTCCAAGAAGCAGGCCGTCGTCCGTTCAATAAGGTTGGCATCGGCACGGTTCATTTCACCGAACGTTTACAAGAGCGCCCTCCAGCAAACATAGAATCAGGAGGATAGGCGGGAATGACCAACAGTGAAGGCATGACAGCCCAGACGTACGTTAATCAAGTGACGACCAAAGAACTACCGGACGAGCTGCAGTTCCGATTCGACAGAAGCGATAACAAGGCTCTTCAATTAATAGTGCTTGTATTCTTAGCTGTATTCGGTCTGACCTTTCTCATCAAACTTAGTCCGGCGATTACTCAAGCCCCGGTTTTCTTTCTCATCATGTTTGTCATCATCGTTGGAGGCATTTTATATCTGGTAATTTCCATTGCAAGGACCCGGAATAGAGTCTACACAACTGCGCTCTCTGTCACGGCTCAACGTCTCGAGGCCACCGGGGACAACCTTAACTCGGATTGGATGGGTTACTATAATCGTCCCGGCACGGTGGTCTTTCCGGTTTCCGAAGTAAGAATGCTCGGTTATGCACCCGGAGGCAAATACTCCCCCGGTGGATTATGTGTGAATTCCCGGATTGTTATGGGGGGGATCATCATCCAAGGTCGATGCCTTCTACCGGGATTGAATCGTGAGCAATCTATGGCAGTAGTTGTCGCTATTGTCCGGCGCTTCCCAGAGATCGGAAACAGAATGAAACGGAATCCATGACGCTCAGCGATGCGGGCTTTGCACAATTGCGCGCCTTGCAGGCTGAAGCAGCTTTTTATCTGAATTTGTGGAATGGCACTCGGAGAATCTATGAAAGCCTTCGGAAACACTGAACTGACGACCAAGGACCTTGCGGACGAACTGCAATTTCGCGTCGAGAGCGAACTCGGCTGGTTTCCGCCGGTAGCGCTGCTTCTCTTAGGCTTTGCGGGGTTGATCTGGGCGTTAACCATTCCGGTTCTTGGCCTCCAAATCGTCATTGCGCTGGCCGCCCTGGCCGAGCTTGGGTGGGTGGGGATCTGGGCCAGAAGGAGCTGGAAGAAGGCCGACACAACAACGCTCTCCGTGACAGACCAGAACTTCGTGGCGACTGGAGACGGTCTTGGGGCGGCTTTTTCTCGCAAATCCTCGATCACTGTGCCGGCATCCGAAGTCAAAGCGATTCAGTATATAGATGGCGGCGAAGATACGACCTCGGGATTATATTTATCTACCAGTTATTGGAAGTCTAGCTGCGTTTTGCCCGGATTGAATCGTCGGCAATGCACGGCTGTCACCGTTGCCATTGTTCGGCGATTCCCGCAGATCGGGGCCCAAATCGCGAAGAAGATGTAACTCACGATAAGCTGGACCCGTTGCGCTGTGTTAGCCGAGGTAAAGTTTGGACTTTTCTACAGAGTAAGGGAGTTACAGAACATGAGATCGGCGAACACCTGGGTCAATAAGAATTTGACAGCTCACGAGTTACCGGACGAACTGCAATTTCGCGTCGAATACGAGCTAACCTGGATCTCGCGGGTTCTACTTCCGTGGATGTTTTATATGCTTGTTTCCGTGATCCTGTTTGTCAGCCTGATTCTGTCAATCGATCTCTTCCTGGCTGGCATGACTCTCGTTGGCGGACTCATCGGCATTATTGCTTTCCGAAGAATGAGGCGGCGCTACTCAAAAACTCTTTCGGTAACAAGCCAGAGACTTGAGGTATCCGGAGACGAAGGATTTGGAATACTTTGTTCTCGCACCTTCAAGAGAGTCGTTCTTGTTTCCGAAATCAGAAACATCGGATTCAATCTCGGAAACACTGAGATCAATCACGTAGGCTTGTACGTTAACAGCGGCATTATGAGCGGAAAGATGCTCCTCGATGAATTGGATCCAATGGAGTGCAAGGCCGTCATCGACCGGATCTCGCTGCGATTTCCCGAGATAGGCCTCAGGGTGGCGCAAAAGAAATAACGGTTGGAGGCGCGGGCGGTTTCCAGGCGATCCTCTTTTCGTTTGCTGTTGACGTGGGGAAAGATCGTTCTTGGCGCCGAATATTCCGGATTTGGAGTAATCTGAATGCGGGGTAGGCGCAATTGCCAAATGGTGGACCTATGAAAGCCCGTGGAAGCAGAGAACTGACGACCATTGAGCTGCCGAATGAGCTGCGATTCACAGTCATCTGGCACGACGGATGGATCGCATGGATTTTTAGGATATTGCTACTAGCGTTTCTAACCTTCATTCTGTTTACGCCATTGCCACATTTCTTATGGTGGCAAAGATCCGCTCTCGTCTTTTTCTGGCTGTTGGCCGCATCTAGGCCGCTCTTGTGGTTGCGCGAGGGGACGTCGACACTTCGAGTCACAAGTAGTGAACTGTTTGCGACCGGCAACCTGGGAAAGCTCTGGTCTACCAGCACCACGATTCCGGCCAATGAGGTAACGTGGCTCGGATTCAACGAGACCGGGCAAAATATGGAGGGGCTGAGGATCGAGGGTCTAGAAACAGACGTCGATGCTCTTCCCTTGCTGACTCGGGAACAAGCCGAGGCCATCGCCAATACCATTCTGAAGCGTTTCCCGAGCATTCGTCCCGATTTCCCGCGCTGACAGATTCTCCAGAAAACCTGGAGATCTTGTCGCCGGCTACTACCCGGCCGCCTGCTGTCGCGCGGGCAAGATCGTCTCATAAGCCGCATAGACATTCTCAAAAACCGAGTCCCAACTGGCGGTCAGAGCATAAGCGCGCGCAGCCTTGCGCATCGCGGCGTGCTTTGCCGGGTCGGCGAGTATGGCGGCGATCGCAGAGGTGAACTCAGCATCGGGCACAATCCGGCCGGTGACTCCGTCGTGAACGATCGTCGGCGGGCCGCCGTCGGGAGTAACAATCGCCGGAACTCCGCTGGCCAATGCCTCCAGCACCACATTGCCGAAGGTGTCGGTGTGCGAGGGAAATACGAAGAGGTCCATGTTCGCATACGCTTCAGACAGCGGCTCGCCCTTCAGCACTCCGGTGAACTCAGCGCTCGGCAGCCGCTCGCGCAGCCAGGCCTCGTCGCCGCCGTGGCCGACGATCAGGAAACGGAAGTTGGTCAGGCCCATTTGCTTTAGCTCATCGTGAATCTGGACTAGCAGCGCAATGTTCTTCTCGACCGAAAGCCGGCCCACAAAGCCCAGCACAAACTCGCGGTCCTCGGTGTCGCGCCTGCGCTTGGCTGGACTGAAGATCTCCGCATCGACGCCGCGCGGCATCAGGCGGCAGGGCCGGTGCGCGGTCTTTTCGAGCAGCGCGCAGAGTTCGGGATTCGGAGCAAATAGGACGTGCGCCATCGAGTAGAACTTCGCCGCGATGGCCATCGAGAGATCCTCGATCTTCCGGCCTGTCGCCGCCGAGTGGCTCTTAGGCACCATGCGCAGGAACCACTGCGAGCGGCGCGCGGCATACTCATGAACGTTGGTGTGCCAACTGGCGGCCAGCGGCAGCCGCTTGCGATAAGCCAGCAACGCGCCCAGGATTCCCACATCGCTGGGGCCGGTGATGTGAATCAGGTCGGGCCTGAATCGCTCCAGCACCTCGCCGATCAGACGAATGTGGCGAAAGAAGGCGGGATCGAAGCGCAGGTCCTTTTCCAGGGCAAATGAGAGGAAGCCGCGCGGCAGCTCGAGGGTCCACACGCTTCCGTCCTCGATGAGCGCCGGGGCGCGGTCTCCGGCGCGGACGCATAGAAAAGGTAGATTACGCCGTCGTGCAAAGGCCTCGAAGTGGCGGCTGGTATGCGCCACTCCGTTGACTTCGTGGAAAGAGTCGGGAAAGTAGGCTACACGGGGCGGAGAGAGCGGTGTTAACGGAGCTAGTGGGGTTAGGGTATTTTCTCCGGCGTGCCCTGATTCTGAAATATCCATTTCCTCAGGGGCTAAAGCCCCGCGTACAGTTTACAGCCCTTACGGCACGCTGAAGTCGCGCCCTGATACAGAGCCGATGATTGAAGCTTGCAGTGCGTTGCCAACTCCGCTGGCAGCCCTACTCGCCCAAGGCAACGCGCAACTGACGCTCTTCGCTCCATGCCCTGCGCAGTCCGCCGGAGACGGGGGCCGCGCCCATCAACTGCACAAGGCCGAGCATCCAACTGATGGCCCGCGGCGGGGCTCCGTTGGGCCACAGCTCGCTCAGAGGCCGGACAACTCCATTGGTATCCGGATGATAGACGCGCTCGTCCCAGGTGCGCGAGCCTTGCGGAAACTCCGGATAGTGCCGGATGGCATCGAGAGTCGATTGCAGGATGCGGTGCTTCCACGGCTCGGCGTACTGCGGCATGAAGAGCATATCGCTCTTTTTCTCCCGCCTGACCTCATGCACGAACTCGGTGAACGTCGCCGCGTTGGTCAGATTGATATTGGCGTTTGGCTCGACGCCGTGACGGTCGCCGCCGGAGATCAGCAGCATATTCCACTTTTCGGCCAACTGGCGCACCGCGCGATTTTCCTCCCAGTTGCGCAGCCCATTCAGTTCCAGCGCGTGGAGGTAGTTGCCGTTCTTTTGCAGGAACTCGTTGACTAGAAACGAGTGACTCTCTCTGCCAACGAGATAAAGATCCCACAACGGATGATTGAAGACCACCAAAACATTCGGCTCGTCGTGCAGCGCGCGCAAGATCTCGGTGAAGCGCTTGTCGCTGGGATTGGCCGTGTAACTCGACAGCGCGCTCATCCACTCCGTCGCCTTGGCGCTGGGCAGGTTGTGCACGCCCAAGTGGAAAGACTGGTTCCCGTAGGGCGCCGTCCACTCCACCGAAACCGGAATCTGGCGCGCGCTGGGAACCGTGCGCAGCAGCATTGGAGCATTGATGTTGTCGTGATCGGTGATGGAGACCATCGGCGCCAGATCCAACTGTTCCACCTGCCGGCTTTCAAGATCAAAGGCCAGTTTGGGGGTCATCGGCGGCGTCCAGTAGCTGGCCGCGTAATCGATCCGCACCCCGTGCATTCGTTCGGAGCGGTGCTCGAGGCGAGAGAGCAGCGGGCGCATCCATGGGTACTGGTTGCCGAAGTTGGCTAGAAAATCCAGTGTCTCGTGCGACTGGTTGGTGTGGCTGTGCAATGAAACGCCGCACCGGAAGCCCTGAGGTGCCTTTTTGTCCCTCCACAGGTACGAGATGGTCGATTGGGCCATTCCTGCTCCTTGATTCAACAAGCGAGTTCCGCTGGCGAACTGGAATCTCTGGAGCCAGTTTGCAGTACCGACCATAAACGAGGGATTAACACAGTGAGAATACAGCTTCAATTAGCGAAGGAATCAAGAAAGTCACTGAGAAATCCCAAGAAATCTCGGAGAGAAACCCCGGAATGCGGTACTCCAAAGTTCCGATCGCTCTATTTGCTCGTCTTGGCCATCTCAGGCCCTAGAAACTCCTCGACGGTCCAGCCGGCCATCAGATCTTCGCCCTGAGGCATCTCCTGGCTCTCGGCCAGCGTACCCGCGGCAGCCTCGGCTACCAGGTAGTTTTCCGTCAGCCCCTTGCGCAGCAACTCGAATGCCTGCTCCGGCGTGTCGGCAAACTGGAAGAGCTCGATGTCCTTGGGTGAGATGGCGCCTGTGTCCACCAGCACATCAAGATTGAAGACCTTCTTCCAGTACTCCGAACCGTAGACCACCACGGTGATCTTCTTGGCGAGCTTGTGGGTCTGGGCCAGGGTGAGAATCTCAAACATCTCGTCCAGCGTGCCAAAGCCGCCGGGAAAGACCACCAGCGCCTTAGCCAGGTAGGCAAACCACAACTTGCGCATAAAAAAGTAATGGAACTCGAAGTTGAGCGAGGGCGTGATGTAAGGGTTGGGATGCTGCTCGAATGGAAGCCGGATATTCATCCCGATCGTTTTGCCGCCGGCCTCGCAGGCGCCACGGTTGGCCGCCTCCATGATGCCCGGCCCGCCGCCTGAGGTGACCACGAAACGGTGACGCCGCGAGGGAATCTGCCTGGCCCAGTTGGTCAGCATACCAGCGAGCCGCCGCGCATCCTCGTAATAACGGGCCATTTCGACGGCCGCCTCGGCGCGTTTGCGCTGCAGGTCGGTCGCCTTGCCCTCGGCGATCTCCGTGGGCTTGGCCGGCTGCTCATGGCTGGGCGCGGGACGAGTCGAACCGGTGTTGTCCAACAGTTCAAGGGCATGGTCGGCCTCCTCGCGTCCCCGAAAACGTGCCGAGCCGAAAAACACCACAGTATCCTGAATCTGTTCGCGGCGGAAGCGCGCCAGCGGCTCCATATACTCCGAGACGATGCGGATCAGCCGCCCGTCGGCGCTGTTCAGAAAGCCGGAGTTCTCATAGGCCAGCGGAGCCACGGCGAGCTGCGGAGGCATCTCATTGCCGGGAATAACGGCTGCGGTGACTGATCCCTGATCCCTTACGGGGTCCCCAACGATCGGTCTTTGCTCGTTGGAGTGGCTGTTCCCTGTTCCCTGTTCTGTCATCTTTCACTTATCCCGATGCTGAAATGCGCCGTAAAGCGTAATCCACAGATTTAAAAGCCCCAACCCTGACACCACTCCGCGCACCGCCCCGTTGGACGAGTAGCGGGCGATGGCTGGAAAGTATTGAATCAGGGCGTTTTGCTCCCACAAATAGCGGGTTCTGGGAAAAAACCAAAGAAGGTCCCCGGACCATCGCGCAAAGTCACCCGACCAGGGTGCGATGATGATCACCATGCTGATGAACATCAGCAGAAATACGCGCAAATAAAGCTCAGCATTCACAAGCCAAGGCGGAATTCGTTGGGGCACGAGCGCGGGAGCCTGCGTCTGTCCGCTCTCGGCTTCAGGTGCGGAAATCGGCGCGGCTGCGGATGCGAGCCCAGGCGTGGGCGCCGGGTTCGGGGCAAGAGAGGTCGACGTCAATTCCGGTTGCTGGGACATTCAAAGGTTTCGCGCGCCGCCTCCGATTTCAGCCCAAATTCGAACATTTGGCTCAGGCCCTTTTATCGGCCTGGCTCAGAGGCACCGTACTGCAACGGTAACACAGTGGCCGTCATTGGCGTGGTAGGGAGCGGCGCGCAGATGCACCCGATTTGCGCATAGATTTGTCGACTCTTACCTGCGGTTTTACACGGGTCAATACGGCTCCGTCTCGATGGATTGGATCGGCGGGCAGCCTTCCAATGGGCACCGAAGCAATTGCAATTCGTGCGGCTCATGAAGCATTTGCGTTGATCTGGTAGGTTCCATAGTCGATGGTGAAGACCGCCGTTCCGCCGAAACGCACTTTGGTCTCGCTGCGGTTTTTCTCCGGCAACCAGAAATCGCCAGTCTTGGCGAACGATTGATGGATCAGCGTCCGTGAAATCAAGAACGAAGGACTCTTTGCAGGTTCCGCTTCGAGTTTGACCAACGCGAACTCCGCCGCATCCACCCAGACTTTGCCTCGATAGAGGAACTTGGTCTCGACCAGCGGCTGCACCTCCAGCACATAGGCCTGTCGCCCTGCCAGCTTCTCAATGCCAAGAAGCTGAAACCTGTAATTCGCTGTCGTAAGTGCGTTTGCCGCCTTGTCCTGCGAGGCTTCCTTCTCGCTGTCCACCGCCCGCTTCAAGACCTTCTCGCAGAGGAATTTTGATCCGTCCTGGGTCATGATCCGGAAGCTCTTTCCCGATGCGGCATCGTAGTTGAATTCAACTTCCATCTGAGCAGTGAGGCTGGCAGGGAAGCCCTTGTACTCGACCTTGTATTGGCGAGTCGATTTCAGGTGCTTTAGTTTTTCGCTCCGCGCCTGGTTGTGGCGCTGCATCTGGTCGGCTATCTGCGTTGCGGTCAGGGCAGGGAAAGAGAGCGTGCCCGCCGTCTCCGGGGAGATCGCGCTCGTCATGAAGACGACCAGAAGTACCACGGCCGGCCTTTTGCCGCGATTGGACATCATGAGGGCATCCTACTCCGGTCTTTGGGACTCGGAAAGCCCGCGGGAGCCGGGTGAATCAGATCGCGCGCGGTCCGGCTCCGTCTACGGCTTCAGAAACGGAAGTAAACGCCGATCATCGGCTCGGCCGTGTGGGTGAATGCGTCCGTCGAGGTAAAGAGCGTGGTGAGGTCTGGCGCCTTGTAGAGGTTACCGCGGTATTGGAGGCGCAGGCCGATGTGCGGCAGTAGTCCCCAGTCCAGACCTGCTCCATAGACAAAGACCGGCTTGGTGGTGGTGCTGGTGCCGCTCTGCCCGCTGACAGGCGCATCGAAGAGTATGCCGCCGCCGGCCAGCGCGAAGGGCCGAAGATTTTCGATCTTCAGCGACGCCACCCAATCGCCGGTTAGCTCGTGCGCATTGGCCGAGATCGCCGCCGGCAGGCCGCAAGGTCCAGTACCAGCAGGGCATAAGGGCGGAATGGTAAAGCTGTAGGTCTGGTTGGCACGGTTGAAAGAATAAGTACCCTCATAGCCAACGAGGGGATTGCGAATGTGCCGCACCTCGATCAGCCCGCCTGCAGCGTTGGAAGGGCTCTGCTTTGTGCCGTTTCCATTGGAGGTTCCATTGAAGGCGCCGTAAAGGCTTGCCGCTACATCCGTCTGCGCAAGTGCCGCCGCGCTGGCCAGCGCAGCCATTCCAACTGCAAGAAAGGCTCTCCGCATCAATCTCGTTCGCATCGCGTTCTCCTGAACTCAAGTTGGCTAGAGTCGAGACCTGAAAAGCAAGCGCTCTCAGTCGCCTGCCAATAGGCATAGACGCAGGTCGAGGTTCTTTGTTGCATTGCAGGCGGGTTTTGGCAGATCAATCCCGCCGGTTGCCGTTCGGCTTTCGATCGGCTCAGGCCCGCTTAGGCCCCCATGCATTACCCTCATAAGGTTGGGCCAAATCAGCCTTGGGGACCTCACCTTGCGCATTGTTCTCTCGAATATCGGCACCTACGGCGACACCAATCCGCTGATCGCCATTGCTCTGGAACTCAAACGCCGTGGGCACACGCCGGTGATGGCGCTGCCGTCCGTTTACGAACCGAAGATCCGGCCGCTGGGCCTCGAGTTCCACGCCGTTCGCCCGGACATAGACCCTGCCAACACCCTCCTCGTCGAGATGATCTACGACATCAAGCACGGCACCGAGCGGGGACTGCGCGACTTTCTCTTTCCTGTGCTGCGCCAAACCTACGACGATCTGCTCGACGCGGCGACAAAACCGGAACGCGCCGACCTGCTGCTGCTGGGTGAGCTGAACTACGCCGGCCCGCCAGTCGCAGAGGCGACAGGGATTCCCTGGGCCAGCTACGTTCTCGCGCCACTTTCGTTTTTCTCCGCCTTCGACCCGCCTGTGCTGCCTCCGTATCCGCGGCTCGCGCGAGCCGACAAAGCAGTGCCTGGCTTCGGGCGAGTGATCAAGCGGGTGGCGCGCTTTGTCAGCCGCAAGTGGCCCGAGCCTATCTACGAACTTCGCCGCGAACTGGGCCTGCCGAAAGGCGCCAACCCACTCTTCGATGCCAAGCATTCGCCGCATCTGGTGCTGGCGCTTTTTTCCCGCGTGCTCGGCGTCGAGCAAAAGGACTGGCCCGAGCACACGCTGATCACCGGCTTCTGCTACTACGACGCCGACGCGGGCAACCAAGCTCTGCCCTCGAATTTGGAGAAGTTCTTGGCCGAAGGCGGTCCACCGGTGGTTTTCACGTTGGGCTCGGCAGCCGTGCTGGCTGCCGGCAAGTTCTATGAGTTCTCGGCGCGAGCTGCCATCAGGCTCGGGATTCGCGCGGTACTTTTGATCGGCGCCGACCCGCGCAACCGGCTTCACACCCGGCTGCCCGAGTCCATCTGCGTGGCCGAATACGCGCCGTACTCGGAGCTCTTCAACCGCTCGGCCATGGTGGTGCACCAAGGCGGGGTCGGCACCACGGCGCAATGCCTCCGCGCCGGCAAGCCGATGCTCATCATGCCCTTCTCTCACGACCAGCCGGACAATGGCCGGCGAATGTTGCGGCTCAAGGTAGCCAAGGTGATTCAGCGCAGCCGCTACACGCCCTTTCGTGTCGCGCGCCGCCTTAAGGCCATGCTGGCCAATCCGCTGCTGGCCAAGCGGGCGGAGAGTGTTGCCAGGCAGTTAGCCAAAGAAGACGGCATTCGCACAGCCTGCGATGCGCTGGAAGACTTACACCGGAAAACACGCAAATAATCTTGAAGGAGCGGATTCCAATATTTGAATGGGTGCCTCACATCTGGTGCAGTCTCATCGCGTCAGATGTGGGATACCTGTTACTCGGCCCGCCTCCACCGCAGAATCGGCTTCCGTGCAGCCTGCACCTCATCCAGCCGCGAAACCCGCGTCGAGTGTGGGGCAGTCTTCACTAACTCCGGCGTCTCCTCGACCTCGCGGGCAATTGCGCGCATAGCTTCGATAAACAGGTCCAACTCCTCCAGCGACTCGCTCTCTGTCGGCTCAATCATCATCGCGCCGGACACGATCATCGGAAAGCTCACCGTATAAGGATGGAAGCCATAATCAATCAGCCGCTTTGCTATATCTCCGGTTTTGATTCCCTTCGCCGCCTGCCGTTTGTCGCTGAAGACCACCTCGTGCATCGAGCCAGTCTTATAAGGTAACTCGTAAGTATCTTCGAGCTTTTTGCGAATGTAATTAGCGTTGAGTACGGCGTCTTCGGTCGTCTGACGCAGGCCATCCGGACCGTTAGCCAGAATGTAAGCCAGCGCGCGAATAAACATTCCCACATTGCCGTAAAAGGCGCGCACGCGGCCCACTGAGTTAGGTCGATCATAACTCCAGTGCTTCGTGCCGTCCTCGCTTTGGTGGAGGACAGGAGTCGGTAAGAACGGCTCAAGAAACGCCTTGCAGGCCACGGGCCCCGAGCCGGGACCGCCGCCGCCATGAGGCGTCGAAAAGGTCTTATGCAGGTTCAGGTGCATCACGTCCACGCCAAAGTCACCCGGTCGCGTCTTGCCCACCAAAGCGTTCATGTTAGCGCCGTCCATATAGAGCAGTCCGCCCCTTGCGTGAAGAATCTCGGCGATACGGTGAATCTGGCTCTCGAAGACTCCAATCGTCGAAGGATTGGTCAGCATCAGCGCGGCGGTCTCTTCGTCCACCTGGCGAGTTAGCGCGTCTAAGTCAATGCCGCCTTCTGAGTTAGACTTCAGATTTTCTACCGTGTAACCGCAGATCGCCGCAGTGGCAGGATTCGTCCCATGCGCTGAGTCGGGAATAAGAATCTTCCTGCGCGGATTGCCTTGCGACTCATGCCACGCGCGAACCAGCAGGATTCCCGTAAACTCGCCGTGCGCGCCCGCCGCCGGCTGCAAGGTAATCGCATCCATTCCGGTGATCTCCAGCAGGGAGCGCTGGAGGTTGCCGATGATTTCGAGAATCCCCTGGGCCAGCGAATCGGGCCGGTAAGGATGCGCATCCGCCAAGCCTTCGATGCGGGCCACCCACTCATTCACTCGTGGGTTGTATTTCATCGTGCATGAGCCAAGCGGGTACATGCCGAGGTCGATAGCGTAATTCCACGTCGAGAGCCGCGTGAAGTGACGGACAATCTCGATCTCGCTCAACTCCGGCAGTTCGCCAGCCATCTTGCGATGCACCTCGCCCAGCAGCGATGCAGCATCGACGGCAGGCACATCGAGCGGCGCCAATTTGTAAGCGCGCTTTCCCGGCGAAGATTTCTCAAAAAGCAAAGCTTCGTTCTGTGTCTGGTGAGGGCGGACTCTCTGTGTGGTCATCGGCGCAGTTGCATCGGATGTCATTTATGCCTCCACCAACTTCGCCGCGAGCGCCTTGGCCGCGGTGTCGATATTGGCGCGGGTGATCACTTCCGTCGCGCACCAGAGCGTGCAGTTTTGCAGTTCGGGATACCAGCGGCTCAGATCAATGCCGCCGATGATCTTTGCGTCCATCAGCCGTTGGCTCCATTGCGCCGGGGCTTCGTCGGTCTGAAGAACGAACTCATTAAATCGAGGAGCACCGGCAAAGCGTAGCTTCGCTCCCGATTGCGATGAGAGAACCTGCGCCGCATAACTTGCTTTTGCCAAATTGTGCTCGGCTAACTCGCAAATCCCTTCCTTGCCGTAGACGCTCAGGAAGATCGTCGCCATCAATGCGACTAAAGCCTGATTGGTGCAGATATTCGAGGTCGCCTTTTCGCGGCGGATGTGCTGCTCGCGTGTGGATAGAGTCAGCACAAAGCCTCGATAACCGGAACTATCGACGGTCTGGCCGACCAGCCTTCCCGGCATCTGGCGAACGTATTTATCCTTGGCGGCAATGACTCCGCAGAACGGCCCGCCATAACTCAGAGCCACGCCGAAGGACTGCGCCTCCATGCTGACGATATCCGCCTCGACCGGTGGGCGAACAACACCGAGCGAGACCGCCTCCGCAATAGAGACGATGAGCAACGCACCCTTAGCATGCGTAATCTCCGCAATCGCCGGAATATCCTCGATCACCCCGAAGAAGTTAGGGCTTTGCACGAGAACCGCCGCAGTCTCCTCGGTAACTGCCGCAGACAGTGCAGCAAGGTCGACTCGGCCGGTCTCGCCGTCATAACCAACCACGAAATTCGGCAGCTCCTGATGCTTCGAGTAGGTCTCTATCACCTCGCGGTATTCGGGGTGAACGGTGGCAGCGACAACCGCCTTCTCACGGCCGGTGATGCGCATGGCCATCCTTACCGCCTCCGCCGCGCCTGTCGAGCCGTCGTACATGCTGGCGTTGGCCACATCCATGCCGGTCAGCTCGGCGATCATCGTCTGAAACTCAAAGATCGCTTGCAGTGTACCCTGAGTGATCTCCGCCTGATAGGGCGTGTAACTGGTGAGAAACTCTCCGCGCTGGACCAAAGAGTCGATGATCACTGGCCGGTAGTGGCGATAACATCCCGCGCCGAGAAAGCTGGCATAATTAGTGGCGTTTTTACGGCCCGCTGCGCGGAAGTAGTCGATGATCTCGCTCTCCGCATGTTGGCGAGGCACATCGAGGTCACGGTCCAGGCGATATTCGGCAGGAATGACGGCGAATAAGTCGTCAATAGAAGCCACGCCGATCTCGGCCAGCATCTTTTCGCGTTCTGCAGGAGACTTGGGAAGATAGCGCATCGTGTCCTTTGGATCAGAGATCAGGGGTCAGAGATCAGAGATCGGAAGCCCGAAAAAACATCGCCTTTGCACCAAGTTGGTCCGGGAACCCGCTGACGGACCAAATCGTGCTACCAGATTGGTGATTGGCGCCAGGGGCGCCGGTCGCGTGATAAACAAAGACTGATCTCTGATCTCTGATCCCTGGCCTAGCTCTCTTCCGCGATGAATGCCTCATAGGCCGCGGCGTCGAGCAAGGCGTTGAATTGCGCGGGGTCGGCGAGCTCTACCTTGATGATCCAGGTCTCGTGCGGAGCCTCGTTGATCTTGTCGGGCGCGGAGGTCAGTTCTTCGTTGATCGCGGTGACCGTGCCGGTAACCGGCGCAAAGAGATCGCTGACAGCTTTCACGCTCTCGACCGAGCCAAAGGTCGCGTTGGCGGTGACCGGATCGCCGACTTTGGGCATGTCGACGTAGACGATGTCGCCCAGCGAGTTTTGTGCGTAGTCGGTGATGCCGATGGTGCCGATCGAGCCCGCAAGCTCGATCCACTCATGTTCGCGGGTATAGCGGTAGTTTGTGGGGTAGGCCATGTCGAGTCCGCTCCTTTTTTCGATTCTCGTGCAAGAAAAGAGAACGCTGCAAAAGAGTAGTGTACGGCGGCGAGGGTTTGAGAAAGCTGTGGATTCCGTGGGCGAATTGCGGAGTTGCCCGATCCTGGGAGCTATTGCGCAGGGCCGAAGCCGGGATAAGGTTCGAGGGGCACGACGGCCACGATCTCCAACATGCCGGCCCGATAGATCGGCAGTGAGTCAAGAGCAGCGCGGACCTCGGCCTCGCCGACTGCCTCCCACAAGATCACGGCGCCGGGCACATCGCCGCGTTTCCAAAGCTGGCGCAGAAGGCCGAAGGCGTAGAGTTCTTTGACCCTCCCAGTCTCGCGGGACGTCAGTTCTTTGGTGAAGGCTTCAGGCGGGAAGGCGTCAACACGACGGCGGGAAAGCGATAAGAATTGCATGGAAAGATTGTAATGCCAGTTGTCAGTGATCAGTGGTCAGCGGCGTTGTCGTTCGGAACGGCCAATCCTTGCCATCTGCCGCCTATTTTTCGAAGAACCTGCCATGCCCTCCATTTGCCCACGGATCGTAGTGCGCGGCGAAGCTGGCGCGTGTTTGGACGCTGGGATGGCTGTACATCCAGAACTCGATGAACGGGCTGGGATTGGGGTCTTCGAGCCAGGCTTCGCCGAGATGATTGAAAGCGCCGACGGCCGTCTTTTGCGGGTCGGGGACCCTGCCGTGGATGGCCTCCTGGCCGTAAATGTCGGCCTCGTGCTCGATGTGGCGGCTGTAGGTATTGCTGGCCGGTTGTAGCACGATGCCGGCGGCCGAAAGAGCGAAGAGCAGAACCAGAAATCCCTGGCGGCTGGCAAAGGGATTCTGGCCGGCTTCGATCCCGCCCAACTGCCAGCGCACACCGAAGCGGCGCGCCAGCCATCCGGCAAAGCCCGCGCAGCCCCAGAAGACAAGGAAGAGAGCAGCGGCACTGACGGCGATCCCCTTGGGAATGTGATTCAGTACGTAGTGGCCGCTCTCGTGGCCAAAGATGAAGAGGACTTCATCGTCGGGCATCCGGTCGGTCGCCGTATCCCACATCGCAAATCTCTTGGTCGCGCCGATGCCGGTGACGTACGCATTCAGTCCGTTGCTCTTTTCGCTGGCCCTCATCAGGAACATGCGGTTAGGTGCGATTTGGGTCCCCGTGCGCGCGACGACGGTCTCCAGCTTGGCCACCAGCGCGGCATGAGTTTTGGTGAGCGGCTCGAATTTGTTAAAGATCGGATCGAGTAGTGGAGACGCGAAGACAGAAGCCACGATCAGCGGCAGCGAGATCAACCAGGCCCACACCCAGTAGCGGCGCGGCGAGACGCGGACGATCCAGTTGAAGAGCAGCAAGATCGGTGTGCCCAGCAGCAGCGAGAGCCCCAGGGACTTCGCCAAGTCGCCGAACCAGCCCGCCCAGGCCTGCACGCTGATGCCGTAGTGACGGCTGACGACGTGGCCGATCAGATCCAGCGGCAGGCCGGCCAGCGTTGTGACGACGATAAAGACGGCGAAAAAGAGCAGCCCTTGCATCCATCGGCGGCGCAGGAGGTGTTCGGTCCATGCGGACACGCGGGCAGCCCAGCGCGAGGCCAGCATCAGCCAGAGAACGGCCAGCCCCCAGAGAGAGCCGGCGATGTCGAGCGCAACTTCGATACGGCTGAGAGTGATGGCCTTGGCCAGCTTGTCCGGCGGCAGATTGTAGGCCTGCTGTGCGGGTTGCTCGGCAGGTTGCGGAGCAGGTTTTGCGGTGGTCGAGGCCACAGTGGTCGATCCGAACACCGGCTGAATCTGGCGCGGCGGAGTCGTAATCCGCGGGCCAGGGCCAAGGCGCGGAGCTACGGCGGCAATCAACAGAATGCAGCCAAGTGCGAGCAGGCATCGGAGCGTAAAAGCCATGCAATTCTTCCTGGTTGGCAGCTTACTCTGCGACAATCGAGGTTGCAGATGGATTTAGAAGAGCACCCCAACCTATGCCTCATGATTGTCTCACCGCTATAAGGCGGCTCGCCTCGATGCTTTCAATCAGCGCTTTTGTTGCCGGTTGTGCTCTGTCAGCGGCCTTGTCAGCCTCTGCCGTTGCCCAGCAGGCAACTCCAGTGCTGCTCGACACAATGACCACCGAGCTCCATCGCGCCTTCACCTCGCTCGGCAAGCAGGGGGACGACAAGCAGTTGCCGCCCTACTTCCTCAGCTACGCCGTGAGCGACGCCAGTGCGGTCTCCATCAGCGCGCAGTTTGGAGGGCTGATCAGCAGTTCGGCCAACCACGTTCGCGTGGCCGACGTGCAAGTGCGCCTCGGCGAACCTAAGCTCGACAATACCCACGGCACGCATCGAGGATCGGCGGTCCACTCGACCGACCTGCCGCTCACCGACGACCGGGAAGCGCTGGCACGCTCGCTCTGGCTGGCTACCAATACCGGCTACGGTAACGCCCTGGATAACTACCTGCGCGTGAAAACCGAGGCCGAAGTACGCGCCAAGGAAGAGGACACCTCGCCCGACTTCAGCCAGGAACCGGCGCAGGTGCATATCGGCAAGCCCGCGCCGCCGGTTGTGGTCGACCGCGCGGCCTGGGAGCAGCGGGTCCGTGCGCTCTCGCGGCTTTTCCGCGACTATCCCGGCGTAAACCGCAATATGGTGATACTCTCGGCGGAAAACGAGACCGACTACTTTGCCTCGTCTGAAGGCTCGAAGGTCGTAACTCCTCACTTGCAGGCGCGCGTGGTAGTCTATGCCGTCACACGCGCCGACGATGGAATGGATCTGTTCCGCGCTGCGACATTTGAGGCGGAGACGGTGGACGGCCTGCCCGCGCAGGCTGAGATGGAAGCCGCGGTCCGCGAACTCGGCAAGAGCCTCGAGGCCCTGCGCAAGGCGCCGATCACCGAGCCCTTCGATGGGCCTGCGATCCTCTCTGGCCGCGCCGCGGCGGTCTTCTTTCACGAGGTGCTCGGCCACCGGCTCGAAGGCCAGCGCCAGCGCGGCGACGAAGAGGGCCAGACATTTACCAAAGACGTGGGCAAGGAGGTGCTGCCAACCTTCCTCTCCGTCTCCGACGATCCAACCATGACCCAATTTGAAAAGACCTGGCTCAGCGGCAGCTACGAGTATGACGACGAGGGCCAGAAGGCGCAGCGTGTCGCCCTGATTCAGGATGGCGTCTTGAAGACCTTCCTGATGTCTCGCCTGCCGATCGCGCACTTCTCCAACTCGAACGGCCACGGCCGCGCGCAGGCCGGCAAGGTGCCCAACGGACGTCAGGGCAACCTGATCGTGACCTCAACCAAGACTGAGCCGGAGGCCGAGCTGCGCAAGCAACTGATCGAGGAGGCGAAGAAGCAGGGCAAAGCCTACGGGCTCTACTTCGAAGACATCTCTTCGGGATTCGCGGTGACCACGCGCAATTCGCCGCAGGCCTTTCAAGTGATTCCGCTGGTGGTTTGGCGCGTGTATGTCGATGGGCGGCCGGATGAGTTGGTGCGCGGCGTGAGCATCGTGGGCACACCGCAGGCCGCGCTCAAGAGCATTCTGGCCACCAGCGACAAGCGCGAAGTTTTTAACGGCGAGTGCGGCGCGGAGTCGGGCACCATCCCGGTGAGCGCAGTCGCCCCGGCGATGCTCATGAGCACCATCGAGACGCAGAAGCAGGCGCAAGGCACAGCCCGGCCGCCGATTCTGCCGATCCCCAGCTCAGAAAAATAGCTAGGGACTAAAGAACAGAATGGGTGCCCCAGGTCCGGATTTTCGGACCTCGGATACCACGAGGCTCAATCGACTATGTACACATATTCACTTCGCTCGTCGAGCACTTTGGAGGCGCAATGAACCCCATTCGTCCTTGTACGTTCCTTGCCGGAGTCGGTCTGCTTCTTGTCTGTTTAAGCGCCTCCGCACAGGCCGCGTCCCAGCTCACCCGCGCCGACGCCGAGAAGGACCCCGTCCTCAAGGCCATGCTCCAGGAGCTCGACCGCAGTAAGTCCGAACTTCAGTTGAAGGACTTCGCCAAGCCTATCTTCATCCAGTACCGCATCGAAGAGATCGACAGCCTGGAGATCAAGGCCGAGTTTGGGGCAGTCAGCGACTCCCAGCGCGGCTCGGGGCGAGTGGCCCGCGTCACGGTGCGAGTGGGAGACAACCAGACCGACAGCTCCGGAGGCCGCGGCGACGGCTCAGTCGAAATGGTGGCGCTTGAAGACGACCCGATCGCCATTCGCTGTTCTTTGTGGGCGGCAACCGACTCGGCTTACAAGAACGCTCTTGCGGCCTACGCGAAGAAGCAGGCTGATCTAAAGCAGGTGGAAACACCGCCGCAGGCCGACGATTTCAGCAAGGAAAAGCCGGTTATCTCGCTGGTCGAGCCGCTCAAGCTGAACGTTGACCAGGCTGCCTGGGAGGCTCGCGTAGCGCACGATACCGGCCTCTACCGGACCGATCCCACCGTCAAAGACAGCCAGCGCGAGGTGCGCTACTCATCGGGGACTTTCACGGCGCGGGTCACGACCACTTTTCTCGTAAACAGCGAAGGAACCATCGTACGGAAGTCGGCGGGCGATTATCAGGAGTCCATTGCTGTTGGAGCGCAAGCGGCGGATGGCATGAGGCTTGACCGCTCCTACTCGACCGCCGGGACCGCGCTCAAGGACCTCGATTCGCCGGATGAGTTCAGCAAGAAAGTGGTTGAGCGAGTCGCTTCGCTCACGGATCTGCGCAAGGCGCCGCTGGTCGAGGAGGAGTATCACGGCCCGTTGCTGCTCAGCTCCGACGCCGGCGCCGACGCGCTCTGTTACCTGTTGTGCAAGCCGCTCACTGCGACGCGGCCCAAGCTGGGCACCGAGGCGCGCACCAATGGCTCGTTTGCGTCGAGCTACCACGCGCGCGTGCTGCCCGAGACTTTTGACGCAGTCGATGATCCCGGCCTCAAGAGCTATAACGGCAAGGGTCTTCTTGGCGCTTATGATGTGGACGACGAGGGCGTGCTTGCCCAGACAGTGAAGCTGGTCGTCGACGGCAAGCTGGAGAATTATCTGATCGGCCGCGAACCGGTGCGCGACTTTCCACAATCGAACGGCCACGCGCGCGCCGGCTTCACCGGGCCCTCCGAGCCGGTGGTGGGAGTGCTCAAGATCACGGCGAAGGACGGGCTGACGGACGGCGAACTGAACCAGAAGCTGCTCGATCTGGCCAAGGATCGCGGTCTCAAGGATGTTTATTACGTGGCTACCATGGGACCAAAGCAGACGCCCCGTCTTCTTTATCGCGTGAGCCCCGACGGCAAGCGTGAACTGGTGCGTGGAGCAGCATTCAGCGATCTCGACCATCGCGCGCTGCGCTCCAGCATAGTGGCCGCGGGCAAAGATCTGTGGGTCGACAATTACTCCAGCGATGTGCCGGAAACGGTGCTGGCCCCGGCTCTGCTGCTCGATGACGTTACCATCCGCCGAGCCAACGAGAAGAACGACAAGCTGCCCTTCTATCCCCCGCCGGAATAAGGCGCACCGAGCGAGCAGCTACCTCTTCTTCCAGGCGCCCACGATGGCTCCCATCAGCATCATGCCCACCAGCCAGAATCCGCAATTGACGCCGAGCAGACTCAAGGGGCGAACCTCAAACACATATTCCGTAGACCATGTCGTAAACTCAAAGCCCAACCACAACATCGCACCAACCTTGATGCCGCGCCACGCCGTCTGCGGGCCGGTGAGCTGTGTGATGCAGGAGATCGCAGCGGCAATCACCGCCGCTGAAACGAGGGCCGTGCCGTACTGCAATGCGGGGTTATTGCCAGCGGGACTCATCAGCCACTCGCGCGTGCGGCCGATGCCATCGAGCCAGGTCTGAAGAAAATACGAGTACCAGCAAGCCTCGAAGAGGAAACAGGCAATTGCAGCCACCAGGTTCGCCAGATAGTTCTGCCGGACTCTCGATTCCGAGTCAGTCATCTTGTCCTCCAGTCGGATGTGGTGCGTGAGTTGACCGTCAACCGCGCCGGGATTCTCGTCGCGCATCAACCCACAACAACCAGGATGGCCGGAATTCTATAGCACCCGATGAAGGCGAATCTTTGCTGAAGATGAATAACAGGGATTCTTTCGCGCCGATGCAGCGGCTTCAGTCCAACCGCGTCAGATAAGCCTCGCCCTCGGCGGGGCGTAGGCGTCGCGCGATTAGCGTGGCCTGCTCGCGATCGTCGCCTTGCGGCCGGATGCGCACCCAATAGCTCTCCTGGCCGGGAAACTCGATCACGCTGGCCTCCGGGTATTTGCGCAGGAGCTGCGCCTTGAGTTTCATGGCCTTGTGTTCGCTCTTGAATGCGCCGATCTGTACGCACCAGCGCCCGCCGCTATCGATCGGTTTGGGGCTGCGGTAGACCTCCATCCGCACGCGAGACAGACCTGTCCGATAGATCCCCGTCGCCTTGGCCGAGGCAATGGTCAGATCGAGAATCCGGTCTTCGGAGAACGGGCCGCGATCGGTGATGCGCATCGCGCTCGACTCGCCGGTCGTGAGATTAGTCACCACGATCAGCGAACCCATCGGCAGGGTGCGGTGCGCCGCCGTTAGTGCATGGTCGCTGAAGACTTGGCCGTTGGCGGCCTTGCGTCCCTTGTAGGGCGCTGTGTACCAGGTGGCCAGCCCCTCCTCGACCAGAATCGGCTTGTGAGTATTGATGAAATCCAGATCGTCATCGCTGATCCCACCCGGAGGCGCAGGAGTGGGCGCAATGTGCGCCGGTGGCGCGGTCGCGGGCTGAGGAGGAGCGCTCTGGGCCTGAACAGGAGGCGGACCAGCCTGCGGAGCTGGCAGCGGAGCCCGCGCCTGCTTGTGCCCGCAGCCCGATAACAAGGCTGCAAACACGAAAATAGTCAAACCGCAACGCAAGCCCAAATCCCGAGTGGTCCAGGTCTCGATTTTGAGACCTGGGAAACCGAGAACCCCAACTTGACCGATCGTCAACGCCGCGATCCCCCGCCCTGCTCAAACCGGTCGGCCAGCTCGCGCAGCCGGTCGGAGACGGTGCGCAGCGCGGTGATCGATTCCTTGCGCACCTGCGGAACCACAGCTTCGTTCACGTAAGCAACGGCGTGGCGCAGTTCCATCTCGATCAGTTCCACAGCCTCTTCGATGCGGCTGCTAACGCCGCCCGGACCGGGCCCGAAACCCGGAGGAGGAGGATTCGTGCTCATCGTGGTTCACCTCGTATAGGCAGACTTTGCCAGAACTTCTCCTCTCAGTCTCCGTTGCGCGATGCTCCGAGTCAATCACCGAAGACTCCGAGGTGCCGCAATGATCAATACTTGCACAAATTCCCCGCGATGACTCGGTCTTCTATCATCGCCCGCCCTATAACCTTTCAACGGAAGAACTCGTCAGACTATTGTGACGAGTTTCGCTCTGCTTGAGGCGCCCATGCCTTTGCCCCGGAGAGAAGCAGCCAGCCGGTTTTACCCGAAATCCCCGGCTGTTACGCACACTGTATAGACCGCAAAGCAGTTTGCCGAGGCGATTCGGTTTTCCGCGGTTACCACAGCCCTGCATCCGTTGAATGGTTGCAGCCAGGATGAATCTTCCCGTCAGCGAGGACGTTTTCTTTTTGGCAAGTTGCCCGGCTTCGAAGACCCCGATCGCACGCCCCGCCGGCTCATGGAAGCTGAGCCCGTGGTTGAGGCGTCGCGTCCTCTTATCTCTGCTCGGGCCGGTTCTGCTTCTCGCTCGCATCTCGGTCATCGCCCAGCCGCCGTTGCCCGACGCACCACAAGCGCAGCTTGCGGCGCATCGCAAGCCCATCACGCCGGGACCTTGCCAGGCAGAACGCTCAGTCGTAACAGCGGCGCAGGCTGCGGCGGTTGGCGCGGTCTTCGGTGCCGCCAGTGCCGTCGACGGCGTAATTCCCCAGTCCGTCCTCCAGCCCAAGCCCTGCCCGCCTCTGACGCCCCTCATCAACTGGTATGCGCGCTTCACCAACGGCCCGCAGGTCAAGCCCCTCACGCCCAAAGAGAAGGGCTGGCTGGCCATTCGCAACGTGGTTGACCCCTTCAACGCCATCACCATTCTGGGCAGCTCGGCGATTGCCATCGGCTCGGACGCGGACTCGCCCTATGGCCCCGGAATGCACGGCTTCGGCAAGTCTGTCGGCGTCAGCTATGCGCAGGATATGACCGGCGAGTTCTTCGGCACTTTCCTGATCTGCTCGCTTGCCCACCAGGACCCGCACTACCATCGAGAACCCACGGCCGCGATCCGCCATCGCATCGGCCATGCTCTGCTACAGGTGTTGTGGACGCAGGGCGACGACGGCAAGGGAATGCCGAACTACGCCAACCTCTTCGGCTACGCCATCGGCGACGAAGTCAGTAACCTCTATGTGCCTGGCCGCGAGACCGACCTGCCCGCCAGCGCCGAGCGCTACGGCACCGGCCTCGCCACTGCGCCCATCGATAACTTCATCACCGAATTTGTTCCCGACCTAGCCAGCCACATCCACGTCCGCGTAGTCCTGATCCAAAGGATCATCAATCAAGTAGCGCGATCCGAAAGTGCGAACGCGACGCCGTAGTGAGTTTTCTCAACAATCAGGTGGCTGAGTGATTGGGATTGAAAGCGGGTGTTTTTGGCTCAAAATGGCCTCAAAACAGGGCAATTCCGGCCAAAAATCGGGGTATATGTTTACTGATTGGATAATAGTCTATTTTTACAAGTTATTCATTCATGTTGACTTATGAGCACACTCTGGTCAAAAAAAGGCTGGATATGGGGGAGGGGGTGGGGGTAACTCGATTTTCTGGATTCTTTGGCGAAGAAAAGGAGAATTTATCGCTCCAAGAGGCGACTTTTTGCGGGTTCGCGGCGGAGTAACCGGGAGCGGCTTGGGCGGCGAATTGCATGGGGTCTCGACTTTTTGCCACCTGTTGAAATTGTGAGCCAATGGACCGTAATTATCTGCAAGACTCTCTTGTGGAGCTGCCATCCCCGGTCCTCAAAAGCGAGCAAGGGACCGGGGGCACCCTCGCTGTAGTTTGGAAAAGACTGAGGGATCGGGACCACCCGCCCACTGTTTCCTTTGACGCATGCTATTCATGAGTTCGAAACCGTCAAGAGGCTCGATAGCCCGTAACAAGACTCCCGCACCAATTCCGGCTCTTTCGCTTGTCACATTCAATAAGAACGAAAAGCCACAAGCAAGATAAACATAGGCGTGTCCACCTTCAAGGAAAAGGGAGCCATTGCGTGGTGTCCTACCCCGGAAAGCATGTCCAGCTGCGTCACCAACGGGATAAGCCTCTGTTTCCTCAATGCACCCGCTTAGCCTTCCGTTCGCAGTGTCATGAACGATGACCTTGCCAATCAGATAGCGAGCTAATTTCACAGTGTCGCCAGGGAGCTTTGCACGCAAAACACGTTGAAGCCCGCCAAGGGTATCGAATCGCACTTGTAACTTCGATGCAGAAGGGATTGATCCACTCAACAGACTCTATACGATGTTCGCCAGCGAGATGCGGTCAGATTCGACGAGACCCTTTGATTGGGCCAGAGGTCAAGCGACGAATCAATTGGACAAAAGTACCGATCGATACCTTGGCATCAATTTGAGCGTTCATGATCTCTGAGATTGACGGCTAATTCCCCAAGCTCTCCTGACGCCTTTCAGTAGACAATTGCGGCGAGCTATTTCGCCGATAACGCGTTCCAAATCCTAACCCCCTCTGCACCGGGCGCCGGTGACGCTGTCTGCTGCTTTGGCCACCGGTGCTCGTTTCGTCCATCTTCGGCGCGCGTTATAATTTGGCATCGCTTGAATCGCCACGTTCGAGGCGAGTGGGCTCGTAGGTTTCCCCTGAATTCTCCTGAGAGCCATATTCCTGATCCGTTGGTCCCGCGTTCTCTCAGCTTTCGCATTCCAACGCCAGCCTGATCCGGCTTGCCGGGTGGCTCCCTCGATTCATCAACCATGGGCCGCAGGGCTTTTCCGCGTTACCGCGGAGCTGGAGGATCCGGAGATGGAGCCTAGCAAGAGGGAGTTGATCGAGTCAGTGTTTCCCGGTGACAGCGAAATGGCCTCTCGTATGCGCGCGCTCGATTGGTCGGCTACGCCGCTCGGCCCCGTGGAACTTTGGCCACAAGCCCTGCGAACGAGCGTACGAATCGTGCTGGACAGCGCACGCGCATTTGAGC
>CAZGHZ010000016.1:0-51061 GCA_964525655.1 uncultured Occallatibacter sp.
CACTCCATCTCTACCCTTCCGAGGTTTATACCTCCATCAAACGTGCACGCGCCTCGCATCTGGTGCATGGGCTGGTGAAAGAGGATCGGCTGAACCGCACGGCGCTGATCGAGTTCCTGCTTCACGGCATCCGCTATGCCTTCCCTGCGCAACTGGGGGCCATGACGCGGGGCGTTCCGACCAGCTACGCGGCAGCACCGCTTAACAAGTTCATCAACCCCGACGGCTATCCACCCCCGGTGTGGCCCCATGCAGAGGGTTCAGTGCGAGGGTTCTCTTTTGCGCCCTTGCACAAGAACGTGCCCAAGGCTGCTCTCGAAGACGGAAGGCTCTACGAGCTACTGGCCCTTGTCGATGCACTGCGCGATGGCCGGACACGCGAGCGGGAGTTGGCGGGCCGGGAGTTGACTGAAAGGCTGAGCGCGTCCTTCGGTGCCCAGGGAGAGTAATAAGTTCTTGCGGGTGCCTACAAGAGGAATTGCATAGCTGACTCCTCCGGAGCCTAGCGGATGCTGGAGGCGGCTCGGGACACGACTGCTACAGACTGGTACAAAATGGGTACATTTCGCTGGGGGTGGCGGAAGCCGGAAAGTGAGCCGCCGCCTCCCGCTTCGGAATAAAAGGCGAAGGAAAACGTACCAAAAACGTACCAGAGACATGGCATTTTCGGCATTTTGGCGGTTTTTTATCTATTTGAAAACATGTAAGTTAATGATTCTAAACTCTGGAAAAATCACTCGACTCCCGCCGCCTCCACCATAGATAAAGTGTTTATAATCATATGTTTACATTTTTTTGAAAAATTAGAAGTTCTGCAAACTGTACTCGAATTGTACCAACCGATTCTTGGTGCTAGTGTGTCTAGCATCATCCTTACCGGCTACACGCGTCAGCTTCCCGGCTGCCCGAAGAAAGTCGATTCCACCTATCGTCGCTGACCTTGCCCCAAGTGGCTCAACGGAAAGCTTCCCGGTCGCAAGGGCCGGTTCCTTGTCCCGGCGAAAACCAAATCCTGGGAGTAGGCCGAGTTGCCTGCACGCAAATACGAACAGACACTACGTGCACCTCCGGCAAGAAGCCAAGAGGAAAGCCGTAGCCGCCCTCGACCACGGCACAGTTACGTCACAATTGGACAGTTGGAAGAAGAACGCCGACGATAAACGTCGGCATAAGCCATTGATTATAATGGTCGGGACGGGCAGATTTGAACTGCCGACCCCTCGCACCCCAAGCGAGTGCTCTACCAGGCTGAGCCACGTCCCGACACAATCGAGCCGACTCGGATGGAGCCGACTTTGGAGTCTAGATTAGTTTACACGAGGCGGGCCAAGCGCGCTTGCGCTTGGGCGGAGGATTGCATCCGACTCCTCGTATCGATGTTCCTCAATGTTCGGCCGGGAAGTTGCCCGGGTTCGAACTTCATCAGCCGCGCCGGCGTAGCTACGCTAATCTGCCCGATTATTGCGAGGGGGGAACGAACTCCTTCGGTAACCCCGAAGCCTCGCTGAAGAAGAACTGCTCCATCTGCTCGACCAGAAATTGCTGCGCCTGGGGGGTCCAAGGCTGTAGCCGGTACTCATTGAGCAACATCTTCTGGCGGTCGACCCATTCCCCCCAGGCCGCTTTGGAGACACTCTTAAAGATCTTTTGGCCAAACTCCGAATCGAAGGGCGGCTCGTCCAAACCCTCCATCTCCTTCTTGTAACGAACGCAATACACCATGTGTGCCATCGATTGAGCTCCTTTTGACATTGTATTGGATCGGATACGTTTCTCCGCTGGCCGATGCGAGCGGCAATGGGCTCCAAAGACAAGAGTGCCGAGAGCCACCTAACCGGCCAAGGCGGCAGGATTTACCCTTTCCAGCGAATTGGAATTGCCGGTGGGCTGGAGAGGCCCACTGGTTTTCACACAAATTCCGCTTGACAATCGCGCGCGCCCGCGCTTTTCTTATCTCGTCTCAATTCCACGCCTTTTGGTAACGTCTGACCGGGAATCCCCCGTCATTCCTGGTTCGAAAAAGGCGCGGAGCATTCATTCCTACGAACTGTGTTCAATCCAGAAGGAGCTACCCGTGCCCGAAGAAACTCCGTCCATTCAGCCTCCGACCGCCCAATCCGGCCTTTCCGAATCCGCTACTTGCGGCCTTGCCTACATCACCTTCATCCCGGCGGTCATCTTTTTGGCGACCGCGCCTTATAACCAAAACGCCAATGTTCGTTTCCACTCCTGGCAATCGATCTTCCTGACCATTGCCTACATCGTGGTCCGTGTTGGGCTTTTCATCCTTGGCAGGCTGCCATTCATAGGCCTGCTGTTGATCCCAGTAATGTTGTTAATCGGCCTCGGCTTCTTCATCCTCTGGCTAATCGTGATGATCAAAGCCTTCAACGGTCAGCGATTCAAGATTCCGGTCGTCGGCGACTTCGCCGAGAAGCAGGCCAACAGCTAGCCATCACGGGGGCCCTGATTGGCCTCCGTTGTGGAACCGTTCTTGCCGCCAAGGGTTGCCCCTGGCAGTTCGCAATCGTTTTAGTCCTTGTCCTGGCCGCAAACTTGGCCAGTCACTACAGTAGCTTGACCTCAATCTCAAAGGAGCCACCGTGTCCACTCAGCCCGACCCACTCCAGCCCCAACCCGCACAGGCAGGTCTCTCTAACAACGCCGCCGGGGCTTTGGCCTATGTGACGTTTATCCCGGCGATCATCTTTCTGATTGTCGAGCCCTACAACAAGAACTCCTACATCAAGTTCCATTCCTGGCAGTGCATCTTTCTGAGCATTGCGTGCTTCGCCATCAACACCGTGCTCGCGATCATTCCCATTCTTGGATGGATTCTCATGCCTTTCGTTTCGCTGGCGTTTCTTGTGGTTGCGATTATCTGCATCCTCAAGGCCTTGAAGGGCGATAGGATCAAGCTGCCGTTTATTGGCAATCTGGCTGAAAAGCAGGCCGGAGCGTAGGGCGAGGTTTCCTCGCTTGACGTGGCGCTGGGAGCCGGAAGGCCTCAGCGCCGCCTACCCTTTTTGCCCAGCTTCTTTCTCGCCTTGAAGGAACGCCCCGGCGCGCTCGTGGCCTTTTTCTTTTTGGCTTTCGGGCGGGACTTGGATGCTTGTTTGCCGGTCAACGGATTGCCCTCTTCAAGAATCGAAAACAGTAGCTTGCGCTCTTGCACCAGAATGCGGTCCAGAATCACCTGCACCCGGTCGCCGGCGCGGAAGCGGCGTCCAGTGTGATCGCCGATGATCTCGTGGGTATTTTCGCGCCAGGTGTAGCGGTCGTCGCGCAGCGAATCGATGGGCACCAGCCCCTCGACGAACAGATCGGTCAGCTCGACGAAGAGGCCGTATTTGGCCGGGTTCAAGACCAGCGCAGCGAACTCCTCGCCGACGCGATCCTGCATGAAGCGAACCTTTTTCCACTCGACCAGCTCGCGCTCAGCCTCGGCGGCGCGGCGTTCGGTCTGGCTGGTCTCCTCGGCGATCTGCGCCAGCTCGGCCTCGGGGATAGGCGGCTCTCCCGCAAGTCCAGAGGTTTGATGTGGTTTCTTTCCCCGGTGCACCACAATGCCAGCCAACCCTTCGTTCGGATGCGTCCAGGGCGAGCTGTGCCGCCCCTCCCCCACCACTCCTTCGCCGATTATGCCCTCTCTGAGCAACGCCTTGGCGATGCGATGGACGATCAGGTCGGGATAACGGCGAATGGGAGAAGTAAAGTGCGTATAGGTCGGCGCAGCCAGCGCAAAATGGCCTTCGTTGATCTCGGAGTAGCGCGCCTGCTTGAGCGAACGCAGCATTAAGTAACTGAGAATTCTTTCCTCGGGCTTACCCTCAATCTTCGCGGCCAGTTTCTGGTACATGCGCGGCGTTACGGGGATGTCTTCGGGCACCTCGTGTGTGCGAACATTTCGCCCTGAACGTTGTGCGTCGCGGCGATCTCCGCGCGTCTGGATGCGCTTGACCGGCAGCGCGCCCAGGCCGAGGGAGTAGCCGAAGCTGGCAGCCAGCTCTTCAAACTGAACAACGCGGCGGGGCTCCGGCTTCTCGTGAATGCGATAGAGCGAGGGCACGCCGAGGTCCTCAAGCCATGTGGCCACGCACTCGTTGGCAGCCAGCATAAACTCCTCGATCAGCCGGTTGGCCCATGTGCGTTCGGATTTTGTGACGCCGCGCATCTGGCCCTGCTCGTCGAACTCGATGACCGGCTCGGGTAGATCGAAGTCGATCGAGCCCCGTTCTTCGCGGCGCTTGTTCATCAGGGCGGCGAGCTTGCGCATTCGCTCGAAATCGGGGACGAGAGCCGCATATCGCGCCCGCGTCTCGGTGTCGCCCTCGAGAATCGCGTGAACCTCGGTGTAAGTCATCCGCGCTGCCGAGCGGATGACGCCCTCGACGATCTCGTAGTTCTCGACGCGGCCACCGGGATCGAGTTGCATGATGCAGCTCAGGACGAGCCGGTCTTCGCCGGGGCGCAGGCTGCAAATATTCGTCGACAGCTCCTGTGGCAGCATCGGGATTGCGCGATCGGGAAAGTAGACGCTGGTTCCGCGGAGGCGCGCTTCAAGGTCGAGATCGGTGCTGGCGCGCACATAATCCGCCACGTCGGCGATATGGACTTGTAACTCGTAGCCGCCGTCGCCGCGCTCCGTCACTAACACGGCGTCGTCAAAGTCGCGCGCCGTTTCGCCGTCGATGGTGACGATCGGGAGACCGCGGAAATCGCGCCGGCTGTTGGCCTCTTCCGGATCGAGATGGGCAACGGCCCGCGCCTCGGCGAGCACATTCTCAGGAAAGACCCTCGGCAACTGGTGTTTGCGGATCATCATCTCCACATCGACGCCGAAGTCGTCTGGCGAGCCGAGAACCTCGATCACACGGCCCACCGGCGGCCTGGTTGGAGTGGGCCAACTGGTGATCTCCACGTCGACGACCAGGCCTTCGAGATCGTCGTAGTCTCTGGCCGATGCCGCTTCTGCACCGAGCACACGATGCGGCGTGGCTGCTTCGCTCGCCGGCGCAATCTCCTGCCCTTCCGGAATGAGGATGTGCTGCGTCATCCGCTCGTCGAATGGAACGACGGTGTTCCCGGCTGCGCGATCTGATCTTGCGTAGTGGAAGACTCCAACGACCGTTGGATTGCGCCGCTCGAGTACCCGTACAATACGCCCCATGCGCCGTCCGTCGGCCTTGGGCGGCTCGACTTCGACCAGCACCTGGTCGCCCTGCATAGCGCCGTTGGTCTCATTTGGGGGAATGAAAATATCATCTTCCCCAACCGCCTGCCGCGCATTGGGCCGGACAAAACCGTAGCCGTCGCGATGCAGATCGAGGCGTCCGGCGGCCAGATTCTCGCGCGTGCCGCTTGCGCCTAGCGGCCGCGGAATGCTCCAGTGCTCGCGGTCCAGCTTCACCAGTGCGCCTCGCACGGTCAGCCGCGCAAGTTGCTCCAGAAGCAGGCGGCGCTCCCGCCCGCCACCCATGCTCAGCTCGCGCACCAATTGCTTGTATCCGGCCTTCTCGCCGGCGGAGCGCGCAATTCGCATCAGCAGTTCCTTGTCGGTCATTACTCAAGAGTAGGCTATTCCGCTTGCCCGGCTATTTTCGCAAAGCCTCGCCACCGGCCTTTCCCGGCCGCAACCGCAACCCGAATCGCAGACTTCCCTATTCCGCCCCAAGCCGTCCAATAGTGATTAGGTTGGCTCATGTTCTTCAATCTGATCCGCTGCTCTCGCCAATCCAAGGCCAGCGGGCATAGAATAGCGCCATCGCAATTTTCCAAGCGGACCGCAAAGAGATAACATCCTAATTGTGGCCGCGCTTGGGTTGCCCGAAGCGAAAGCTCGGCAGTCCATCCAATCAGTTTTTTTGGGCCCTCGGCAATGGCCCTTGCCTTGGAAAGCCCAGTCCTTTCAGGACAGAAAAGGAAGCTCGTGAGCGCTATGTGGAAACCCACTCAAACAGGCCCAGCAAGTCCAAACATCACCCCAGAGCCCTCTCGCCCGCTGCCGCCACCCCCTGCGGCCGAACCCGTCAACCGCGCCCCGGTCTCGGCTGGCGACCAAGCCACCATCGGCAAAGGCCTCTTCATCAAGGGAGAGATCACCGGCTCCGAATCGCTGTTTGTCGACGGAAAGGTCGAGGGCAGCATCAATCTTCCTGGCAATCGCGTCACGATAGGCCGCAACGGACAGGTCGCAGCCAGCGTCACCGCCCGCGAAATTGTGATTCTGGGCAAAGTGCGCGGCAATGTCTCGGCTACCGACCGGGTCGATATTCGCGCCGAGGGTGCCCTGACCGGCGACGTAGCCGCGGCGCGCATCAGCATTGAGGATGGCGCCTTCTTCAAGGGCGGCATCGACATTCGCAAGGCCGATGCAAAGCCAGGAGTTGCGACACCAGCAGCCTCGGAAGCGCCCAAGTCAGTCCAGGCGTAGCCGAAGTTCAGCCTTTGCTTCAACACAAGCGCCCCCGTGCCCGAGGGCGTTTGTGTTTCTCGGAGGTAGTATTGCGGTGGCCCCATCGGCTCAGACAGCAAAACTGACGCTCGACCGAGCGAAGATCGAAAGATCGGGCTAAGGTGACAGCAAGATCTCCTAGAGCAATCCCATACGCTTCATCGCAACCCTGGGCAGCGCCGATCCGCTCTTTTCCAATACCCATTTAGCGATGGCCAGCCACAGCACCGTCCCGGTGACGAGCACAGCCAGGTCGATCCATTGAGTGTGGCCCGGAATCGCCTTGTGCAAAGCTCCGCCCAACCACCAAAACAGGACGCCAACTCCGACACCGCTCGTCGCCGCGGCCAGCAGGCACCGGCCCAGCTCTGTATAGTCCAGGCTGGCCAGCGAAACCATGCGTCGCCGGTGCAGCAGCACGGCCAGCGCCACGGTCTGCATCGCGATTCCCACATCCGAGGCGACTGCCAGCCCCATCGCGCCATGCCAGCGGTAAAGAGCGCCGTAGATGGGGATGGAGGACAAGGTAACGGCTGTTGCGGCAACCATCGGCCAGAAAGTGTCTCCCGCGGCGTAAAAGGCACGCGAGTAGATTGCCTGCGCAGCCCATAGAAACAGCGAGATCGAGAAGATGACGAAATAGAAGGCGCAGTCGCGGCAGTCGGCAGCAGAAAAGCGGCCACCGAGATAAATCAACTCGACCAGCGGCGCGGCCAGGGCGGCCATCGCCGAGGCAGCCAGCAATCCTAGTGCAGCCACGCGCGAAACTGAATCCGCCACCCCCGTGGCGAATTCATAGTGGCGCTGCCTGCTCCAGAGGCTGGCGAAGAACGGCATGGACGCCGCGCCCGCCGCGCCCGCAAGAATGCCAATCGGAGCGGCGAAAAGTTGTTTGGCCACATTCATCAGCGTGATGGCGCCGTCGGTGGACGAGGCGAAATACGAAATAATCCACGGATCGAGGGAAACCAGCGAGGCCCCGGCGATCAGCGGCAATGAGAGGCGCACCCACTTGCGAAGTCCTTCGTCGCGCCAATCGAGAATGGGCCGGAATCGCAGCCCTGCGCGATGTACAAAGTACCAATTCAAAAGAAAGTTACCCAAAATAGCTCCTGCAACTGTCCCGATCGCCAGCGAGGAGATCCCCATGCGCTTGACCAGCAGAAAGCCGCCCGCAATGGTGCCCAGGTTGTAAATCAGCGGAGCGATGCCCTGCACGCTAAACTGCTTGCGAACGAAGAGTACCGCGCCAAAGACGCCGCTAGCGAAGAAACACAATTGGGCAGGAAGCAGGATGCGCGTCAAATGAACGCAGAGTTGGGCCTTCTGCGCGTCGAAGCCGTGAAAGAAATGGTGGACATAAAATGGAGCCAGAGTCTCGGCCAGCACAATCCCCGCCGAAAGCACCAGGCACATGGTGCTGAGAATGACAGAGAGCGACCGCTCCGCCTCCGCATCGCGACCGGCATCGTGATAACTGGTGAGAATGGTGACAAGAGTGGCCGACAACGCCCCGCCAACCAGGAAGTACGAAACCATGTCGGGAAGCTGGAATGCGGCGTAAAAGGCGTCCGTGTTATGGCCAAAGAGCCACGCGATGTATTTCGTGCGAACCAGCCCCATGATTCGGGAGAGGAAGTTCAAGGACATCAGTACCACAGTGGCTGTAAAGGCCGTGTGTGTATAAGAAGGGCGCAGCAATCCCAGACCTCGCGCCCACTTGGAGCGCGCAGGCGGAGAGGTTTCCGTTGAAGGTTGTTCCGCCACTGGATTCGATTCTAACGGGACGGGTCGGCCTCGACGCGTTCCGGCACCTTGCCCGGCAGGGTTAACTGCATGGCGGCGCGCACTTCGACCATCGTCTGCTCGGCACGAAGGCGGGCGCGATTGGAGCCGTCCTCAAGGATCTCGATCGCCTGGGCCGGGCTGAAGCTGGCGCGCCGGGCTTGAATTGGTTGCAGAACCTGCACCAATCCGTCCGCAGCCCAACCTTTGCATTCGATGCAGCCGATACCGGCCGAGCGGCAGCCATCATAGACCTTGACCATCGTCACCGGGGTGGAGAAGACCTTGTGAAGGTCGCCTACCGGGCACTTGTCGGGGTCGCCTGGATCGGTGCGGCGGACGCGGGCCGGGTCGGTGACCATGGTCTTGAGTTTCTGGCGAACTACCGGCTCCGGGTCGGTCAACTGAATCGTGTTGCCGTAGCTCTTGGACATCTTGCGGCCATCGGTACCGGGAAGTGTAGGCGAGGGGGTGAGGAGCACCTTCGGCTCGGGAAGGACCTCACGTCCGTCGAGCTTGTAGAACTGGTTGAAGCGGCGAGCTACTTCGCGAGTCAGCTCGACATGGGCGGTCTGATCGTTGCCGACGGGTACAAAGCTTGCCTGGTAGATGAGGATATCGGCGGCCATCAGCAGCGGGTAGCCGAGGAAGCCGTAATTCGACAGATCCTTGCTGGATAGGTTCTCCTGTTGGTCCTTATAGCTGGGGACACGTTCCAGCCATCCGAGGGGGGTGATCATGCCAAACAGCAGATTCAACTCTGCGTGTTGCAAGACCTTGCTCTGCTGAAAGATCACACACTTAGCCGGGTCAAGGCCCGCGGCAAGGTAGTCGAGCAGCACGCCCTGCGTGTAGGCCGGTATCTGCGATGGATCGGCATAGTCGGAGGTGAGCGCGTGCCAGTCGGCGATGAAGAAGTAGCACTCGTACTGGTCTTGCAGCTTGACCCAGTTGGCCAGGGCGCCCATGTAGTTGCCGAGGTGGAGCTTGCCGGTGGGACGCATGCCGCTCAAAACGCGCGGACGTCCACCTGCGGTGGGACCAGCTGCGTCTGCGGCGCTCGAAGCGCCGTCCGATGTGTGCGGAAAGAATGAGGGTGCGGATTCAGGCATGAGACGTATCGATTCCGGTGTGATGCCGAGAGAATGTCGCCGCTCGTCGGAAGATAAGAGAAACGGCTCATTCCATTGTACCGGCAGCGTGAAGCCTGCATAAATGTTTAGAGTGCATTGTCCTACTCATGGGGAGCGGCTACCCCGAATCAAATATGCGCCAGAAGCGAGTAGGCGACCCCGAGCACCGGACTCATCACCGCGCCCAGCACGAAGCGGGCAACGATGATCAGGAGGATGTAGCTGGCGATTCCGGTGATCCGATCATAGACCTGCACTGCGTTGTACGGCAGAAATTGGCGCAGGACGTGACTGCCGTCCAGCGGCGGAACCGGAATGAGGTTGAAGATACAGAGCACGAGATTGAGTTGCAGGCTAAGTTCAAAAAGCAATCCAAGAGCTTGCTCGGCCGTGGAGGGATCGGTTCCCGGCGGCAGATGGTTCTCGGTGAGGAGGACGGCGGCCAAGCCGAAGAAGGCGACCACAGCCAGCAGCAGATTTGAGGCCGGACCGGCCATGCTGACCAGCATATCGTCGCGCTTGTAGTTGGTGAAATTGCGGCTAATGATCGGAACGGGCTTGGCCCATCCAAAGATGAAGCCGCCAAGAAAGCCCAATCCGATCAGCGGCCCAAAGATTGCGAGTCCCGGGATTAGCAACGTGCCGATAGGATCGATATGATCCATTGGATTCAGCGAGATGCGGCCCATCATGCGGGCGGTCTGGTCGCCGAGGCGCGAGGCCGTCCATGCGTGCGCGCATTCATGCACGGTGAGCGAGAGCAGCAAAATGACGAACTCGAAGACTCCGATAAGAACGGCGTTGGATTGCAATAGATCTCTCCCAAGGACTGAAAACTCAGGTTAGCATGGAGAGTCGCGAAGATTCTCGCAGGGAACGAGACAGCCCCGTCTGTTCCCTGATCCCCCTTTGCTGTCCGACTGAGTTACCCTAAGGAACTATGGGCCGCATCCGCGTACTTGCCGACCAGGTTGCCAACCAGATCGCTGCGGGCGAGGTGGTGGACCGGCCAGCCTCGGTGGTTAAGGAGTTGCTGGAGAACGCCCTGGACGCCGGCGCCAACCGCATCCGGGTCGAGGTCGAGGCGGGCGGGCGGAAGTTGATCCGAGTCGCGGACGACGGCCAGGGCATGAATCGCGACGACTCCCTGCTGGCCTTTGAGCGGCATGCCACCTCCAAGCTCCGCACAGCAGACGACCTGCTATCCATTTCGACGCTGGGATTTCGCGGTGAGGCGCTGCCCTCTATTGCTTCAGTGGCCCGGGTAACGCTGGAGACTTCGACGGGAGAGGAATCCGCCGGGACCAAGGTCGAGATCGCCGGAGGCAAGATCCTCCATGTGGACGATGCGGCATTACCCCGCGGAACCACGCTAGCCGTCGCCGATCTCTTCTTCAATACGCCGGCAAGGCGCAAGTTTCTGCGCGCCGAGTCCACCGAACTGGCTCATGTAACGGCCCTAGTGACCCACTACGCCCTGGCGCACCCGGAAAAGCATTTCGAGCTCATCTCGGCCACGCATACCGTCGTCTCGGCTCCGCCGGTTGCACGGACTGCGGAGCGCATCTACCAGATCTTTGGCAAGGACACACTGGAGCAACTGCTCCCGGTGGCTGCCGAGACCCCGCTGGAGCGCGCCGGCCTGCCCGAGCCGCCGCCTTGGAAGAAGGACCCGGCCGAGCCTACACGAACACTCGGCGCGCTGCGGCTGACCGGTTTCTATTCCAAGCCGGAGCTGCAAAAGCTCAACCGTAACTCGATCTATATCTTTGTTAATAAGAGGCTTATTCGCGACAGGCTGCTGCTGCACGCGATCACCGAGGCCTACCGCAATGTGATTCCGCCGACCAGCTTCCCGGTGGTACTGCTCTTTTTGGAGATGTCGCCGGAGGAGGTGGATGTGAATGTCCACCCGGCGAAGACCGAGGTGCGCTTCCGCCAGCAGAGCCTGGTTCACGACTTTGTCCGCGACAGCCTGCGAACGGCGCTAATCAAAGCGCGCCCCGCAGCAGGGTTTTTGGGGGCGCTGGACTCGGCGCCGGCAGCTAGCCCTTCGCTGATGCCGCCGGCCCTGTCGCCCTTGCCAGGCGCACCGGACTCCGAGCCACTGCCCCATTCGGAAGCAGGTGCGCCGGCTACTCAGTTTCTTCAGACAGATGCTGAGCATTTTGAATTGACCCCGCACCAGTCAGCCCCTTTTTCAGGAAGATTGCCATTTGATATCAAAGGTTTACAGATTGGAGGATTAGATCGTAGTGCTTGGGGCGAGGCTGCGGCGGCGCTCTTTGAGCCGGCCAGCCTTTCGTCACCCGACAGCTGTTCGCTGGGGAATGGGGAGGCTATTCGCCCTGACCTCGCGTCGCAGACAGCCCGGATCGAGGCAGACCAAGCCGCCGCCAACTTGAATCATCTGGGTTCACTGCGTGCGCTCGGGCAGCTACGCGAGTCGTTCATTCTGGCCACCGGCGAGGACGGCTTGTGGATCATCGACCAGCATGTGGCACACGAAAGAGTTCTTTTTGAAAAAATTCTTCGCGACCGCCAAGTGGAAAAAGTGCAGCGCCAGAGGTTACTGATGCCCCTGTTGGTGGAACTAAAGGCATCGCAGATGGTGGTCTTCGCGCGCATCGCCGAGGAGCTTGAAGGCAACGGTTTCGAGGTTGAACCCTTTGGCCCTCAAACTCTTGCAGTCAAATCGGCCCCGGTTGGACTGGAGGGGGTGGCTTTGGAGCGCATGTTGACCGAGGTCATCGAGCAATCCGGCGCAGACTCAGATGAACCATCTCAGAATCATAATCTTACAACTCTTCGAACGCGGATTGCCGCTTCGATCGCATGTCATTCAGCGATTAAGGTCAATACTGCTCTTGACCCGGCGCGTATGGAATGGTTACTGTTGGAGTTGGCGAGAACCAGTCATCCAACCAACTGTCCCCATGGACGTCCAATAGCTTTGATGTATTCTTGGAAGGAGATCCAGCGGGCCTTCCATCGAATCTGAACTGCTGGAAGGTGGCAGCCTTCCCCTTAGGGGACAAAGGTAGCCCGGCCTTCATGCCAGCCTGGAAGTGAGGTTCTTCTTTGACATTAGAGCAACTGGAAGCGTCGCGCGTCGAACGGATGCGCCTGAACGGAAACGGAGTCCTCACCCTGGAGGACGCCCGGACGTGGATTGAAGAGACAGGATTGTGTCTCTTCCTGCCCAAGCGGCAGTTTTCCTCTTCGATTGCACCGTCGTTTATTGAAGCTGTTGTGGGGAAGCGCGAGACCGCTCCAAGCCCGGAACAAATTGCCCTAGCCGAAGAGTTGCTGGTCCGTCTGGAGACAGACGGTGTAGCGGTGCGCCTGAATCTGCTGGGCCTGCCGGGCGAAAAGCCCGACTTCGTCGTGGCTAGCTGGGTGCTTCCCTACGTCTACGCCCTGCGAGGAGACCGCGATTGGCGCCGCATACCGCAGTTGACCGGTTCGCGCCAGGTTTCGCAGTTGGCCGTCGAGACCTACAAACTGCTTGAGGCGGGCGACACAACCATTCCCAAACTAACCCGCGCCCTGGGCAGGGAGGTCACCGAAACTGCTGTTCTGCGCGCCATCACAGAACTGTGGCAACAGCTTCGCATCATTCCCGTCATCTCTGCTCCTGCGCAGGTTCCTCAGTGGCAACTGCTGCGGCTTCGTTTCCAGAAGGCTATTGCCGAAGGCGCCTCCACCTCTCAGGTAACGGCTATCTCGGTGCTTGCCTCGATCTACCTGCAAGCTGTGATCGCCGCCACCATGGAAGAGGTCGAGATCTTCCTGGCCCCTTTAACCGCCCGCAGCAAGGTGCGGGAGGTGCTGCGCGGCCTCGTCGCCACGCGCCAGGTTCATACGATCTCGCTGGGACACGCGCCACTCTTCTACGTTGCAGGCACTTTACCGGAGTTCGCTGCTCCGGCGACGATCTACGCTAGCGCGTCCATACCGGCTTCGGCATACTTCATGCGGTCGGAAGAACACGACGAGGAGTTGCCGGAGCCGGCGATCGAGAATCAGAGTCTGCCGGCCGGGTCAACCGAAGCCCCCCTGCGTGCGGGCTCTGAAGCTGCCCCGCACCGCGGCGCTGCTGCGCGAAAACCGGTTGCGAGCGGAAAACCCGCTACCGCTCGGCCCCACTTCAGCCGTCCGACTGCCCATTCTCGCGATCGTAAGCCGACACAATCGTCTACTGGAAGCCGACCGGTCCGGCGTGCCAGCGCCAAGTCCCGTCCGGGTGGATCCCGTACGGCCAATGGAGCCCGGCCTGCCTCCCCTACCCGCTGGAACCCCAAGGCGACGACGGGTGCAAACGGTAAGCGCGGCAATCACGATTTGCCCAGCGGAAACGGCTCGAACGGAAACGGCAGACTCGTGGCTCGCCCTTCCAGTGGCGCAAAAACAGCACGGAAGCCTGGAACAGCTTCGCGCAATGGCAGCAACCCTGCTCGCGGAGTCAGCTCGACGCGCACAGGTGGCAATGGCAAGCCCGCTCTTACCGCCGGTACTAAAGCGGGAAACAGCAAAAGGTTTGGCTTTACTGCCCGGCCAAAGCAAGGAACGAAGAAACGCGGATGAGCGAGGAAGAAAGCTCTCAAAGTTCTCTCCATTCCGTAGCGAAGATCATCGTCGCCATCGACGGCCCCGCCGGAGCGGGGAAGAGCACAATCGCCCGCCATCTGGCGAGGCATTTCGGTTTGCTGAACCTTGAATCTGGAGCGATGTACCGCGCCTTTGCCCTCAAGGCATTGCGGGCGAGTCTCCCTTTGGACGAGAACGCCAGCCTAGAGGCCCTAGCCGCCGAGACCACAATCGGCCTCGAACCCACTGACGGGGACAATCTTGTCTTGCTTGACGGCGAGGATGTGACTGGCCTCATCCGGAGTCAAGTGGTCACCGACGCGGCTTCGCGAGTCAGCGTCTTTCCAGCAATTCGAGCCTGGATGGTGCGCCTGCAGCAGCAGATGGGCGCCGAGGGCGGTGTGGTGATGGAGGGCCGTGACATTGGAACGGTCGTCTTTCCCCAGGCTCAGGTCAAGATCTTTTTGGATGCCGCTCCCGAGGTTAGAGGCATGAGGCGCTATGAGCAGCTCGCCCCAGAGCCAGCCATGCAACCTGAAGAGGTGATCCGCGACCTGCGAGAACGCGACAAGCGCGACCGGAACCGCGCCGATTCGCCCCTCAAGCCGGCCCCTGACGCCGTTTTGCTTGATTCAACGCATCTGACACTGGAACAGGTTGTCGCCGCCGCTGAGGCTATTGTGACGCAAAGGCAGTCTCAGGTTTGAAGTCGAGAATTCCTTGGACCATGTAGTTCGTGTGCCTCATGCGATTGCCCTGGCGTTTAGGGCTTGTTCTGTGCGGGCGCTGGAGCCTTGGGCGAAGCTGCGGTCTTGAGATAAACGATCTTCATCATTCCGCCGCCGCAAGTACCGACGACCTTGCCTTCAGCGTTCTTGTCCTTGGACACGATCTCCAGGGTGTACGATTTCGCGCCGTTGGCTTCGAGCTTTTTTTCGATCGCGGACTTCAGCTCTTCACAAGGCTTAGGCCCTTCCGCGCAAGCCAGGGTGGATGCGAATAGCAGTACGGCAACTAACGCCGCGATTCTCATGGTGCGATCTCCTTCGATTCAATCCCAGGATGAGTTTGGGGCCAAGATTATCTGATCGACGACGCCAGCGTCAAACACTGGATTGCCGGAGATCGAACTTTGGGTAGACTCGCCGGGTCAGGTGGATCTTAGCGACAAAGTTTCCAACCATATTGAGCCGCTCCCAGTGTAAACTTTTTCTTCGTGCCGAAGTTTCTCTCACAGCACGCGAACCAGGAAGACCCTATGCGCAGACCGATGATCGCCTTCTCGCTCGCTCTTGCCTCACTCCTCGCTACCATCAGCCCCGCACAGACCGCCACGTCCGCGCAGGCCGCGCTTGCAGATGCCAAGCGTCCCATGACCTTCGAAGACATGATGCAGATGAAGAGGCTGGGCGAAACTACCGTCTCCCCTGACAGCAAGTGGCTGGCTTACGTCGTAACCACGGTCAACCTGGAGCAGAACACCAAGACGGCGGGGCTCAACTTTCAGTTCATCGCAGGCGGCGAACCAAAACCTATCTCCGTGGGTCAGCCAGGCGATCACGGCCCGCAGTTCGCTCCCGATGGCAAACACATTCTCTTCCTGAGCAGCCGCTCCGGCTCACAACAGGTCTGGGTGGCCGACTTCAACAGTTTCGACGGGGCGATGAGCAATCCGAAGAAGCTGACCGTGATCTCTACTGGAGCCGACAACGCCTACTGGTCCCCCGATAGCAGGTCGGTTGTCTTTACTTCCTCGGTCTATCCCGACTGTCCGACAATCTCCACAGCTGACATGGCTACGGGCGACAAGTGCAACGCCAGCCGCGATGCAGAATTTGCTTCGAGGACGGTCAAGGCACAGATCTTCACTCACCTTCTTTATCGCCACTGGGACCACTACACGGGCGAGAAGCGCAGCCATTTGTTCCTGGTTTCAGTGGAGAGCGGAGCGATGCGCGACCTCACACCCAACGATCCTCGCGACGTTCCGCCAGCATATCCCTCGCTTGAACAAGGCTGCGGTTGTGCCTTTTCGCCTGACTCGAAGGAACTGGCTCTTACCGAGAATCTCGACGAAGAGCCGGCAACCAGTGTCAATGCCGACATTTTTACCCTGAATCTAAGTGATCCGGCAGCCAAGCCGGTGAAGGTGAGCACATCGCCCGGAGGCGATTTCAATCCAGCCTATTCCCCCGACGGGAGTTATCTTGCTTGGCGCTCCCAGGCACGCGCTGGATACGAGAGCGACCGCTTCAGGCTGGTGCTCTACGAACGGAAGACGAAGAAGATCAAGGATCTGCTGCCCACAACGCTGGACAACTGGGTGGAGGAGTTCGCCTGGACGCCGGACTCGAAGAATCTCCTATTCACCGAGGACAAGAAGGGCGAGACGCCGGTCTTCATTACCAATCTGATCGGCGTTTATCATGAATTTGCGAATAAGGGATCCTTTAGCGATCTGCGCCCGGTGGAAGCGGGAAAAGCCCTCCTGGTCTCCGTGGAGCAGGTTCAGCAACCGCCCGAGGTCGCGCGGATTGAATACACTTGGTACTCGAAGGCAGTACCTGGATACGACATCGTCTCCAACGATTTGAGTGCGAAGATGTATCCCATCACGCATCTGAACGATGCCCTCCTTGGCCAGCTCGACCTGCCCGCAATGGAGTCGTTCTGGTTCACTGCAACGGATCACACCGACATCAAGGGGTTTCTGATCAAGCCGCCGGGCTTCGACCCGGCAAAGAAGTATCCCGTCAAGTTCCTGATCCACGGCGGTCCGCAAGGGGCATGGGGCGACTCTTGGAGCTACCGCTGGAACGCGGAGCTCTTTGCCGCCAGCGGCTATGTCGTGGTGATGATCGATCCTCGCGGCTCGACCGGCTTCGGACAGGCCTTCGTCGATGGCGTCAACGGCGACTGGGGCGGCAAGCCTTACACCGACCTGATGACCGGGCTGGACTACGTCGAACAGCACTATGGTTTCATCGACAAGAGCCGCGAGTGCGCTCTGGGCGCGAGTTATGGTGGTTTCATGGCCAACTGGATTCTCGGTCACACCAACCGCTTCAAGTGCATCGTGAGTCACGATGGCATGTTCAATCCCGAATCGGCCTATGGGACTACCGAGGAACTGTGGTTTAACGAGTGGGAGTTCAAGGGCAAGCCCTGGGATTACTACGGCAAAGCCGATGCTGACAATCCGTTTCGCAAGTGGTCGCCGGCCCTCTCGGCCAAGAACTTCAAGACGCCAACGCTGGTCATTCATAACCAGCTCGACTACCGGCTGGATGTGAGCGAGGGCTTCCAGCTTTTTACTACGCTCCAACGGCTCAAGGTGCCGAGCAAGATGCTCTACTTCCCCGACGAGGGCCACTGGGTGCTAAAACCTCAGAATTCGCGGTTGTGGTACAAGACGGTGAACGACTGGGTGGATCAGTGGGCGGCGGCCAGCGCCAGTGGACAGTGATGAGCGGTTGGTTGCCCGTGGGGTCGTTCCTAGGGGCTAGTGACTAGAGCAATGGTCGGAGCCAGCCGATCATCCACCAAGGTGGCAATATGGCTGAATTCTATGAATTTCACGATTCGAAGCTAGAACAGATTGAGCATTGCGATCAGAAGTTCATTCTGAAGATGGATGCCTACAAGCACGTGTGGCCGGATGGGTATGACGTGAACTCAGGAACAGGATGGATGCAACAGATTGAGATTACGGTCGAGGAACCTCTCGTCGATTTTGCATTCACCAGCTTTCCTGTTGAGATTATAGACGGGAGCATAAAGGCAAGTAGTCTTATGGCTAACGGGGAAGATATTCTCGGCGACTTAGTTCCAGCATCGCTTTTGGGTGCTGTTGATGTTGAGATTTGTCTGGAAGGCTACGAAGAAGCGACGAACGAATACAAAGGCATGAGAATTCGAGGAAAGTCCGCCGCAATCACCCACAAAGGAGAAGCGAGATTTGTCGAGAAATTGCCGTGGGGTCAGAAAGAGGATGAAGCCGAAACCAGGCCCAAGCTAATCGATGTGGGACGATTCGATTCAGGTATTCCCGATCTCGCCACAAACAAGAAATACATGGAAGGGTTTGGGGAGTAAAAAGACAACCGCAGGTCCTTCGACTTCGCTGCGCCTCGCTTAGGATGACAGATTTTTGAATGCTGATTCAATCGGTGAAGGTTAGGAGTCGCAACCGAGCCTCAGCGCCAAGGGCTAGAGACTGGAAGACAAGAGGCTAGAAGCTGCCTTTCAAATCCAAATCCGCTAAACCTCGCGCGTTTCTTAGCGAAGCGGGGCTCTACAACTATGCCGTCAAAACGCTGGGGCGGGCCATGCGCTCGGAGGCCGATCTGCGCCGCCTGATGTCGGGCCGCGTCGAGCCGGGGGCACGGGGCGAAGCAGCGATCGAGGCAGTCTTGGCTCGGCTGCGCGAGCACGGATACCTGGACGACGCGGCTTTTGCGGAGACCTATGCCCGATTGCGCCAGGAGAATGAAAAACTCGGGGTCCAGCGGGTTCGCCGCGACTTGCAGCAGAAGGGTGTTGGTTCAGAGCTGATTTCCGCGACTCTCGAATCCTGCTATGGCCAAACGAACGAAGAGGCTCTGGCCCGCGAACACCTGGAGCGGAAGCGCCTGCGCAAGCCGCAGAATGAGAAAGACACCGTCCGGATCGTGCGCCGCCTGGTCGCTGCCGGCTTCACGACCGGCGTGATCTACAGGATTCTGCGTCAGTGGGACGTTCCGGACGAAGCCCTGACCGCCTTGGACAATCTCGAAGATGGGCCGGGCGAAGACCAGACTGGGCAGGCGAGTCGTGAATCGGCCGATTGATTTCTCCGCGGATCTTGAATCATCGCTTTGTGGGGATCGTCATTTCGGCACCCTCGCCGGTCTTGTGGAGTACGGAGAAATTGCCCTGATTAGTGGCCAGACCGAGCCGGCCGCGCGAGTCGATGTAAAAGAGATCCTGGCCGACCGGTACATCGCTGAAGGTCTTGACGAATCGGAGTGCGTAGCTTTTGCCGGCCAGAGTGACAGGCACGCGGTCGCCGAGCTTGTAGCCGAGCTGCGCAAAGGTCTCAGCCGGGACGTTGAGCACCAGATTGCCGAAGGGGCCGTCGGTGCCGATCACCTGGCCGTGCAGACCATTTGCATCGATGGACGCATTCTTCAGATCGAGGCGCACCAGCGCCGACCCATCGACGGCGGGACCAGCCTGACGGAAGTCGTCGCCACGGGCTAAGTGTGCGCCGGCGGGCGAGAAGATGTCGCGGCCATGAAAGGTGGAGGAGATTCCGGAGCCGATCATCCACTCGGGGTTGGTGATCTGGTGGGCCTCGACGATGCCGTCGCGGTCTTGGACAAGCGTGAGAAGGCCGTTGTCCGGCAAGACGAAGTACTGGCCGACGCGCGACTTGGCAATGATGGCTTTTCGAGTGGAGCCAACACCGGGATCGATGACCACCACGAAAACCGCATCCCGAGGAAAGTAAGGCGCCGAGCCGGCCAGGAAACGCGCACCCATGGCGATGTTATAAGGCTCAGTCTGATGCGTGATGTCGATGACACGCACGCCCGGAGCCACGCCCTCCATGACGGCCTTGCAGATGCCGACGGCATCGTCCTTCACGTCAAAATCAGTCATGAACCCGATGACCCTTGTGTGCGCCGGCTGCTGAGCGAAGGCCGTGCAGGACCATGCGACTGCCGCCAGAGCCGGTGCCAGAGATTTGATTGTCAAGCGCATGAGTCCCCCCACGGATTCTTCTCATGGTATCGCGCGGAGTGCAGGCTGAGAGGTTTTTTGGCGCATGGGGCTTCAATGCGTTAAGCTTCAGGGCAGAATGAAAGACGTCTATATCTCCGATCTGGCCAACTTCGACGAGGGCAGGCTCTTCGACGGCTTCTTCCTCGTGCTGGCCAAGCAGCAGCGTACGACAAAGAACAACAAGCCCTATCTGAACCTGATTCTGGGCGACAAGACCGGCCAGCTTGAAGGGCGCGTATGGGAGCTCTCTGACCCGCGCATCGCGAAGAAATTCGAGCGGGGCGATATTGTCAAGGCGCGCGGCTCGGCATCGCGCTTCGATGACCGGCTGCAAATGAAGATCGATCAACTGCGCGTGGCGCTGCCCGCAGAAGTGGACAAGGCGGATATGCTGCCCTCGACCACCTACGACGTGGCGGAGTTATGGCGGCAGCTTACGGGTTTTGTCGAGAGCTTCACCAATCCGGATCTGAAGCGGCTGCTCGCAGTGATGCTCGACGACCCGGCTCTGGCGCAGTTGTATCGCGAGGCGCCCGCCGCCAAGCAGCTTCACCACGCCTGGCTGGGAGGCCTGCTGGAACATGTCGTCAGCTTGCTCACGCTGGCCGACCGTGTTGCGCCGCATTACCCGCTGCTCGACCGGGATCTGCTGCTGACCGGCGTGATCCTCCACGACATCGGCAAAGTGCGCGAACTCTCTTGGGAGATCGGCTTCGAATACACGCTTGAGGGCAGTTTGCTGGGACACATCCAAATGGGGGCGGCTCTCGCCGAACGCACGATGGACAGCCTGCCCAACTTCCCGCCTAAATTGAAGACTCTAGTCCTGCACATGATTCTCAGTCATCACGGCAAGCTGGAATTCGGCTCGCCCAAGCTGCCCATGATCCCCGAGGCGCTGGCGCTGAGCTTTATCGACGATCTGGACGCGAAGCTGCAAGCCGTCCAGGGCGAGTTCGACAAGTGCATCCGCGAGGGCAAGGGAGCGGATGAGCTGACGGGCAAGGTTTGGGCCCTCGATCAGCGGCAGTTGCTGAATACCAAGCGGTGGCTGGGGGAAGGCCAGTGTTAGTGATGGCTTGTTCGATGAGCTAGAAGACCACGTAATGAAGGACGGATAAATATGGAGCTGATTCCAACTTTGATTTCGGTTGTGTCCCTTCTGCTGTCAATAACGGTTGCGATTCTCACTTTAGGGCACCGCGGCAAGTTGCACATGACTCATCCGATGCTGGTCGGGTTCTTATACGAGAACGACCAACCAAAATTGTTTTTCCGAACAATGCTTTATGCGACAGGGAAGCGCGGCCACATTATCGAGGCATTCTACCTCAAACTTCGGCATTTCGGATCGTCGCGGACATTTAGCTTTTGGATGTATGGGAAATCAACGAATTGAAGATTGGAAGTGACCTGCGCGTTGGAGATGACGGCGTGTCGTTCAATCATCACTTCCTACCACACCCAAAGATGCTTCCACATTCGCGTTTCTTGCAGGAGAGTACGCAATCGATGCATTCGCAAGAATCCTCAATCGAAACGCGCCAGTTCTGCTCTCCACCGTAAAGGTTTTACTGTCAAATGAACTTCCAGCGGCGTTGAGTGGCCGCACAAAGGGTGTTCTCTTCACTTGGAGGCCAGACTCACAACAGTTTCGCGGTGAATTCTTCGAACCTGTCGCAACTGAAGGGCGCTCGCGTTCTGTTTCAGGAGCGGGTCGCGGGAAGCTTCCGTGGGCTTGAGCGCGTCATCAATAGGCTGCGTGTTACTGTCCTGTGTCGCCGGAGACTCTTCGGCGATACTCTTCTGGTGTCTCGATAATAAACGCCGTCTGCCCGGCCAGAGCCAACAGGTCCTCGTCGCCCGTTACCAACATGTCAGCCTTGCCGCTCTGCGCCAGGTCCAGCAACGGCTGATCTTTGGCGTCGCGGCAAACAATTGGGCACTCGTGCGCTGGATCGCAGTTCTCGCTGTAAGGCAAGTACATTGCCAGCAGCTCAACAGAGTATTGCTGAGAGAGCCGGAACTTGGAATATGCCAGTACCCGCGTCAACTCCCGCGCAGTGGCCTGGGAGATTAACGGTACAGCGCCGCCCTCCCGCCAATGCTGTCGCAGCCAGGCCAGACGGCCATTGGGAAACAGCAGCGCGGAGACAATAACGTTAGTGTCAAAGACCACTCGGCGTGCGGGCTGCGTAGTCACTCGGTCTCGCGCGCCCATCGAACAGCGTCGCTCACATCCTGTTCAGTGATGCCCAGTTTCTCCAGATGCGCCCAAACCTCGTCCAGGCGGCTTGGCCGCAGCGGCTTGAGCGTGATCGCGGAGCCATCCGTGCTGACGTCGAAGTACTCGACCCCGGCGAAGCTCTTGATCACGGCCTTGGGAAGCGTGAGTTGGTTTTTCACCGTCAATTTAGCCAGCATAACGCTCCTTAGACAAGGAAACAAGGAAATCTTACCATGTTCTCGCAATCCAAGGGGACAAAAACTCGGCTTCAGGGCCAAAATTTTCGCTCGACATATTCCCATATAGGAATATATATTCTCTCCATGGCAAGAGCGGCAACCACTTCCGATGCCTTCAACGCGATCGCCGAACCGCGCAGGCGGGAGATTTTGAGTTATCTTGCACTCAGGGAGCGGCCGGTCGGGGAGATTGTTGCATCCCTGAGGCTCGACCAGCCATCGGTGTCAAAGCACCTGAAGGTTTTACGCAGGGTTGGCCTGGTTCGGGTACGCTGCGAGGGCCGCCACAAGTTTTACCAGACCAATGCCGAGGCGATCCGTCCATTGCACGAGTGGGCAGGCACATTTGAACGTTTGTGGCAGCGGCAGTTGCAGGGCGTAAGGCAGCTCGCCGAGGAATGCATGAAGAAATCGAATTCTCAACTCATCCCCAAGGAGAGATCATGATCCAAACAGCGACTAGCATTGAAGACCTGACGCTGAAGATCGAGCAGGAAATCCAGATCAACGCGCCACTCGCCGTGACGTTTGATGCGCTGCTTGAACAGATGGGACCGCGCAATGAAACGCATGACGGCACGCCGCTACCGATGAAGATAGAGCCTTGGCCGGGTGGCAGGTGGTACCGCGACCTGGGCGACAACAACGGCCATCTCTGGGGCCATGTGCAGGCGATCAAGCGGCCTACGCTGCTGGAGATCTGCGGCCCGCTCTTTGCCTCGTATCCCTTCGTCTCTAACCTGCAATATCGGCTGACGGAGACGAATGGCGTCACCACGATCATGTTGCGGCACACCGCGCTTGGGTTCATTCAGGACGATCACAGGGACGGCGTGGGCAAGGGTTGGGCGTGTCTGCTGGATCGGGTTCGCAAGAACGCTGAGGAAAGATAGACGCAAGAAAAGAAGAATGATTTTCCCCATCGCACAGCGGAGGAGGTCTCCATGTGTCCATTTTGTTTGGCCACCGCGGCGATGATCGCCGGCAGCATCGCCACTACCGGCGGCATCACTGCGTTTGTCATCAAGAAGACCTTGAGCGGCAAAATCACGAACAATCACCCCACAACTTCCCCAACAACGGAGGATCACAATGGCTAGCAGCACACTGGAACATACAAAGGCTGTTTCACACGACGAGTGGCTGGAGGCGCGCAAGAAGTTTCTCGCCAAGGAGAAAGAATTCACACGGCAGCGCGATGAGCTCAGCCGGCAACGCCGCGAATTGCCCTGGGAGAGGGTCGAGAAGCAATATGTTTTTGACGGACCGAAGGGCAAGGAGACGCTGGGTGAGCTCTTTGGCGGGCGCAGCCAGCTTATCGTCTACCACTTCATGCTAGGGCCGGGATGGAAGGAAGGCTGCCCTAGTTGCTCCTACCTCGCCGATCACTTCGACGGGCCCTCGATCCACCTGGCCAATCGCGACGTGACATTGGCTGTGATTTCGCGCGCGCCTTACGTCGAGATCGCCGCATTCAAGAGGCGCATGGGCTGGAAGTTCCATTGGGTTTCTTCGAACGGGAGCGATTTCAACTACGACTACAACGTCTCGTTTACCCCGGAGGAACGTGCAACGGGCAAGGTGAACTACAACTACACGGAGATGGGCTTCCCCAGCGAGGAGGGGCCGGGACTGAGCGCATTTATCAAGGATGCGAGCGGGGAGATCTTTCACACTTACTCGAGTTATGCGCGGGGGCTGGACATTTTCGTGGGTGCGTATAACTTCCTCGACCACGCGCCGAAGGGGCGCGATGAAGAGGGGCTAGCCTTTTCGATGGCCTGGGTACGGCATCACGACAAGTACGGCCACCGGTACCTTGTCGATTCAATGCAGCCTTATGTTCAGCCGGAGAATGCGAGCGGGTGTTGTGAGGAGCATCAGGGGTAACGGGACGTTGTGGACTCCCACATCTGGCGCGATGAAGCTGCGCCAGATATGGGCCACCTGATCAAATATTGGGTACCCGATTCGATTGAAGAATCCCGATGTCGGGTTACGCCATAAACCAATCCCATTGCTCCTCGGTGAGCGGAACCACAGAGAGCCTGCCGATGAGAACTAACGGCGAATCGGCGAAAAGCAGCTCGGCCTTGATCGCGGCGAGCGTCTTCGGATGCTTGAGGCGCTTGCCTGCTTTCACTTTGACGATGGGGATCTTGGGATCGGTGGGATCTACGCTGACGATAGTTCCAGTGCCGACTGCGGTGCGCTCGTCGCCGGTGTGGTAGAAGACCCACTTTGCACCCGACTTCATCTCGCGAAGATGCTTGACTGCAGTGGGGTTGGTCACGCCATCCCAGACTGTCTCCTGGTCGCGCAGGAAGTCGTCGAAGGAGTAGACGTCGGGCTCGCTCTTAAACAGGAAATAGCTCATGCACTACATCGTAGGACACGGGAAAGGGAATCGGGCTGGAAACAATCAAGATCGCTAGCCTCCAGAATCATCGGATCTCAGCTCAGAACGGGAAGAGGGAGCCGGAGGCGGGGGGTATGGTGGTCAGGCGAGAGCGGCGACGGGGCGGCAGAGGATCCGGTGAGGCCAACATGCCTGCAATCTCGCGGAGTTCAGAGCGGGCATGAGCGATGGTCGAGGCAATCTCCTGCAAAGTCTGGCCTGAAGGGGGTTGAGCAGAGTCGAAGGCCAGGAGCGGCGGTCCGGACGAGGACTGCTCGATGGTCGTGGGCTGGGGGACCGGCTCAGGGAGCGCGCGGGGAGCTTGCGGCTGCTGTAGGGCCTGACGGGCACCGGCGAGCGTATAGCCCTCGATGTGGACCAGATGCTTGATTTTCAGGGCCAGTTCAACGTCGCGGCGGCGATAGAGCCGCTGGCCGGTTCCACTCTTATTGGGTTTCAGTTGGGGAAACTGGGTCTCCCAGAAGCGCAGGACATAGGTCTCGACGCCGCAGATGCGGGCGACATCTCCAATCTTAAAGTAGAGGCGGTCGGGGATCGCGGGCGGGTCGAGGGCGCGATTTTTGGGCTGCTGCAAGGCCATATTCGGGGCGAGGAAAGGAGCGCGACGCGGCAGGGATTCCTCACTAGGGGGATTATAGGCCACACTTTGCACCAATTGTGAAGCAAAATCCGCGCGATGGACATAGATTGTTGGAAAAGAGGCCCGCTTGTGGTTTCCCACCCTTTCGCAAGGAAAAACGCGAAAGGATGGGGCACCCAGCGTTATGAGAGACTACTGCTTTTTGAGGACGGCTGCGTTCTTTTCGTCGGCGAGGATGGCGGACTCGAAGCGGCGGAAGTCGGCAGCTTTGTCGGGCGGAATCTCGACCTGGCGGACGACGTATTCGCGCTCGTAGTGGAGGAGGCTGCCCTTGGTCGAGACTTTGGAGTGGTAGCTGGCGAAGTCGAGATCGAGGTCGACCGGGTCTGGAGTCTCATCGACGGTGTAGCCGGCGGGAATGGCGATGTCGAAGCTGTCGCGCCAGCGGCCGGGATGACCCAATTCGATGGGATAGCTGCGGGGCTTGCCCTCCATCAATTCGGGAACGTTGCGGGCCTCGCTTCCCAGAACCCGGGGACGGAAGAGCAGGAGCGGCCCGGAGGCATGGGCGTAGCTGGTCGCACTGAGGTGCAGATCGAGAGAGAGGGGCTTGTCGAGATCGGCAGTCTGGTGAAATTCAAAGCCTTTGAAGGCCAGGCCGGGAAGATCGCGTCCGAGAGCTCGCTCTAGTTCTTCACGGAGTTCCTTGGAGTCGGTGTCTTTGATTGACCAGCGCTCGGAGGCGGCGTCATCGCCAGTAAATAGCTCGGTGAGGTCGCCGGACAAAGCGCCGTCTGCGGCGATAGTGAAGGAACCGCTGCGAGTACGCCCGGCGGATTCCGGGGGGAGGATTGGCATTTGCAGTACCTGGCTTTGGGCCCCGTTTGAGAGATTGCCGTAAGCTCCCTGCAATTGGCCGCGAATCAGCCCGACCGGGGTCACTTCGTCGGTGGGATCGAAGATTAGGAGTGTTTTTCCAGTGAGCGCCTTGACTCTGGCGAGCAGGCGAGGGTCGTTTTCGCCATCGGGCAGCTCGATGGCGGTGATCATGTGGTTGCCGGCAAGGGAGGGGGTAGCTGGATCGATGATGCCGCGTTCGGAGTCAACATGAAGGTAGTAGGCGTGGACGCCGATGGCCTGCAACATGGAGATGAGCAGCGTGGTTTTGTCTTTGCAGTCGCCGTAACGATTGCGATAAATGTCGCCGGCGTAGTGGGCCTGCCAGCCGCCGATGCCCCTGGCGACGATGAAGTAGCGGATGTTCTTTTGAATGTAGTCAGTGATACGGCTCAGCTTGGTATAAAGATCGGGCGCGCCGGCGGTAATCTCCTGAGCCTTGGCGGTGATCTCTGGGCTGGGATCGGTTCGATGCTGTTCCAACTGATCTTGCCAAAGGCCGATGGCCCGCCACTGAGCATCGACGCCTTTGACTGCGGAGTCGCCCCATTTGACGGCCATGCGGGCGGCCAGCGCCCTCCAGGGCGGGGTGGCGTGGAGGTTTTCCAGGTCGAGCGCGGGCACGTCCTTGATCTCCCAGCGAAGGTGGTTTGAGCCAGTCTCGACTGGCTTGACGGGAGGATAGTTATGCCATGCCTCGGCGAAATGACCACCGGGTGGAAGCTCGAGTTCCATTGCCTCGGAAACGATGGGGATCGGGGCCTGTATATCCCAGCTCTCCTCCGACATGTAAGGTCGGAGCTGCACTTCGGTTTCGCAGACGACGACCGCACCGGGATCGCTGGCCGGAGGGGTTACGACGCGAATGCGCTCGGAGAATTGGAGGACGGCAGCGGCATAGGCGCCGTGATCGGTGAAGTCGGTTTCCATGGCCTGAAGCTGGCGGCCGTCGGCGGTAATGGTCCAGGAGTGGAAGTAGCTGAGCTTCTCATCAACGTCGTACTCAGCCTCGCAGTTGGCGTAACGCCTGCCCTGCGGCTTGAGAATGCGAATCGCCGATCGTTCGCGCTCGACAGCATGGTTCTTATCGTCGACGGTGATGAGGTATTCGTCGAAGAGGACGACGGCGGGAGAATCCTTTGCCGAGGCTGGGGTGGGAGTCTTGGCTGCGACGACGGCCCAGTCGGGTGCGGGCTGAGGCTTGGCCATTGCGGGAGTAGCGCCAAGCATGGAGAAGGCGCAGAAGACGAGAAGAGCCAGCAGAGTAGGATTGGGTCGTCGAGAGTTCATCAGTTGCCTTTCGGGGTTTCCGAGGTGGTGAGTACCAGTTCTCCTTGGTCGACGGCTGCAACTTTCTGGTAGAAACCGCGGAGATCCTGGTACTCGTTCTGCGGGACGAATGTGAAGGCGCGCGCCAGTTTGCGGGCGAGAATGATCTGGCCGGGCGATGACACCGATTTGGTAATGAAAACGGCATGTTCAAGCCAACTGATCGATGCATCCTTGGGCGCGCCTTCGACGGTGAAACCGAGCGGCAAACGATAGGTGATCTGATCGCCGACGATCTCTCCATAATGCATGTCGATCGGCTCAATTCGCTTTTCCTGATCGACGAAGGGATGGGTAGCGCGGGTCTCGAAGAAGAAGCCGGGAAGCAGGAGGCGCTTGGAGGTCGCCGTTCCCGGCGATCCCTGAATCCTAACGAACGCCACAAGGTTTTCGTCGGGGTTGTCGAGGCCGACGAAGTGGTCGATGTGGGCCTCGGCGCCCTGCGGAACAATCTCCTCAAGCGATCGGTCAAACTGCCTCTTTACTTCTCCCTCGTCGTTTCTGAGCGCGGCTTGCCGCCAGTAGAGAGCCTCCTGACCGGTCATCGCAAATTGCAGGAGGCCGGTGACGGCCGCCTGCTTGTCGATGTCAATGTTGCCTGAGCGCCGGAGAGAGTTGTCGGCGAAGGCCTGAAGCGGAGTGGTAGAGAATTCGGGCCCCTGACTGTTTTGACGGATAGCACCGGCTCCCGAGTGCCTCCAGTTCAGAACGCCGAAGGGGCACATTTTCTCGCCGGGATCGAGAAAGGTCTCCTTGCCGCCAATGTTCAGTATGACCAGCGCGGTATTGAACTGATAAAAGGTCATGAAGGACCGATCAAAGATGCCTACGTCGCGGTCCACGACCTTGATTCCATAGGCCGTCAATCCGGCTGCGCGCAGCATGGCCAGATAGAGCAGAGCAATGTCGTTGCGTGTGCCGCTCTTCTGTGTCCAGGTGTCTTCAGCCCGCTTGATCTCTTTGAGCTTTAGCTCTTTCCGTTCCGAGTCTGTTTTCTGCCGCGAAAAGTCAGTGTTGTCGATCGCCTTCAATGCGGCGTAGAGTTTCTTAGCTTTGTCTAGGTCACTGTCACCAGGCGCAACGATGCTCTCCACCGCTGCACGGATGGTTTTTGTGGGGTCGGCGAAACGATCGACGTCCCTTGACCAACTCTTGGCTTCGGTCTTCCAGAAATCGTCGACATCAAGTGGAGCGAGGGGGCTCCTGTAATAGAACCGCACTCCGTAAGAAAAGCTCTGAACCGGCGGCATCCACTCCTCGTCGGGCGCGGGCGGAACGTCTTTAATATCCAAAGAGTAGCGGCCAGCGACATCGGTCTTAACGCTCGCTCCCTGAGGAAGATGGGGCCAGTCGATCAGATTGAGATTGTCGTAGGGAGAGAACTGGAAATGGGCCTTATGAACAAAATACTTCTTTTGGACAGTCCAATCCGGCGACAAATGCCAGAAGAATTGGGCGGTGAACTGCAGTTGATAAGCGAACTCCAAAATGCTTCCGACTTCGACGCTCGGCAATGTAAAGACCGTGCGGTTGGCCTGCACCCTGCTACCCTGTTTGGTGGTCCTCTTGATGCTCAAGAGATCTTCGGGTTTGCCGGTGAGCTCGACGATCGTTCCATCCGCATGGATGGTACGGCCTCGGACGCTGCCGATTGTGAATTCGCCTCCCCAATAGGGGATTTCGACCGTGGCCGCTTCCTTGCCCTTTTCCGTGAGCACCTTGATGCGCACGTAATAGTTCTGGAAATGCTGCGCATCGTTGTCGGTTTCCTCGAAGTAGAGGTAGACTGCGGCGGCGCCTGGGGCCTTGGGATCGGAGGTCATGCTGAGTTCTTCGGGGGTGGGCTGCTGGAACTGGGCAAGAAGAGCAGCGGGTGATGCGAGCACGAAGAACAGGGGGAGCTTGCGAGCGAGAGTGAGAGCCATCTCGCGAAGGGATCGCACCGAGTCTGGCAACCGAGAAGCAGCTTCAGCGATGAAAAACGCGGCAACTGCCGGAGCAGAAATCAATCGATTATGTGCAGGCTGAAACATCAGTTGCCTTTCGCTGCCGTAGATGTTGTGAGGACGAGTTGTTGCTGGTCGGCGCCGGCGACCTTTTGGTAGAAGGCGCGGAGGTCGTTGTACTCCTCCGGCTTGGCAATTGTGAAGGCGCGGGAGAGTTGACGGGCAATGGTGATCTGGTTGGGAGCGACGACCGCCTTGGTGGCATAGACGGCATGGCCTGTCCAGGGAATCTTGGTGTCCGGGGGCGCGCCCTCCACGGTGAGACCGGCGGGGAGGTGATAGACGATCTGGTCGCTGACCTGCTCGTCGTAGTGCATGTCGACCGGCTCCATGCGCTTCTCCTGATTAACAAAGGGATGACCGCCGCGCGTCTCAAAAAAGAAGCCGGGTAGTAGAAGACGCTTGGAGGTGGCGGTGCCGAGATTGCCGTGGACATTGATGACGGCAACGAGGTTGAAATTGGGATCGTCGAGGCCGAGGAAGTGATCGAGATGAGCATCAACGCCATCGGGAACCTGAGACTCTAGGGAGTGGTCGAACTTCTTCTTGACTTCGTCGATGTCGTTGCGGAGAGACAGTTGACGCCAGTGAAGAGCTTCCTGGCCAGTCATCACGAAGCGGAGAGTGCCGGTGATGGCGCCTTGCGCGTCGAGGGTGATGTCGCCGGTGCGAAGTGTTTTGTTATCGGCGTAGGACTGCCCCGGCGAAGTGACCATGCTCTTCTCACCACCGCCCTGGCGAAGGCCGGAAGCCAGAGAGTGCCTCCAGCTTAGCGTCTTGAAGGGGCACATTTTTTCGCCGGGATCGAGCCCAATTTCGGTGCCGCCAGTATTGAGAAGCACAATGGTGTCATCGAGTTGGCTCAAAGACATGTACGAGGGATCGAAGATGCCCTGCTCGCGATCGACGACCTTCAGGGCGTTTGCATTGAGCCCGGCGGCGCGCAGCATGGCCAGGTAGAGCATGGCAATATCTTCGCTGGAGCCGCTCTTTTGCTCCCAGGTATCCTGGGCATGCTTGGCGGTTTTGATCTTGAGTTGCTTGAGCTCAGACTCGGTTTTCTTGCGGGAGTAGTCGGTGTTATCGAGAGCCTGCACTGCTACGTAGAGCTTCTTGGCTTTGTCGAGGTCGCTGTCGGTGGGAGCAATCAGGCCGGCGACGGCTTCCTTGATGGCTTTGGAGGATTCGGCGAAGTGATCCACATCCTTTGACCAGAGCTTGGCTTCGTCGGCCCAGAAGTTTGCCGCGTTGGTTTCGCTCTTGTAGTAGAACTCGACCTTATAAAGGAGGCTCCTGATAGGCGGCATCCATTCCTCATCCGGAGCCGGAGGAATGTCGGTGACATCGACGTTATGATGCCCGCCGGCATCGCTCGTAACCGTCACGCCGGTGGGAAGCTTTGACCACCAGATGAGGTTGTTGAGCGTGCGCCCGCGATCATCTGTCAGATACATGCTGGTCATGTTCTGGCTGCCCGGCAGAAACGCCTTGAAGGGCGTAAAGAGGTAATGGGCCTTATGGACGAAGTAGGGCCTTTGCACCTCCCAAGTCGGGGAGGAGTATTCGTTGTCGCCGTAATCCAACTGATAGCGATATTCGAGGATGCTGCCGACCTCGACACTGGGGAGGGTAAAGACCTTGCGATTGACCTGTAGCTCGCCGTCTTTGCCGCCCTTCTTGAAGAACAATAGATCTTCAGGCTTGCCGACGAGGGGTATCACGGTGCCGTCGGAGTGAATGGTGCGGGCCTTGATGTCGGTGATCTTCGTGTTGCCGTGCAGATAGGGGAGTTCGACGGTCGCCAGTTCCTTGCCCTTTTCCTGGAGCACTTTGATACGCGCGTAAAAGGTCTGGTAATGATTCGGATCGTTGGCGATCTCTTCGACATTGAGGTAAACGGCGGCGGCGCCTGGGGACTTGGGATCGTCGGTCATTTTGAGTTCTTCAGGGGTTGGGTCCTGAAACTGGGCGCGAAGAAAGGCTGGCAAAGCAAGGGCGACGATTACGGCAAGAGTGCGAAAGACGAGGGAGGTGCGCATGGTTCTTCCTTAGCGTGCAGCCGGACAGAGGTCTGTAGCGGCCTGTAGCTTGGCGGTGGATTTGAATGCAGCGATTTTACGCCGGAATCTGGAGGGCGTCGAGGTGCGCTGTCACCCACCGTTTTCGCAAGGAACGCGAAAAGGATGGGGCACCCAATTGAGTCAGCAGGTCAGCGGCTTGGAGAATCAGCGAGTTGGAAGGACTTAAGGAGAGTGGAGACGAGGGCGATAGGAAGGCCGACAACATTGAAGTAGCAGCCTTCGATGTAGGGAATCCAGCAAGCGGCGCGGCCTTGAATCGCGTAGGCTCCTGCCTTGTCCATGGGCTCGCCGGTGGCGATGTAGTCGGCGATTTCTTCATCGGTTAGTTCGAGGAATTGGACGGCGGTGGTTTCGGCGGCAGCTTCGGTGCGATTGGCAGTGACCAGGGCGACGCCAGTGATGACGCGATGAGTGCGGCCGGAGAGAAGACGGAGCATTCGGGCAGCGTCGGCGGAGTCTTCGGGCTTGCCCAGGATGTGGTTGTCGAGAGTTACGGTGGTGTCGGCGCCGAGGACAACCAGAGAGTCGAGAGCCATGTTTTGCTGGTCATCATTTGGGTTTGGGTTCGTGGTTTCCCAGGTCCCAAAATCGGGACCTGGGGCATCCAGGATTTCTTTGTAGACAGCTTCCGCTTTTTCCCGGGCCAGGCGGGTGACGTAGGCGACGGGGTCTTCGTTAGGGTGGATATTTTCGGGAATGTGAGCGGGGTGGACCTGGAAAGAATAGCCGGCCTGGGCGAGAAGTTCGCGTCGGCGGGGCGATGCTGAGGCCAGAACGAGCATATTTGGATTATTGCAAAGGCAGGGATCAGGGAGCGGCGACTGAGCGACGCTGGTGAGGTTCGTGGGTTCCCACCCCTCCGCAGAAAAGCGCGAAAGGACGGGGCACTCCATCATTCATGGCATATCAATGGGAGTGCCGACCATGGCAGATTGAGGGTGGGTTGCTCAATGAGTCAGCGAATCAGTGAGGCAGCAAGTCGGCGATTCAATGGATTGAAGTGTCGCTGTTCAGACGGCGAGGCCTGTGCGGAGGCTGGTGGGGGTGGCTATGCCCCAGGCCATTGCTGGGGTGTTGTGGGCGAGGCCGAAGCTGCCGTCGGGGCCTAAGAGGATAATGCCTCCGTAGCCGCCGAGACGGTTGTAAAGGTAGGAGATGGCTTCCTGGGCGGCGACTTCAGGGATGGTGCCTGCGGCTACACGGTCGGTGGCCCACTTGCCGAGGACGAGCTTCATGATGGGTTCGCCCCAGCCGGTGAGGGAGACGGCAGCGGAGAGATTGTCGGCGTAACAACCACAACCGATGAGGGAGGAGTCGCCGACGCGGCCGGGAGTCTTGTTGATCGTGCCACCGGTGGAGGTGCCGGCGGCGAGGTTTCCACTGGCATCGAGGGCAACAGCTCCAACAGTGTCGTGGGAGTCGTGGCTCGAGGCGGGTTTTATGTACGGACTGAAGCCCGTACCTTTCACCGCAGTCTCAGTAGTTTTGCCGTCGTGGAGGGAGAGGCCGGAGAAGGATTGGTCGGTGCTAGCGGCGGCTTGGCGAGCCTGGGTTTGGGCCAGGCGCTCACGCTCGCGGTCGAGGACCAACTCTGCGTTGTCGATGAGGGTCATGCCATGGGCCTGGGCAAACTGCTCGGCGCCGTGGCCGACGAGGTAGATGTGGGGGCTCTCTTCGAGGATGATGCGGGCAGCTTTGATGGGGTTGCGGAGGCGTTCGACGCAGGCTACGCCGCCAGCCTTCATGCTGCCGCCGTCCATAAGGAGGGCGTCAAGCTGGACGCGGCCGTCGGAGGTGAGGAAGCTGCCACGGCCAGCGTCGAAAGCTGGGTCGTCTTCAAGGACGGTGACGGCTTCTTCGACGGCATCGAGGGCTGAGCCGCCGCGAAAAAGTACAGCGTAGCCGGCTTCTAAGGCGTTGCGAACGCCGGCTTCGTGAGAAGGGGCATCGTCGGGAGGGATGGCCCAAGCGCCGCCGTGGACGAGAAGCGTGGGTGTGGGGATGGCCGGAGTCGTCACTCGATTATCGTATTGCATCTCGGGGGTCGGAGGGGAATTGCATGGCTGGAGCAGAGAAGCTCATCATTCTGAAGCTCATGTCAATACGCGAGGGTCAGATAACTTCGGATAAATGGTTGAAACAACGAGTGAAACACTTTGTCTCTTAACTTGCGTGGAATTATCGGGAGTTTGTTTAAGCTAAGAACATTCGATGAGAAATCAAACGAGCGGTGTGAGCGAGTTACACGTTCCTGATTTATTCGTAAGAGCGATCAGAAGCCTACGCGGATGCTGGGCCGGTTCCCCACTGGGATCGCTCCTGCATCTTTGAAACCATTGCAAGGCCGTGGCAGGCTTGGACGGGATTGGCGGAGAGATGGTTTTGGCAAAAAAGAAGATTGCGGTTCAAGGAAAACCGCAGGGAGCAGGAGCCCAAAAGAAGTCTGTCGGCCGCGGAACGGCAAAGATGAAGGCGGCGGCCGACAAGGCGCTCGAGAACAACAGCGAAGAGATTGCCCAAACGCTGGTGGAAAAGACGATCGCCGGCAACAGCACAAGCGCAAGACTGCTTTTCGCGCTTGCGGAGGGGCAGGCCGATTGCGAGGATGAGCCGGTCGCCCAGTGTCTGTCGAGTCTTGCAAAGGAGCTTGCTTCGGAACCTGAGTGGGATGGGGAACTGGACGAAGCTGAGGCGGAAACTGGCTTGGGTCAGCGCGAGCCGGAGCGCTGAGGGTTGAGTTTGAAAGACAAATGCGGCGAGTTAGCCCCGCTTTGCGGGATGGCGAGTTAGCAAGCTCGCCGGTTTCAAAGACGGACCGAATTCAATCTGCGTTTGATTGGACCTGGGTTAGTGAGTGGATTGACGGCTAAGAGCGAAAAGGCAACTTGCAGGGCTCCGGAAGAAAGAAGAGAGACGGATGAAGCTGACGAATCACGAATGGTTGCGCGCCGGAAGATTGAGGCGATGGTTGTCGATTGCTGTGTGCCTGATGGGAATGGCGCTGGAGGTTGCATCTTACGCTCAAGCATTCAGCACGACGACGGTTCAGGGGACCGTGTATCTGGCGAATGGCCAGCCGGGTTCGGGGGCGCTGGTAGTGAGCTGGCCTTCGTTCACGACGGCGAGCGGCCAACTGGTCGTGGCAGGGAGAACGACGGCGACGATTGCGCCGGATGGATTCGTGAGCCTCAATCTCACCCCTAACCAGGGGGCGACGCCGGCGGGGCTGTATTACACGGCGGTCTACTACCTGAGCGACGGCTCGACGAATGCGCAGTACTCGGAGTTTTCAACGGCATTGTTTATCAACCTTCCGCTTGGATCGTAGGCGGCAAAGACCGATGTGCGGATGGAGTCCGGTGGATGCGCATGATGAATGAATTCGAAGCGCAGGTGCTGAGCGACCTGAGCGTGCTGAAGACGCAGATGACCACTCTCACGGGCGACGGCAATGGCGGACGAATCGCCGAACTTGAGCGGCGGATGGACCGGCACGAGCAGAACTGGCAGCGGGCCAAGGGGTTTCTCGCGGCGGTCAGCGTACTGTTTGCGGTAATCGAGGTGGCCATGGAGACTTTGCTGCGGCACTGAGTACCCCTTCCCCCCTGTTTACCGTGAAACTGTGATGGCTTGTTCTGCGTTCCTGTAATGAACCGGGGCCATCCGATCTTTGCTTCTGCCTGGGTGCGTGCTTTCGTATAATGAGCACCATGAGCGATCAGCCTTTAGTAGGTGTGGTGATGGGCAGCAAGAGTGACTACGAAGTACTCTTGGCTGCCATTGAGATTCTGCGCGCCCTTGAGATTCCCTGCGAAGCGCGGGTGTTGAGCGCGCATCGCACTCCCGACCAACTCTTTGAATATGTTGAAACGGCGCGGGCGCGGGGGATTAAGGTGCTGATCGCCGGGGCGGGCGGAGCGGCTCATCTGGCCGGTGTGATGGCGGCGAAGACGCTGCTTCCCGTTCTGGCGGTGCCGATTGCCGCCACTCCGCTCAACGGCCTCGATTCGCTGCTTTCGATGGTGCAGATGCCCAAGGGAATTCCCGTCGCCACGCTGGCCATCGGCAAGCCCGGAGCGGGTAATGCAGCGCTCTTTGCAGCGGCGATTCTGGCTCTGAATGACGCGGCGCTCTACGAGAGGCTGGCCGCATGGCGCGCCGCGCGGGCGCAAGAGGTGCTGGATTCCAAACTGCCGGAGTGAAATGCGGAGGGAGCAGGGGCCTTCAGGCCCCTGGACAAGAGTTCTCAACGAAAGCGGCTTCAGCCACGGGGATTTCGATAGAAATAGGAGCCGGGCCTGAAGGCCCGATCGATTCGCACGCCAGCATTCAGGAGCCTGAAGGCTCCTGCTCCCTCCGTAAGGGCCCGCACCGCAGTCCAAACTCGACGCTACTTTACCCGAGTGAAAACGATTTTTCGATCTCTGGGGATGGAGCGCGAGGGGTCCTTAGGATTTACGCGTATGGGGAACTCGGATCCGCCTGGAAAGCGGCGCAGATAGGCGTCTGCGTAGTTATCAAATGTGAACGGTTCTTTGTGTGTACCTTCGTAACGCATCTCGGCGTTGCGATATTTGTAGTGAGTAATAATGACGGTACATCCCAAACCAGAATCGGGCTTTTCCGATTTGGAGACAGTCGCCGTAAAAACCGGCCATCCCATGGTTCCGATTCTTCGGATGAGATTCCCAATCGTCCGGAAGAAGAACCCGATATAGATTTCCATGGCGAAGCCTGCTGTTTAATAGTCAGCTTATCAAATGGCAGGCCAGTTATTCGGTGTTCTTCTCCCAGCGCTTGGGTCGCTTGTTTTGTTGCAGAACCCTCTTGCGCAGGCGCAGCGACTTGGGCGTTACTTCCACTACCTCATCCTCGGCGATGAACTCGATGGCCTGCTCGAGATTCAGCGCGCGGTAGGGCACCAGGCGGATGGCCTCATCGGCGCTCGATGCGCGCATGTTGGTCATGTGTTTTTCGCGCACGACGTTGACGTCGAGATCGTTGTCGCGCGCGTGCTCGCCGACGATCATCCCCTCATAAACCTCGACGCCCGCGCCCACGAACAACATGCCGCGCTCCTGCAGGCCATTCAATGAATAGGTCGTGGTCAGCCCCTGGCGATCCGAGATCAAGGCGCCAGTGGGCCGCTGCGGAATCTCTCCTTGGTAGGGGATGTAGCCGTCGAAGAGCGCGTTCATCACAATGGTGCCGCGCGTCTCGGTGAGCATTTCGCTGCGCAGGCCGATCAGGCCGCGGCTGGGCACGCGAAACTCCATCCTTACCCGTCCAGACCCGTGGTTGTGCATTTTGGTCATCTCGCCCTTGCGAGGACCGAGTTTCTCGATCACCGTGCCGGTATAGGCCTCGGGAACATCGATGGTGAGATGCTCGACCGGCTCCATGCGCGTGCCATCGACCGTCTTGGTGACGATTTCGGGGCGGCCGGCCGATAGCTCAAAGCCCTCGCGGCGCATCATTTCAATCAGAATGGCCAGTTGCAGTTCGCCCCGGCCGAGCACCTTGAAGCTATCGGGCGAGCCAGTCTCTTCAACACGAATCGAGACGTTGGTGAGCAGCTCCTTTTCCAGGCGTTCGCGCAGGTTGCGGCTGGTGACGTACTGTCCTTCGCGGCCGGCGAAGGGTGAGTTATTGATGCTGAACTGAATCGCAATGGTCGGCTCATCGATGACGATCAGCGGCAACGGTGCGGGGTTCTCGACGCTGGTGATGGTCTCGCCGATGGTGATGCCCTCGACGCCGGCCACGGCCACGATGTCGCCCATGGTGGTCTCGGTTGTTTCCATGCGCTTGAGGCCGCTGAAGGTGAAGAGCTTGGTAATGCGTGTCTTCATCAGCGAGCCATCGCGCTTGGAAATCGTCACATCGTCGCCGGCGTGCAGCGTGCCCTGGAAGACGCGGCAGATGGCGATGCGGCCGAAGTAATCGGAATAGTCGAGATTGGTGACCAGGATCTGAAGCGTGCCCTCCGCATCGCCGGTGGCTGGTGGAATCGTCGAGACAATGCTCTCGAAGAGCGGCTGCAGATCCACGCCCGGCACTGCCGGATCGAGGCTCGCAGTGCCCGCCTTGGCCACAGCATAAAGCACGGGAAAGTCCAGTTGCGACTCCTCGGCGTCGAGATCGATGAAGAGGTCATAGATTTCATTCAACACTTCCTGCGGGCGGGCGTCGGGCCGGTCGATTTTATTGATGACGACGATGGGCTTGAGCTTCGCTTCGAGTGCTTTGGCCAGCACGTAACGAGTCTGCGGCAACGGGCCCTCGGCCGCATCGACCAGCAGCATTACGCCATCCACCATCTTGAGAGCGCGTTCGACTTCGCCGCCAAAGTCGGCGTGGCCCGGCGTATCCACAATGTTGATCTTTCCGCCTTCAAAGACGATGGCGGTGTTTTTGGCCAGAATGGTGATGCCGCGCTCTCGCTCCAGTTCGTTCGAGTCCATCACCCGTTCGGCGACCTGCTCGTTGGCGCGGAAGGTTCCGCTTTGCCGCAGCATCGCGTCTACGAGGGTTGTCTTGCCGTGATCGACATGGGCGATGATGGCGATATTGCGTATCGTCTGGGTCACAGGTGCGGTTTTCCTTTTCTCGGGCTCGGCCTCTTGAGACTCGAAGGCCATGGGGTTGGAAGATGAAAATAGAGCGATTCGCCGCACATTGCGGCACCTTCTATTGTACCAGCGAGAGAAAATGCAGGCCGTCAAGCTGATTACACTGAGATTACAGACACAAGAATATGAATATTGGAGAGCACTGGGATGGGGGTGCTCTCAATGTTCCTGGTGGGAGGGAGTCGATGCTTCCCACCCTAGCCGCAAGTGCACAAACGCGGCGAGGGTGGGCACCCAGCAACAGAGCTAGGTTTAAAGCCGTCTACGGCTTGGCTTTCTTCTCTTCCATCGCAGGCTTGGCAGCGGGGGCGGCTGCGGGCTTCGGCTTCCAGAACTTGGGATCGGTTTGGATGAACTCATCGCTCGCATAGCTCTGGGCTGGGTTGACTGAGTAGAGTTCAAACCGGTCGGCGTCGAGAGCGGCGGCGCGAAGCTCGCGCATCTTCGATTTGTCCTCATCCGTCATCGCTGCCAGGAATTTCGGATCCTCCGAATAACTCTGGTCAATATCGGCCATGGAATTGTCTCCGGTAAGGAAGACGTAGGAGCCAACCTGGTCGCCATACTCCACGCGATATGCGCCCCAATGGTCAGTGCTGCCGATCTTGTCGGACAAGGCCATCCACATCTTCACCAGATCCTCGAAATCCTTACCATGGCCGGGGCGAACGTGGAGGATGCGAGCCTCCAAATACCGGATACTCCCGCTGGGGGTTTTGGAGTGATAGCTCAGATCGGGTACGTAACTGAAGATCAACTGCTTGGAATCCTCCAGCAGCTCGCCATCGGCCACATTGAGCTTTTCAAACGCGGCTCCAGTTACGGGATCATCAAAGACCTTGTTTGCCTTCTGCAATTCGTCGAAGGAGTTGAAGTGGGCCAGATAGATGGCCCGCGGCTTGCCTGACATCGAGTTGAAGGCGGTGTAGTGGATTGGGAATTTGGCCTTGGCCATCGCCTGGACGAAGGCGCCCTCGGTCTTGTCGTGTGCCAGGCCACCCTTGCCGGGCTTGGTGTATTCCACGGTGACTTGCAGGTATTTGGGCGCAGTTTGATCTTGTGCGATTGCCATGGCATTACAGGCAAACGCGAGAGACAGTCCCAATAGACAGGGGCTGAGCTTAATCATGTCGAAGACCTCCTGGATTTGCTCAGAGACAGGACGCGAGGGGGAGAGAGAAGGCCGGGGAAGCGCGCACGCTCAAAGTTAGCGAGATTATCCTGCCACAAACAGGTGAATGTAAAGGGCTTTCTTGGTTATTTGACCCAATGAGGTGGAATCGAAGTTCAGGTTTCTTTCTTGAAACTGATCTTTCACTCCTGCACGTCCAGGCTTCGGGTGTCGGTGCTCCGTTTGCGGAAGACGACCTTCAGCTCGCGCCGCCAATGCTCGGTGAGTGCGATCAGTTCCCATTCGACTTCCGGCGAGAAGTAGCTGAGTACCGGCTCGTTGGCTGGATGGATGCGCAGAGCCGGCGCGGCGAGCAGCAGGCGAGGGGCGAGCGGGGAAACCTCGGCGCCGGTGAAATAGCCTTGGCGCTCGAAGGCTGAGAGCGGCCTGCCGCCCTCGGCACCCGCAACAGGCTGCCGGTCGTGGTTCAGGGCACGCACGCGAATCCAGTAGTCGAGAGCCTGCAAGGGCAGGTGCAGATCCTCGTCCGCTTTCAGCTCGATCACCGTCAGACGGCCGGTCCGGTCTAGCGTCAGCAGGTCCAGCATTCCCCTGTCGCCAGCGGAAAGCGCAGGAACCTGGGAGTAGAGCAGATCTCCTCGCAATCCCGGAAGCAACTCGGCAATTTCACCGCGCAACTGGGCCTCGAGCCAGCGCTCAGGTTGAAGGCGAAAAAGCGGGTCGGTGTGCGCGCCGTCGCCATGGCGGCTGAGGAAGAGACGCGAGAAGAGGTCCCGGCAGAGCGGTTCGTTCTCCGGCGTGAGCGGGGTCTCGTTCGCACCCGCGCCGAAGGTAACTTCGTCTTCGCGAGCAAAGGATTTCGCTGCAAAGCCGTGCCGTACACGCGCAAACTCAAGACCGTGCAAGAGCAGCCCGACCGCGGTGGCCGATCTGGGATGAACTTCGACGCGCTCCCTCGCGGCGGCTGGGACAAGCGCCATCAACCGGGCGATGCCTTCCTGTGCGCGTTCGATAGCCGCGGCGGAGGAAAATGCATGGACCAGCCGCGAGTCCAGGTTGCCGGTATCGCGAAAGTCCACAGCGGTCAGCTCTTCGCTTCGCTCGTCGAGCGTGAAGAGCTGAAAGTCGGCGGCCGCGTGATTGAGCCAGGCCATGCGTTCGGCGGTCGTTCGCCAGGCTCCAGCGGGCACGACCACTTTGAGCCCGCCAAAGTTCCGCCGGCCATCCCCGTGCTGCCGACAGTGATCAAGCCAGAGAACTCCCAGAGTCAGAATGCCGTCGACCGTGGATGCCGACTCTGCCTCACTGACGCCGATGACCGCCTCGGCCGCAGTCCCTTTCAGCAGACGCCCGCGCACATAGGCTGGACCGAAACTATGTTCCAGGTCCATTGCAGAGCGGAGGCCATCAATCTTGGAGCCGATGAAGTGGCGGGTCAGCACGCGCTCCAGCATCCGTTGATAGTTGCGGCGAGTGGCATCTCGAGCGGTAGGTGTGCGGCGGTCGCTGGTGGGAACCAACTCAAGAGTCTGCGGCTTGGCAGCGCCCATGCGGCGGGTAGCAATACGCAGGCATTGCGCTCGCTCCTGCACTTCAACTACGGTGCGGATCAGGTTGCGCTCGTCGCTCCAGAGTTGCAGCAGGCAGCGCCCGTGCTCGCCGGCAACGGCAAAGCGCGCGGTGCGCATGTCGAAGAGCACACGGCCATCCTCCAGCAGCGCGGCCGCGGGATGGTCAGCCAGATATTCTTCAATGCACTGAACCAGCCGCTCGGGTGAGGCAGCCTCAGCGCCGGCGGCCATCTGCCCTACCAGCCCTGGTGTGCGCGAAGGTTGGTAATGTGCGCTGTATGATGGCGCGAGTGCCAGTCGTAGATCTCGAGACCCCTGGCCAGGTTCTCCCGGCCCCGCTCGGGATGGTTGTAGCCCTTCTGGAAGTCCTCGTCGGAGAGCGCCTCGAAGAGCGTCGTCCAGCGCGCGTGAAGGCCATCAATAATTGCCAGCGAGATCTCGACGGGCAATCGGCTATCGGGCAAGTTGGCCCACGCGGCCTCGTTATAGGGGCTGATGGTGGGCCAATCTTCAGTGAGCCCGAGCCTGCAGCGGATGTAGGCCATCGCGTGGCTGTCGGCTACGTGATGCACCACCTGGCGCACGGTCCAGCCACCTTCGCGGTAGGGTGTATCGAGTTGGCTGTCGTTCAATCCGGCAACCGCCACCCTCAGGCGCTCGGGCAACATGCGCAGCGTCTGGATCTGCGCCGCTCGCGTGCCTGGATCACTCGCGGCTGCTCTTCCGACGCGGCCGATCGGATAACGAAGATCGTCCAAAACTGTCATATTGCGAACCTGATATTGGCTTGTCTTGAGGGAATGGCATCGAGCATGGCGCCCCCCAATCCTGTTGCCTGGGAAACGCGCCTCGTCTCAGGCGTGATGATGGTTGTGGTGACTCGCGTGGTGAGCACTCGGGTGATGGACGACGGGGTGATGAGTGGTGTTGCGATGATGCTTGTGGGCTGCGAACGCCGGGGTGGCAAACACCATCAGGAGGAGGGCGGCGGCAAGAATCTTCTTCATGGCACCAATTTAACACGATGCAGCCGCCCGCGGTAGAGCGCAGATCGCTCCGCATCAAAAGAGGAACGGGCGCGGCAGAGCCTCCCGCCGTGAGGAGATTGGGCGTAAACTTAAAGGCACGATGAGCATAACGGCACCTTCCCCAGGCCCCAGTCACCGGCGCTTCTTTTTCGAGAAATTCGGCATTACCGAGCGGCTGCTGGAGCGCTGCCTGGGTGAGGCGCTGAGCGCCGGCGGCGACTACGCGGACCTCTACTTTGAGTCGGTGACAGCCACTTCGCTGGGCGTTGACGAACAGATCGTAAAATCCGCCAGCCAGGGCGTCAGCGCGGGGTGCGGCATTCGCGTACTGAGCGGCGAACGCACCGGCTACGCCTACACCGACAACCTCAACCCCGAGCGGCTGCTGCAAGTGGCGCGCACGGCAGCGTTGATCGCCTCTGGACCGGCCAAGCAGCCCGTGCAGGGCTTCACTGAAGCGCCCGCCGCGGATCTTTATCCCGTACCGGCGGGCGGCTACGATCTCGATCTGGCTGCTCGGCTGGAGTTGATCTTGGGGGCCGACCGCGCCGCGCGAGCCTACGATCCGCGCATCGTCCAGGTGCGGGCAAGCTACTCGGAAGAGCTACGGCGGATTTTGATTGCTGCTTCCGATGGCGCCTTTGCCAGTGATACTCAGCCACTTTGCCGGTTGAATGTCTTCGTCATCGCCAAGGAGGGCGCAAACACCACCAAGGGCTCGGCTGGCGGTGGTGGGCGCGCGGGGTTGGAACAGTTCACAGGCTCCAGGAGCCCGGAGAGCCTGGCTCGGGAAGCAGCACGCGGAGCTGTCTTGCAGTTGAACGCCGTGGCCGCTCCCGCCGGGGAGATGGAAGTGGTGCTCGGCCCAGGATGGCCGGGGATTCTGCTGCATGAGGCGGTGGGCCACGGTCTTGAAGCCGACTTCAACCGCAAGAAGACCTCGGCGTTCACTGGACTTATAGGCAAACTGGTTGCCAGTCCCAAGGTCACCGTGGTGGATAACGGAGCGATTGCGGGGCGCAGAGGATCGCTGAATGTGGACGACGAGGGTTCGACGACTCAGGAGACGGTGCTGATCGAGGGCGGGGTGCTGCGCGGCTACTTGAGCGACAAGCTCTCGGCGCGGCTTATGGGTATGGCCAACACCGGTTCGGGCCGCCGCGAGAGTTATCAATCAATTCCCATGCCGCGCATGACCAACACTTACATGCTGGCCGGCGACGACTCCCCCGAAGATATTCTGCGCTCGGTCAAGCGCGGACTTTATGCCGTCAACTTCGGCGGCGGCCAGGTCGACATCACCAACGGCAAGTTTGTCTTTTCCGCCTCAGAGGCCTATCTGATCGAAGACGGGAAGATCACCGCGCCGGTGCGCGATGCCACATTGATTGGAAATGGTCCGGAGGCGCTGAAGCACGTATCGATGGTCGGCCACGACTTGAAATTGGACGAAGGCATCGGGACATGCGGCAAAGACGGCCAGAGCGTTCCCGTGGGCGTGGGAATGCCAACCATCAAGCTGGACAAGATGACCGTCGGGGGCACGGGGGGGTAGGGCACTTCTCCGCTTCGCATACTTTATCGAACATCGTGGATGGAGCTCCCCTCTCAAGAACAAGCCATTTGGCTGCGTTCTTTCCCTCTGCATCGACTGGACAACTGCAATGCCTTCGGAAGACGGACAGCCAATATGTAGCGAGAGGACACAAGCTTATTCTGTATATGGAAGGCATCTGCTATGTCCTAGCCGTTCGGAACGCCAGTCCCGCCACTGCGCTCCTCAGGCCTGTCCCAACATGGCAGCATTTTGAGGATGGCGTCCTGGGCTTTCCTTGCGCCACGAGGGTTTTCGCCGCGCTCGATAGCAAGATATTCCTCGTGGCCGACACCCATGGCGGTGGCGACCTCGTCGACGGTGAGACGCTTGTCCAGCCTCATCTCCCTTGCAAGCTGCCAGTCTTTCACGTTCAGTCTCCTGAAATGCGGTGTATATCGGTTGGGAACCTCGTAGCAGGGAAAGAGCAGCCAGCCCTCTATTGGGCCTTCAAAGCTCGTGCGATGCTGCCAGCCCAGGCGTCGATGGCGGCCCAGTTACGAAAATCGCCTTGGGGAAAGAGCGCACCGTCACGGTTGGCTGGCAAATTATAAAGAAGCTTATGCCAGAATCCCAGTTTGGCGGCGTCCAGTCCGCCGAAGAAGACGCGGTGCTCTCTGTGTGCAACGGTCTCTTTGAACTCGGCAATCTCCTTCGGTTCCGTTACTTCGCACAGGTCGCGCCCCTGATCGTTCTCGGTCTTCGTGCCCAGCGGCCCGCTGCTGAAGAGCCAGACGGGCCGGTCGGCCAGTGCCTTCGAGTTATCTCGTACAAAATTCGCAGCCTGCTTCATCCAGTGGAGCATATAGATGGAGCTTCCAATGACGGCGGCGTCGTAGCTGGCCGGATCTCCCGCCAGATCCGTGGATTCGACCGTGGTCTCCAGACCTTGCTGGCGAAGCATAGCTCCGATGTGCTCCGCAATGCCTTTTGTGGCTCCATAGCGGCTTGCGAAGGCAACGAGAACGCGCATGGTTGGATGCTCCTGTAGGTCGGATACTAGGGCAGAGTAGGCTCTATCTCTCTCAACCGCCGTAATCCACATCACAGGGCAAGTGAAATTCTGAATAAATGCACTTCCGCTCATTCAAGCAGATTGATGGCTTCCTGGATGTGGCGAATCCGGTGCTCAAGGCGGATTTATAGTCTGCAAAATCGAGACTAATTCGTCTGGTCAGGGTGTTTGTGGGGTTGCTGGAGGGAGTGCCGGTTCAGGAGCTTCGCGCTGGGTGAACATCAAGCGTTTAATCTTGTTGCGGTCGAGGTGCTGGATGCTGCCGCCAATGCGAATCTCCACATCCATTCCGGAAACGGAGACGAGATCCCCGCTCAGCACAGTGCCATCGCGCAATTCGATCGAGTCGAACGCCGAAGCCCCGAGTTCATAACTGATTGTTCCGCCAGAAACATCGTCTCGGCTGATCTCGAGCGGAAAGTTGCCCGCGGCGAATCCCTCCTTGCTGAAATTGAGCATATGTTTGCCGGGGCCAACGTAGATCATTCGGGGAGTGGCGCCCATTTGAACTCCATCCAATTTGAGCATTGCTCCCTGTGGGGTAGAGTTCACGGTCAGGGAAATGGACTTGGCGGTTTGCAAGGTGTCTTGGACAGTGACCGACGCGGGCGTTCCCGAGGCCATGACCGTCGTTTCGAACTTCACCGTTTCGCCGGGACCGACGTTGGTCAATTCGATCCCGTCCTCGCCAATGCGAACCTTGTTCTTGTCGAAGAGGTAGACAGAGAAGCGCTCGGAAGGAATCAGCTTTTGCGACACATTCTCTGCGGTGGTATCCATGACAAAGCCATGCAGGTTGCTCATGCCGGGCAAAGCTTTGGGTTTTCCAAAGGTGAAGCGAACCACCGGTGTTCCGGCGGCGGGCCAGTCGATGACCTGAAGGGGCGATTCTTTTGCCAGAGCCGGGAGGGTTAGCAGCAACGGTACGATCAAGGTGCGGAAAACTCGTGACAGAACTTGTGCAGGAATCATGGCGAGACCATCATAGCCTGAGCTGCTCAGTTTCCGCCTGAATCAATCGAGCAGATCAAAGGCCCCTTGGATGCGAGCGGAAAGCGTGGCCGGCTCGTCGGCGAGCTTGGTGTTGAGTTCGAGAACGATTGCGGGCGGCGTAGCGAGTGCGTCGAGGGCTGCCGTCGCTTCGGGCCAGTCGATGTTGCCGTCGCCGGGGAAGAGATGCTCGTCCTTGAGACCGTGGTTGTCGTGGGCGTGGACCTGGACAGTGCGCGCACCAAAGGTGGCGATGGCCTCCGGGACGCCGACGGTAAAGTAGGCGTGGCCCAGATCGAGACAGACGCCAACCGAATTCAAGTGGCCGAGGGTGAGGATCTGCATCAGGTGCTCGGGGGTGGTAGGTTCGCCGGCCAGGTTCTCAACCAGCGGACGAACTCCGAGCGGATGGGCAAATGCGCCCAGGTGTTCGAGAGCGGTGAGGGCGTACTCGATGGTGCGCGGCGACCACTCGTCGGTTCGTTCTCCAAGATGCACGACGAGATTGCGGAAGGGGATGGAGTCCGCGGTTTCGAGAGCCCGTTTGATCTCGTCCATGGCGGCGATGCGGCGGCTTTTTTCCGGGTGAAGCAAATTGATCGAGGGAGCGCCCGCACGGCCCATCTCGCGGTCTGGGAAGAGAGGGGCGTGCATCGACCATACCTGGAGAGAGTTCGAGCGGAACCAGGCGGTCAGTTCGGCCACGTGTTCGCGGCTGGTGTAGTCGAAGTGCTGGCGTGCGGCATAGATCTCGACCGCCTGCGCCCCGGCGCGGCCGGCCTGATCGAGCAGGCCGTGGTGCAGGCGCTGATTCAAGAATACGCACGTCGACAGGACTCGCAGCTTGGCCAAAATCTCCCCCGCGCCGGTTGGATGAGAAGAGCGTACCGTGCGCTGCTCCTATTCTCGCATTTTGGCTTCGGCTCACGTGCGGGTGCAAGGAGTCCGAGCATGGGATCGGGAGCTGAGGGAATGCTCGATGAGAAACGGCAGGTTGCTAAATTTTGCGAGATTGAAAGGGGATTCGATTTTCTGAAAATCAACTGCGTCAAACTGAGCAAAAATGAACAGATTTTCGCTTCCAATCCCGAGAATTTAGTAGTTAGATCGGGTATGTACGTCTTCCATGACTAGGCACGGGAAAGGCGGTGTGACTCGGGCAGTCTGTTGAGAGACTCCGACGCAAGATCGCGTCGGCTAAACGGGGAGTTCGAGTGGCAGATCAGGTGCAGGCGCGGTTCGATCCGGCGGTCTTCCTGGCGCAAGCCGGGCAGGGTCGGAGAATTGTGCAGTTCAAACCGAAGCAGGCGTTTTTCACGCAGGGCAATCCGGCCGATTGCATCTTCTACCTTCAGATCGGCCGGGCCAAGCTGACAGTAATATCAAAAGTCGGGAAAGAGGCGACCATTACTTTGCTCGCGTCCGGCGACTTTGTGGGAGAGGAGTCGATCGCCGGAACACCGGGGCTGCGGATGGCGACAGCCACAGCCATCACAAATTGCACGGCGCTCAGAATCGAACGCGAGGAGATGCTGCGGGTGATGCATGAGGAGCGCGCCTTCTCGGATCTGTTTCTGAAGTTTCTGCTTGGCCGCAGCATGAAGACCCAGGCAGATCTGGTCGATCAGCTCTTCAATTCAAGCGAGAAAAGGCTGGCGCGCATTCTGCTGCTCATGGCGGAGTTCGGGCAGCCGGGTACCACCGAGACGCTGATTCCCAAAATCTCACAGGAGACGCTCGCCGAGATGATCGGGACGACGCGTTCGCGCGTGAGCTTTTTCATGAACCGCTTTCGCAAGCTGGGATTCATCGACTATAACGGCGGCATCAAAGTCCACAAGTCCCTGTTGAATGTGATTCTTCACGACTGACACGATCTTGCATTGATTGCCTCGCGCGGCAAGATGAAGGTGCTGCGCGGCTAGGCATCCAAAAGGATCCTAGCGATGAGCGTCACTCGATCCTCTGAGCACACCCTTTCGTCGGTTCCTTCTGCAACGCGCTCAGGCTCACCTATATGGTTGTCCCACAGGGATTCCTCAGGACAAAGAATCCCTGTTCAGGAAACTGCGCCTTCTCTTCTTCACTTGGCGAGATTGCGGAAGTAGAATATCGAATCCTTGATCTGAGCGTCCGTGAGTGACGGCATAGGCCTCATCGTGCCCTTTCCGCTCCTGATGGAAATAAACATCTGCTCGTCGGTGAGTTTCCTGATGTCTGGATCGGAAGCAGGTTTCACCTTGAGCATCTTCGCTGTCGGTGTGTCGGCTGCGCCAGAGGGGCCATGGCACATCTTACAGGTCGTTGAATAGACTACTTCGCCCCTGGTTTGCGCGAAGCCCACTGAGCTAGTTAGAGCAACCAAAATGGCGAACGCCACTTGGGATCGATACGTATTCATCATTTCAAGACTCCTTCAGTATCTGCCAGCCACTTATTTCTGTCAGTCGAGCGGGACGAAGTCCTGTCGAGCTTGTTAATTCTACGTCAGTTATCCTTATCGGCCCACTGCGAATCTTCGTCCAGACAATTTGGAGTCATTGGAGCTGAAAACCTCCTTCCGTCCCACAATCCGGCAATTGTCGGATTGTGGCTAACGCGGGACAACTGCCTCCTCACGGTGGTGCAGTGGTCAGTGGTCCTATACACCGGTCGAAAGTGATCAAGCAGATCACCGACAAGCGGGTCTCTCCGCTGCTGGAAACGCAGAAGCGTTGGAATGACAGTGAGGTTGGAGCTTGAGCTCTCCGGTGGCGGATGGATCGGTGGTTCTCCAGCGTCGAGCCGTTTAGGGCTAATCTGCGGTATCATAATGCCAGACAAAACAGAGCTATCCTGGTTGCGTTGAAGGAGCCACGCCCATGTCCACCGATCGAGAATCGATACCAGCGTTACGAGAGGACGCTGAAGAACCCGTTGGATCGCCCGTGCTCCGGGTGATTGGCTGGCTGTCGGTGGGGATCACGCTGGCCGCGATCAGCATCGTTGTGGGTCGCGAACTGCGCTGCCGCCATAAGTTCAAGCGCCGCACCCCCTATGACTTCTACGACCATGCCGGTGAGAGCGAATTCGGCGTCGGGATCTAGCGTCTGCTCTCCTTTTCTTCGAGAGATCAAGCAAAAACATCTCGATCCGATGAGCCGTGCGTCATGCGGCTGGATCGATCACCGCTCTAAATGCTTCTTGGGCGGCGGCGATGGTGGCAGCTACCTCGTCCGGGCCGTGGGCCGTGCTTAAGAATGCAGCCTCAAACTGCGACGGTGGAAGCCAGACGCCTTGGTTCAGCATTGAACTGTGGAAGCGGCCAAAGGCAGCCGTGTCTGAATGCGCGGCTTGTTCGTAGTTGGTGACTTCATTCGCGGTGAAAAACCAGGTCCACATCGAGCCGACGCGATTGAGCGTCAGCGGAACTCCAGCCCTGGCGGCCTCGCCGGCTACGCCTTCGGTGACGGCTTTGGCGGTAGCTTCAAGCAGCGGATAAACTTCGGCGGCATTCTCCTGCAGGTAGCTCAATGTGGCGATGCCGGCGGCCATCGCCAGCGGATTGCCGCTGAGGGTTCCCGCTTGGTAGACCGGCCCGCTCGGCGCAAGCAGGTCCATCAAGGCACTCTTGCCGCCGAAAACGCCCACTGGCAGCCCTCCGCCAACGATTTTGCCCAGCGTGACCAGATCCGCATCCATGCCATAGAGATCCAGAGCACCTCCCAAAGCCACGCGAAAGCCGGTCATCACCTCATCGGCGATCAGCAGCGCACCCTCGGTTGCCGTGAGCGCGCGAAGACCGGCGAGATAGCCCGGAGCGGGCGGAATGCAGCCGGCGTTGCCGACGACCGGCTCCAGAATCACGGCGGCGATCTGGCCGGGATGCGCGGCAAAGGCGGCCTCTATTGCGGACAAGTCATTGTAGGGCAGGGCCAGGGTGAGATGGGCTGTCTCCTCGGGGACGCCGGCAGAGCCCGGGATTCCAAAGGTCGCGACGCCAGAACCGGCCTTGACCAACAAGCCGTCGCAGTGGCCGTGGTAGCAGCCCTCGAATTTCACGATGATCTTGCGACTGGTTGCGGCACGGGCCAGACGGATCGCCGACATGGTGGCCTCGGTGCCCGAGCTGACGAAGCGCAGTTTCTCGATCGCCGGGAAGCAGGCGATGACTCGCTCGGCCAGATCGGCCTCGGCGGCAGTCGATGCGCCAAAACTCGCCGAACTGCGAGCGGCTCTTTCGATGGCTTCGACGACTGGCGGAAAGGCATGGCCCAGGATCATCGGCCCCCAGGAGCCGAAATAGTCGATATAGCGGTTGCCATCTGCGTCGGTGAGCCAGGCGCCCTGCGCGCTCTCGACAAACGGCGGCGCGCCGCCCACCGCGCGAAAGGCCCGGACCGGAGAGTTGACCCCGCCGGGAAAAAAGCGCTCGGCGCGCTGCTGCAGAGCTTGAGAACAAGTGCGGACGATTGTAGAGTGCCGGGAACTCATCGTGGGTTCAGTATAGAGGGCCGAATCGTTGTGGCTCGAGCGAATTGAATCTCGATGCAATCAGTTCGCATCCCCTTGATGGTGAGTAGACCTAAAGAACTCGGCGAGCGGCTCGTGGTCCTCTTTGACGGCCACTGCGCGCTGTGCAATCGCACGGTACGCTGGTTTCTGCGACACGACCGACAGGATCGGCTGCGCTTTGCGGCTTTCGAGGCTTCGGGTTGGGGCGAATTGTTGAAACGGCACGGGATCAGCGTGCCTGATTCTGAATCAGGTCCCAACACAATTCTAGTTCTTCGAGATTTTTCCGGCGCGGAGGAGGAGATCCTGGTTCGCACCGATGCGGCGCTGGCGATGCTGCGCGAGTTGTCACCCCCGTGGCCAGCGGTTTCCGCGGTGCTGCGCCTGGTTCCGAGGCCTGTTCGCGATCTCGCCTACCGGCTCGTCGCCCGCTGGCGCATCCGCATCTGGGGGCGGCTGGAGAGCTGCCCGATTCCTACGGCCGAAGAGCGGGAGCGGTTTCTATAGCTTTCCGGGTTGGCTGTCGCCGCAGCGGCTTGAGCACCAGAAGTTAAAGAGATTGACGGTGATTGAGAGGCCAAGCAGGAAGCCGCAGATCGCGTGAAGCCAATTGCGCTCGACCTGTCCGACCGGGTGAACGAAGAACCAAAGCAGCAGACCGATGACCAGCGAGATGTTGGCAAGAGCCATCCTGCCGCGGGCCCTGGGGTCGAGTCGACGAATCCGGATAGACATTTATTTCTCCCTTTGGAGTCAGTCTTTAATTCTGTACCAGATCATCATGGCGACCTTGACCAGCGCCATGGTGCTCACAACTGCAAGCAGGTCCCAGCTCACGGTGTGGTTAACGAACAACCGGTATTCGAAGAGCGCGACAGCCACAAGGCAGCCGACGATACCAGCCAGACTGGTGGAGCGGCGGCGGTGTTCCAAAAACCGTTCATCGACAAACTTGCCGAGGATCGGCATCTTGCTAAGAAAGTGATCGGTCATGCTTCCTTCTCCAATTGAAAGATCTCGTCGGTCGGGCATTCAAAGAGGCGTGCAAAGGTGAGCGCCAGCTCCAGGCTCGGCACGTAGCGGTTGCGCTCGATTGAGT